>NZ_JAJSAW010000008.1:0-281010 GCF_021378985.1 Pseudomonas sp. JR33AA
TTCAAGAAGTTTGTCGTTCCGTTGTCGCTGGAAGTGGGGCGCATTATAAGGGGATTCGAGAGGGCGTCAACCTTTAATTTCAATGAAGTGGAATATAGGGGGAAAAAGACCGTATCAAGGCTACCAGGTGTTCGCCACAACGCATTTAGCGCCTGTGAGATCGAGCGCCGCCCGCGCGGCGCTTCGCGAGCAAGCTCGCTCCTACGTTTGTTTCGGGCCAGTCCCTCCTGTGCCGGGCGCGCGCGACCGCCTTGTTGGTACGACGCGATATCGAGCCATGCGCCAGGGCGTTCGCGCGCAAACCCCACAGGCATAATTGGCCCGAAACAAACGTAGGAGCGGGTTTACTCGCGAAGCGCCGCGCGGGCGGCGCTCGGTCTCACAGGCGCTGCAGGGGTTATGGCAGACACATATCACCGACAACACCATCTCAAGACATACCCACCCCACCTCTCCCCTAGAACAGCAACAACCAAACCCCAAAAAAAAAGCGGGGAGGCCTACCGGCCTCCCCGCTTCTATATAGCTACACCATCAGGCAATCACTCAGCCTTGAGGGTAACCCGGCCAAACGACTTCTTACCCGCCTGGCATACATGAGTAGCACCAAGGACAAACATGAAGTCCTTGTCGACCACGGCACCATCAACCTTCACCGCGCCGCCACTCAGCAAATCACGGGCCTGTGCCGAGTTCTTCACCAGCCCGGCCCGATTCAGCACGGCCGCGATCGGCAGATCTTCCGTCGCAGCCACTTCGATCTCCGGCAAGTCTTCCGGCAACTCGCCTTCCTTCATACGGTTGCCCGCAGCGCGGTGAGCATTGGCCGCAGCCTCCTCACCATGGAAGCGCGCCACAATCTCTTCCGCGAGCTTGATCTTGATGTCACGCGGGTTAGCCCCATTGGCTACATCAGCACGGAACTGCTCGATTTCTTCCATCGAACGGAAGCTCAGCAACTCGAAGTAACGCCACATCAGGGTATCCGGGATCGACACCAGCTTGCTGTACATCACACCCGGTGCTTCCTGGATGCCGACATAGTTGCCCAGCGACTTCGACATCTTCTTCACGCCGTCAAGCCCTTCGAGCAACGGCATGGTCACAATGTTCTGTGCTTCCTGCCCATACGACCGCTGCAGTTCACGCCCCATCAGCAGGTTGAACTTCTGGTCGGTACCACCCAGCTCCACATCCGCCTTCAGCGCCACCGAGTCATAGCCTTGCACCAACGGGTAGAGGAACTCGTGGATGGCAATCGGCTGGTTGGTGGTGTAACGCTTGTCGAAGTCGTCACGCTCCAGCATGCGCGCGACGGTGTACTGCGAAGCCAGGCGAATGAAGTCGGCAGGGGACAGCTTGTCCATCCACGTGGAGTTGAACGCGACTTCGGTCTTGGCCGGGTCGAGAATCTTGAATACCTGCTGCTTGTACGTCTCGGCGTTGTCCAGCACCTGCTCGCGGGTCAGCGGCGGGCGCGTGGCGCTCTTGCCGCTCGGGTCGCCGATCATGCCGGTGAAGTCACCGATCAGGAAGATTACCTGGTGACCCAGATCCTGGAACTGACGCAGCTTGTTGATCAGCACCGTGTGACCCAGGTGCAGGTCCGGAGCGGTCGGGTCGAAGCCGGCCTTGATACGCAGAGGTTGGCCGCGCTTGAGCTTCTCCACCAGTTCCGACTCGACCAGTACTTCTTCCGCACCGCGCTTGATAAGCGCCAGCTGCTCTTCAACCGACTTCATAGACAAACCCGCAAGGCTCAGATTCAGGGGGAGCCAACCATACAAGATCGGCCGTCAAATACAAGTTTCGCAAAGGAATGTGACCCGAGCACTGGCTTGCGGCGTCTACGCGCCCTTGCGTGAAAATGGATTTGGTTATATTTTATACAGTTATTTCATCTTCATCATGTCATTCATCTTTTCCATTTCACTTTTTTCAAAGTCACCTTGCCCATGACCAACGAACCGCCTAAAGCGCCCCCGCTTTATCCGAAGAGCCATCTGTTGGCCGCCAGCGGCATCGCCGCCCTGCTCAGCCTGGCTTTGCTGGTATTTCCTTCCAGCGAAGTGGAAGCCAAGAAAACCACCCTCAACCTTGAGCTCGAAAGCCCTGCCGAACAGCTGAAAGACGAATCCCGCGCCGCGCCACTGGTGCAAACCGAAGGTGAGCAAGGCTCGCCTTTCGCCCAGATCGAAGAGGCTACCCCCGAAACCCAGAAGGCCGATCAGCAGGCCCCGGCCGCCGCACCGGTTGCCGAGGCCACCAAGGAGCCTGGCCACCGCGAAGTCACCGTGGCCCGCGGCGATACCTTGTCCACCCTGTTCGCCAAGGTCGGCCTGCCAGCCAATGCGGTGCATGACTTGTTGGCCAACAACAAGCAGGCCAAGCAATTCAGCCAGCTCAAGCACGGCCAGGTCTTGCAATTCGAGCTCGACAAGGATGGCCAACTGGCCAGTCTGCACAGCAAAGTCAGCAACCTCGAAACCATCCGCCTGACTAAAACCGCCAAGGGCTACACATTCAACCGTGAAATCAGCAAACCGGTGATACGCACCGCCTATGCCCACGGCGTGATCAAGAGCTCGCTGTCAGCTTCCGCCCAGCGCGCCGGCCTGTCCCACAGCATGACCATGGACATGGCGCGCGTGCTGGGTTACGACATCGACTTCGCCCAGGATATTCGCCCAGGGGACGAGTTCGACGTGGTCTACGAACAGAAGGTGATGGACGGCAAGGTCGTCGGCACCGGTAACATCCTCTCTGCGCGCTTCACCAACCGCGGCAAAACCTACACTGCCGTGCGCTACACCAACAAGCAGGGCAACACTACCTACTACACCGCCGACGGCAACAGCCTGCGCAAGGCATTCATCCGTACCCCGGTGGACTTCGCCCGTATCAGCTCGCGCTTTTCCGCCGGTCGCAAGCACCCTATCCTGAACAAGATCCGCGCCCATAAAGGCGTCGACTACGCGGCCCCACGAGGTACACCGATCAAGGCAGCCGGTGACGGTCGCATCGAACTGGCCGGGCGCCGGGGTGGCTACGGCAATACCGTGATCATTCAGCATGGCAACCGCTACAAGACGCTGTATGGCCACATGCAGGGCTTTGCCAAAGGCATCAAGACCGGCAGTACGGTCAAGCAGGGCCAGATCATTGGCTACATCGGCACTACCGGCCTGTCCACCGGCCCACACCTGCACTACGAGTTCCAGGTCAACGGCGTGCACGTCGACCCGCTGAGCCAGAAGGTGCCAATGGCTGACCCGATTGCCAAGAACGAGCGTCAGCGCTTCCTGCAGCAAAGCCAGCCGCTGATCGCCCGCATGGATCAGGAAAAGGCCACCCTGCTCGCAGCGAACAAGCGCTAAGCCATGGCGCTCTACCTGGGGGTGATGTCCGGCACCAGCCTCGATGGCCTGGATATCGCCCTGATCGAACAAGGCGAGCAGCTTGAACTGCTCGCTACCCACTACCTGCCCATGCCCCCCGACCTGCGCCAGGACCTGCTGGCCCTGTGCAGCAGCGGCCCTGATGAGATCGCCCGTGCAGCACTGGCGGAAAACCGCTGGGCCAGCCTGGCCGGCGAAGGTATCCGCCAACTGCTGGTTCGCCAGGGACTGAAGCCCGAAGCCGTTCGCGCCATCGGCAGCCACGGTCAGACCATTCGCCATGAACCGGCCCGCGGCTTTACTGTGCAGATCGGTAACCCAGCACTGCTCGCCGAACTGACCGGCATCAGCGTGGTCGCCGACTTCCGCCGTCGCGACGTAGCTGCCGGCGGCCAGGGCGCGCCACTGGTACCGGCCTTCCACGAAACCTTGTTCAGCCAGCTTGGCCGACGCCTGGCAATCCTCAACGTAGGCGGTTTCAGCAACCTCAGCCTCATCGAACAGGACAAGCCGGTTCATGGGTTCGATTGCGGCCCGGGGAACGTGCTGCTGGATGCCTGGATCGAACGCGAGCTCGGCCACGCCTACGACGCAGATGGTGCCTGGGCTGCCTCGGGTGTGGTGCAACCCGGGTTGCTCAGCGTACTGATGGCTGACCCGTTCTTTGCCGGCAGCGGCCCGAAGAGTACCGGCCGCGAGGTGTTCAACCTGCCTTGGCTGGATCGCCACCTGGCCAACCTGCCGGCATACCGAGCCCAGGACGTGCAGGCGACACTGCTGGAGCTGACCGCACGCAGCATCATCGATTCGCTTGGCAACGCCCAGCAAGGCACCGAGGCGCTGCTGGTCTGTGGTGGGGGCGCCCGCAACGGCGCGCTGATGGCCCGTCTTGGCCAACTGCTACCCGCAGCCCGTGTAGCAAGCACTGGGGCCTATGGTGTAGACCCGGACTGGGTCGAAGCCATGGCCTTCGCCTGGCTGGCGCACTGCTGCCTGGAGGGTATCGCCGCCAACCGCCCCAGCGTCACTGCCGCCAAAGGCCTGCGCGTACTGGGCGCAATCTACCCGGCATAGCCGCTACGCCCGCAAAAAAAACGCCGCGCAATTGCGCGGCGTTTTCGTATGCCCGCCCTTAGATCGAGAACGACGACCCGCAACCGCAGGTGGTCGCGGCATTCGGGTTCTTGATCACGAAACGCGAACCTTCCAGGCCTTCCTGGTAGTCCACTTCGGCACCCGCCAGGTACTGGAAGCTCATTGGGTCGACCACCAGGGAAACGCCCTCGCGCTCGACAATGGTGTCATCTTCGGCCACGTCTTCATCGAAGGTGAAGCCGTACTGGAAGCCCGAGCAACCGCCACCGGTAACGAACACTCGCAGCTTCAGACGCTCATTGCCTTCCTCACTGACCAGGTTCTTCACCTTCTGGGCTGCCCCGTGGGTAAATTCCAGACCGGTAGGGGTGAAGGTTTCGACGCTCATGTTGATTCTCCCGGCGCGGTAGCCGCCATAAAACTCGATGACGCGCATTATCCGCTTTCCCGAGAAAATCGGTCAAGAATTGTGCGGCTTTAGTCGCGACCTGCAGAAAGGCCCGCACGACGCGGGCCTTTTTCAATGCTGGCGGCCTTACGGCAGCAAGCCGGCATGGGACAGGCCCATGCGTTCATCCAGCCCGAACAGGATGTTGAGGTTCTGCACCGCCTGGCCGGAGGCGCCCTTGACCAGGTTGTCGATCACCGACAGCACCACCACCAGGTCACCACCCTGCGGGCGATGAACGGCAATGCGGCAGACGTTGGCACCACGCACGCTACGGGTTTCCGGATGGCTGCCTGCTGGCATCACGTCGACGAACGGTTCATCGGCGTAGCGTTTCTCGAACAGCGCCTGCAGGTCGACGGAGGTATCGACCACGTTCGCGTAAAGGGTGGCGTGGATGCCACGGATCATCGGTGTCAGGTGCGGCACGAATGTCAGGCCGATATCCTTGCCAGCGGCCAGGCGCAAGCCTTGGCTGATCTCTGGCAGGTGACGGTGCCCCTTGACTGCATAGGCTTTCATGCTCTCGCCGGCCTCGCAGAACAGCGAACCCACCGCAGCGCCACGGCCAGCGCCGCTGACACCCGACTTGCAGTCGGCGATCAGGCGCGACGGGTCAGCCAGCCCTGCTTCCAGCAGCGGCAGGAAGCCCAGCTGGGTGGCAGTCGGATAGCAACCCGGCACAGCGATCAGGCGTGCCTGGCGGATCTTCTCGCGGTTGACTTCAGGCAGGCCATACACGGCGTCCTTGAGCAGCTCTGGCGCGCCATGGGGCTGACCGTACCACTTGCCCCACTCAGCGGCATCCTGCAGACGGAAGTCGGCAGACAGGTCGATCACCTTGGTGCCAGCCGCCAACAGCTCACCAGCCAGGGCGTGCGCAACACCATGTGGAGTGGCGAAGAACACCACATCACAGGCGGCCAGAGCCTTGCTGTCCGGCACGCTGAACGCCAAGCCGTCATAGTGGCCGCGCAGGTTCGGGTACATGTCCGCCACCGCCACGCCCGCCTCGGAGCGCGAAGTGATGACCGCCACTTCGGCCTGTGGATGCTGTGCCAGCAGACGCAACAGTTCGACGCCGGTGTAACCCGTGCCGCCGACGATACCGACCTTGATCATAACGCTTGCCCCTTATCAACGAGCCGTCTGGAAAGCGCACGATAATAGGGGCGCGGGGCGCCTGTAACAACTCTTCGGGTGACCCTTCGGGCGCTTGACCACTACTATCTGACGACCGTGATTATCTGAAGGAACTCCCTCCATGCTTTACCTATGGATCAAAGCGCTGCATATCGTCAGCGTGGTCTGCTGGTTCGCCGGCCTGTTCTACCTGCCCAGGCTGTTCGTCTACCACGCCCAGAGCCAGGACAGCATCAGCCAGGAACGCTTTGTGACCATGGAGCGCAAGCTGTATCGCGGCATCATGAACCCGGCGATGATCGCCACCTATGTTTTTGGCGCCTGGATGCTGTACCTCACCCCCGGCTGGCTGAGCCAGGGGTGGCTGCATGCCAAGCTCACCCTGGTGATCCTGCTGACCGGCTACCATCACGTGTGCGGTGCCCAGCGCAAACGCTTCGCCAATGGCACCAACGCCCGCAGCCACGTCTACTATCGCTGGTTCAACGAAGTGCCCGTGCTGATCCTACTGGGTATCGTCATTCTGGTGGTGGTGAAACCGTTCTGACATAGCCACCCGCTCAAGGAGCCTTGCCATGTCGCTACCTGCCTCGCTCGAACAACGCCTGCGGCTGCCGGTGGTTGCCGCGCCGATGTTCCTCATCTCCAACCCCCAACTGGTGCTGGCCTGCTGCGCCAGCGGCGTGGTTGGCAGTTTCCCGGCCCTGAACCAACGCGACAGCGCTGGCTTCAAGGCTTGGCTGGAGGAGATCGAGGCTGGCCTGGCTCAACTGCAGGCGCCAGCGCCCTACGCCGTCAACCTGATCGTCCACCCGACCAACCCGCGCCTGCAGGCCGACTTGGCCTTGTGCGTCGAACACCGTGTACCCATCGTTATCACCAGCCTGGGGGCGGTAAAGGAAGTGGTCGATGCCGTGCACGGCTACGGCGGCCTGGTGCTCCACGATGTCACCACCCGCCGGCATGCCGAAAAAGCCGCCGAAGCAGGTGTCGATGGCCTTATCGCCGTCGCCGCAGGCGCAGGCGGCCATGCCGGCACCTGGAGCCCGTTCGCCCTGGCAGCAGAAATTCGCCAGTTCTTCGACAAGACCCTGCTGCTGGCTGGTTGCATTAACCACGGCCACGAAATCCTGGCCGCACAACTGCTGGGGGCGGACCTGGCGTACATGGGCACGCGCTTCATCGCCACCACAGAAAGCCAGGCTCAGGGCGCCTACAAACAGATGCTGCTGGATGCCCATGCCGCCGACATCATCCACACACCCGTGGTGTCCGGCATCCCCGCCAGCTTCCTGCGTCAGAGCCTGGAGCAGGCCGGCTACGACATGAACACCCTCAAGGGAGGGCAGGTGCAAGGCAAGCTCAAACCGATCGATGACGAAGCCAAGGCCTGGAAGACCGTATGGTCAGCGGGCCAGGGCGTCGGAGACATCCATGACCTGCCCAGCGCCAGCGCATTGATCGAGCGCCTGCATGGCGAGTACCGACAAGCCCTGGAACGCTGCCAGGTTTTGCGCGCCCGCGCCTTGTAGCAAAAGGCAACACCTTGCACGGGCAAGTTGTACACTAGGCGCCCTCTTCCGCCCCCAGGAGCCTTGCATGACCCGTTACGCCATGATCACTGGTGCTTCCAGCGGCCTGGGCCTGGCCTTGGCGGAAGCGCTGGCACGGCGCGGGCGCAACCTGATCCTGGTGGCACGCCAACGAGAAACGCTGGAGCCTGTCGCCATCGAGCTGACCCAGCGTTTCGGTGTCGAGGTGCTGTTCCGCGCCTGCGACCTCAGTCAGCCGTTGCGCCTTTCAGGCTTCGTGCTAGAGCTGGAAGAAGGTGAGCGGCGTATCGATTTGCTGGTCAACTGCGCAGGCTTGCGCACCTATGGGCCGTTCCTGGCCCATGAATGGGCCGACGAACAAGATCTGCTGGAAGTCAACGTGCTGGCCCTGAGCCGCCTGTGCCACGCCATCGGTAACCTGATGGCGATACAGGGTGGCGGGCAGATTCTCAACGTCGCCGGGCTGGCCGGGGTGGCACCTGGCCCATGGATGGCCGCCTATGCCGCCAGCAAGGCTTACGTGTTGAGCTTTTCCCAGGCCCTGCGCGAAGAACTCAAGCGCACCGGCATCAAGGTCTCTGTACTGTGCCCTGGCCCGGTACGTTCCGCACGCCGGCGCATTGCGCGGCTCGATGGCAAGCCGCGCTGTCTCAGCCCAGAGGAAGTGGCGCTGTACACCGTGCGGGCACTGGACAAGAACCGCGCACTGATCATGCCCGGCCGGCGCAACCGCTGGCTGGCGTTCGCACCGCGCCTGTTGCCGCGCTGGGTGGTGCGCAAGCTGGCCGGAGCGATCCACCGCCGCTATTGCCCCTTAGGCATGGAATAGCTACTGGGCGAGCGGCGCCCGTCTGAGTACACTCGGCCCGACCCTCACCATGGAGCAAGTGCTGTGGACGATCTATTCCTCAAAATCATCAACCGGGAAATCCCGGCAGATATCATCTATGAAGACGACCAGATCCTGGCCTTCAAGGACATTGCACCCGCGGCACCGGTACATTTTCTGGTCATCCCGAAAAAGCACATTCGCACCCTCAATGACCTGACCGAAGAAGACAAGGCCCTGGCTGGCCACATCCTGTTCACCGCCCAGCGCCTGGCTGTCGAACAAGGCTGCGAGGAAGGTTTCCGCGTGGTCATGAACTGCAACCCCAAAGGCGGCCAGACCGTCTACCACATCCATATGCACGTGCTTGGCCAGCGCCAGATGAACTGGCCACCGGGCTGACCCACGACAAGCGACCCCGCCGCTATTGCGGTAAACTGTCGGGCACATTCTTGCGGAGGTGCCCGATGGCTACCGAACGTCACTACTCGCCGCTCGACCGCTTGTTGCTGCAGGCCGATACTGCCATGCGCACCTTGCTGCCTTTCAGCGGCCAACCCGCCCGGCCATCGCCGGCCATCGTCCAGCCAGACGTCGACCTGGACGAGCTACGGGCCCGTCATATTGCCGGGCTGATGCGCATCAACCATACCGGTGAAGTCTGCGCCCAGGCGCTGTACCAAGGCCAGGCCCTGACCGCCAAGCTGCCGTCAGTGCGCAAGGCCATGGAGCATGCCGCCGAGGAAGAAGTGGACCACCTGGCCTGGTGCGAGCAGCGTATTCGCCAGCTGAACAGCCACCCGAGCGTGCTCAACCCTCTGTTCTACGGCATGTCGTTCGGCATTGGCGCGCTGGCCGGGCTGGTCAGCGACAAGGTCAGCCTGGGCTTCGTCGCCGCTACCGAACATCAGGTGTGCAAGCATCTCGACGAGCACCTGGAGCAGCTCCCGCCCGAAGATGAAAAATCACGGGCCATTCTCGAGCAAATGCGCATCGACGAAGAGCAGCACGCCGAGTCTGCACTGGAAGCCGGTGGTTATCGCTTCCCGGCCCCCGTCCGTTTTGGCATGAGCTTGCTGGCCAAGGTCATGACCAAGAGCACATACCGCATCTGAAGGCATCACCATGACGGATCGATTCGACGCCAAGGACCTGGCGCGCGCCGTGCAGGCAGGCATTCTCCAACCAGGGCAGGACCAAAGCCTGTTGGCGTTTCTGCGCCAGCAAGCCGCACCACGTGGCAGCTTTCAGCTGGCCCATGTTGCCTTCTACTTTGGCGCCATGCTGATCATGGCGGCCCTGGGCTGGTTGCTCACCGAGGCCTGGATGAGCCTCGGTGACGGCGCGTTGTTGATCATCGTCAGCCTCTACATCCTGCTGATCACCTTGTTCGCCCTCAATCTGCAACGCCGCGCCCAGCCCGTCGCCGCCGGCGTGCTGGCAGCAGTAGCAGTCAGCATTGTGCCGCTGGCGGTATTCGCTATCGAACGCATGATCGGCTGGTGGCCACTGGACGATGCGCAGGCCGACTACCACCAGTACTACACCTACGTGCAGGGCGGCTGGCTGGCGATGGAAGCAGCCACGGTGCTTGCCGGGCTGCTAATGCTGCGGCTGATCCCCTACCCGTTCATCGTCATGCCCATGGCCGTGGCCTTGTGGTTCATGTCGATGGACCTTAGCGAGTGGTTCTTCGGCTCTCCGTTCAGTTGGGAGCAGCGTCGCCACGTATCCCTGTGGTTTGGGCTGGGCTTGCTGGTGGTTTTCCTCGTGATAGACGGCCGCACGCGTGAAGACTACGCCCGTTGGGGTTACCTCGCCGGGCTGGCAGCATTCTGGGGCGGGTTGACGCTGCTGGACAGCGGGAGTGAGTTGGGCAAGGCCATGTACTGCCTGATCAACATTGCGCTGATGGGCATGGCGGTGCTGCTGCGTCGCCCGGTGTTCATGGTGTTTGGTGCGCTGGGGGTGGCGGCTTACCTGGGATATCTGTCGTACGAGGTGTTTGCCCAGTCGTTGCTGTTCCCGGTGGTGCTGACCATGATCGGGCTGGGGGTTATCTGGCTTGGACTGGTTTACCAGAAGCGCCGGGAGCGGTTGAGCCAGGCGCTAAGAAGCAGTCTTCCGCAATGGTTACGGATGGCCCTTCCGGCCCTGCGCAACTGAAGCTCGCCCGGGGCGCATGTGGGAGCGGGTTCGCCCGCTTCCACGAGGGCGGCAAGCGGCCCCGAAAACCCAGCCTTAACCCAGCTCTACGATTTCGTACCCATGGGTAATCTCAACCCCGGCACGCTCGAGCATGATCGAAGCCGAGCAATACTTTTCCGCCGACAGTTCCACAGCCCGCTTGACCTGCGCTTCTTTCAGCCCACGCCCCTTCACCACGAAGTTCATGTGAATCTTGGTGAACACCTTCGGGTCTTCGCTGGCGCGCTCTGCTTCCAGAAATGCCTCGCAGCTTTCCACTGCCTGGCGCGACTTCTTCAAAATGCTCACCACATCAAAGCTGCTGCAGCCACCCAGGCCCAGCAACAGCATTTCCATCGGTCGCACGCCCAGGTTGCGGCCGCCGGCCTCGGGCGGGCCGTCCATTACGACGACATGGCCGCTCCCCGATTCGCCGAGAAACATTGCCTCACCGGCCCACTGGATACGTGCCTTCATCTACCCGGACTCCTGATTTTCGGAAAAGGGTGTCAGCTTAGACCTTGTGCAGCTGTGGGAAAAGCACGAGATGTGTCGGTTTAGTACCGAAACATCCTGTAGTGTCTGATAAGCTGGCGCCAAATGACTGGCGCTCGCCGTCAGCCAACCTCTATAAAAAGCCTATGCGTCGTATCGAACAGGATTTCGTGATGGTTGCCTCCGCCCTACCCGCCAAGATAAAGAACATCGACAAGCTGCTGGTACACTGCCAGCGCCGCCGCTACACCGCCAAAAGCAATATCATCTGCGCCGGCGACCAGGCCGAGACACTGTCGTTCATCATCAAGGGTTCGGTCACCATCCTCATCGAGGACGACGAGGGCCATGAAATGATCATCGCCTACCTCAACAATGGCGATTTCTTTGGCGAGCTAGGCCTGTTCGAGCCCGTTGATGGCGTTCAGCAGCGCAGTGCCTGGGTACGCGCCAAGACCGAATGCGAAGTGGCCGAAATCAGCTACGAGAAGTTTCGCGAACTGGCGCGCCAGGAGCCTGAAATCCTCTATGCCCTGGGTAGCCAGATGGCCCAGCGTCTGCGCAACACTACCCGCAAGGTAGGCGATCTGGCATTTTTCGACGTGACCGGGCGCGTTGCCCGTTGCCTGCTGGAACTGTGCAAGCAGCCCGACGCCATGACCCACCCCGATGGCATGCAAATCAAGATTACCCGTCAGGAAATCGGCCGAATCGTCGGTTGCTCTCGGGAAATGGTCGGCCGCGTTCTCAAGGACCTCGAGGAACGCAGCCTGGTGCAGGTCAAGGGCAAGACCATGGTGGTCTACGGCACCCGCTAGTCCTTGGGCAACTCGGCCAGTACCTTGGCGTAGGCCTGCGAAAGGCGCTCGAACCAGGGCGCTGCCGGCGCCACTTCGTGCAGGGCGATGTGCGCATCGGCGCGACAGCGCTGCTCCAGCTCACAGCACTCGTTGAAGCGGTTGACCGCGGCCACCATCGACTCACGCTCGTTGTCCAGCAGCAACGCACCGTGCACCAGCACCACCGGGCGCTTGCCACCCAGGCCCTGACGCCAGCGCTGGGCGGTACCCACCAGTTTGCGGCCATTGAGGTTGACGTTGTAGCGGCCATCGCAGAAGGCCCCGTCGATTTCCCCGACTGAAGCTACCCCGCCCCACTCGCGCAGCACATCGCACAGCGGCAGACACAGGCGCTCGTAGGCATTTTCGATACGGCCGTGGTCGCCTTCGCTGCGCGGCGCGGCGTAGACCAGTGCAACGTTCACCGTCGAATGCGACTGCGGCACCGGCTCACCGCCGGTTTCTCGCAGCAGCACTGGCCAGCCAGCAATGGCCAATTCCGCGCAGGCGACCTCGAAGTTGCCCAGCCGGCTCATGCGCCGAGGCATGACCAGCGCGTGGTCGGTGGGGCGCCAGAACAGCACACCACTCTCGCGTTCGCCGCGGCAGACGGCGGCCAGCAGTTCCTGCTCGGCGTGCAGGCCCTGTTCGACAGTCAGGGCCAGGGGTTGATCGGTCATTGATCCACCTATGATGTTGATTTCAAGGGCCTCTTCGCGGGTAAACCCGCGCCTACAACCGGACGCATACCCGGGTAGAAACGGGCTTACAAAAAAGCCGGCAAAAACGCCGGCTTCATTTGATCAGTCCAGTTGCTGAACAGTCTTCTTCACCTGTTCGGGGAAGAACAGCCGCTGTAATTCCAGGCCAGGCTGCTCGGCGCGCATGAACGCCTCCCCCACCAGGAACGAGTAAACCTCATTAATTGCCATCAGCTCCACATCGGCCCGGTTGAGAATACCGCTTTCGGTAATCGCCAGACGGTCACGCGGTATGCGCGGCAGCAGGTCAAGGGTGGTTTCCAGGCTGACCTCGAAGGTGTGCAGGTTGCGGTTGTTCACCCCCACCAGCGGCGTATCCAGGGTTTTAAGCGCGCGCTCCAGTTCATCGCCATCGTGCACTTCTACCAGCACGTCGAGGCCGACGTCCTTGGCAGTGGCGGCCAGTTCAGCCATCTTCACGTCATCCAGCGCCGACACGATCAGCAGTACACAATCTGCCCCCAGGGCCCGGGCTTCGACGATCTGGTAAGGGTCGACCATGAAGTCCTTGCGGATCACCGGCAGCGAAACCGCTGCGCGGGCCTGCTGCAGGTACTCATCGGCACCCTGGAAATAGTCGACATCGGTCAACACCGACAGGCAGGTGGCCCCGCCCTTCTCGTAGCTGACCGCGATTTCCGCTGGCACGAAGTGCTCGCGGATCACGCCCTTGCTTGGCGAAGCCTTCTTGATTTCGGCAATCACCGCTGGCTGCTTGCGCTTGGCTTGCTCGATCAGCGCGTTGGCGAAGCCTCGCGGGGCGTCAGCGGCCTTGGCCAGGCCCTCCAGTTCGGCGAAGCTGACGCGCGCACTGCGCTCGGCCACTTCCTGAAACTTGCGGGCAATGATCCTTTCCAGCACCGTCGGCACACTCATGCTTCGTTCTCCACCTTGAATACTGCAGTAAAGGCACCCAATTCCTGCAGCTTTTCCCAGGCCAGGCCGGTGTGCAGTACATCATGGGCCAGTTCTACACCCGCTCTCAGGCTCATGGCATGGTCAGCGGCATACAGCGCCGCGCCAGCATTGAGCACGATCATCTCGGCGGCCTTCTGACCATTCTCGGTCTTGCGCCGGCCCAGCGCATCGCGGATCAACTCCAGCGAAGCCTGAGGGCTCTCGACAGCCAGGCCATGAAGGCTCTGGCTCTTCATGCCGAGGTCTTCCGGCTCAACCCAATATTCAGTGATTTCGTCGTTTTTCAGTTCGGCAACGAAGGTGGGTGCAGCCAGGCTGAACTCGTCCAGGCCATCCTTCGAGTGCACGACCAGCACATGCTTGCTACCCAGGCGCTGCAGCACCTCAGCCAGCGGGCGGCAAAGGGTTTGCGCGAACACACCGACCACCTGATGCTTCACTCCGGCCGGATTCGTAAGCGGGCCGAGCATATTGAACAGGGTGCGCAACCCCAGTTCTCGACGTGGACCAGCGGCATGTTTCATGGCCGAGTGGTGACTTTGCGCGAACATGAAGCCGATGCCCAGGCTGTCGATGCAGCGTGCCACTTGAGTTGGCGTCAGGTTCAGGTAGATGCCGGCAGCTTCCAGCAGGTCGGCACTGCCGCTCTTGCCCGATACTGCGCGGTTACCATGCTTGGCCACCGGGCAGCCCGCCGCCGCCAGGACGAAGGACGAAGCGGTGGACACGTTGAAGATGTTCGCACCATCACCGCCGGTACCGACAATATCAACGACACCGTCGAGGCTTTGCAGCTCGACCTTTTCGGCCAGCTCACGCATCACCGAGACCGCACCGACGATTTCGTCGATGCTTTCGCTTTTCATGCGCATGCCCATCAGGAAAGCGCCTATCTGCGCCTCGCTGCACTGACCGGTCATGATCTGGCGCATGACCTCGCGCATTTCTTCGGTAGTCAGGTCCAACTGGCCGACGATACGGCTCAACGCACTCTTGATATCCATGTTCGATCCTTAACGGCGGCCGCCGGTCTGCTTGAGGAAGTTGGCGAACAGTTCGTGGCCCTGTTCGGTCAGGATCGACTCAGGGTGGAATTGCACCCCTTCGATATTCAGCGTCTTGTGGCGCAGGCCCATGATCTCATCCACCGAACCGTCGGCATGGGAGGTCCAGGCGGTAACTTCCAGGCAGTCGGGCAAGGTTTCACGCTTTACCACCAGCGAGTGGTAACGGGTCACGGTCAGCGGGTTGTTAAGGCTGGCGAACACGCCCAGGTCGCGGTGATATACCGGGCTGGTCTTGCCGTGCATGACCTGGCGTGCACGTACAACGTCGCCGCCAAAGGCCTGCCCGATTGACTGGTGGCCCAGGCATACGCCGAGAATTGGCAACTTCCCGGCGAAATGCAGGATGGCCTCGATGGACACGCCCGCCTCGCTTGGCGTGCACGGGCCCGGGGATACGACGATGCGCTCAGGGTTGAGGGCCTCGATCTGGGCAATGGTCAATTCGTCATTGCGAATAACCTTGACCTCGGCACCCAGCTCGCCAAGGTACTGAACGACGTTGTAAGTGAATGAGTCGTAATTGTCGATCATCAGTAACATGGTGTTAAACCTCTTGAATCTACTGACTTCATGATTCGAACCTTCCTGCACCAGCCACAGGCGCGGCTTTGCCACAACGGGCGGTAAACAAGAAGGCAAACGGGGACGGGCCGGGCGGGCCGGCAGGAGATAAAGTCAGGCGCGCCAACGCCAACGGGCGTGGGCCTTGATTACGCGCATCAAGAGTTTGCTGACGATCAACACAGGATAGGTCTCGCTCATACGTCCCGGCACAGTAGCCTACCGGGGCGACGGGCGCAATATGCCTGTAAACACGGGGAAACGAATGGACTTGGGAGCGAAGCACTACGATTTGCTAAGGTCGATGGGGTTGTCCTGATAAAAACAAAGAAAAGGATGTTCCCTGATGCGAAAAGCCCCGTTATTGCGCTTTGCCCTCGCTTCACTGGCCCTGGCCTGCAGCCAGGCGTTGGCCGGTCCTTCGCCCTATTCAACCCTCGTCGTATTTGGCGACAGCCTCGCCGATGCAGGGCAGTTTCCCGACCTGGGCGGCGGTACCCCAGGCGCGCGTTTCACCAACCGCGATGCCGACGGCAATTTCGCTCCGGTGTCACCGATGATCCTCGGTGGCCGCCTGGGCGTCGCGCCAGACGACCTGAATCCGTCGACGTCTATAGGCATCCAGCCTGATGGTAATAACTGGGCAGTCGGCGGGTACACCACCCAGCAGATCCTGGACTCGATCACGACAACGTCCGAGACCGTCATCCCACCAGGAAACCCCAATGCCGGTTTGGTGCTGCGCCAGCGCCCCGGCTACCTGGCCAACGGCCTGCGCGCCGACCCAAATGCCTTGTATTACCTGACAGGCGGCGGCAACGACTTCCTGCAGGGCCTGGTGAATAGCCCGGCCGACGCCGTAGCCGCCGGCGCCCGTCTGGCTGCCAGCGCCCAAGCCCTTCAGCAAGGCGGCGCGCGCTACATCATGGTCTGGCTGCTACCTGACCTCGGCCAAACGCCCAATTTCAGCGGCACGCCCCAGCAAAACCCACTGTCATTGCTCTCCGCTGCGTTCAACCAGTCACTGGTCAGCCAACTAGGGCAGATCGATGCCCAGATCATTCCACTCAACATCCCTACGCTGTTGAGCGAGGCGCTGGCCAGCCCCGGCCAGTTCGGCCTGGCCAGCGACCAGAACCTGGTCGGCACCTGCTACAGCGGCGATAGCTGCCTGGAAAACCCGGTGTACGGCATCAGTGGCACCACGCCAGACCCGACCAAACTCCTGTTCAACGACTCGGTACACCCGACCATTGCAGGCCAGCAGCTGATTGCCGATTACGCCTACTCGATCCTCGCAGCCCCTTGGGAACTGACCCTGCTACCGGAAATGGCCCACGCCAGCCTGCGGGCTCATCAGGATGAGTTGCGCAATCAGTGGCAGACGCCTTGGCAAGCCGTTGGCCAATGGCAAGCCTTTGTCGCCAGCGGCGCTCAGGACCTGGACTTCGACGGCCAGCACAGCGCGGCCAGCGGTGACGGCCGCGGCTACAACCTGACCGTGGGCGGCAGCTATCGCCTGAACGACGCCTGGCGCCTGGGCCTGGCCGGCGGTGTGTACCGGCAGAAGCTGGAAGCTGGCGAACAGGACTCGGACTACAGGCTGAACAGCTATATGGCCAGCGCCTTTGCCCAATACCGGCAGGACCGCTGGTGGGGCGACGCGGCGCTGACCGCCGGGCACCTGGATTACAGCGACCTCAAGCGAACCTTCGCCCTGGGCGTGAATGACCGCAGTGAAAAAGGCGACACCGACGGCGAGGCCTGGGCAATGTCCGGGCGGTTGGGCTACAACCTGGCGGCCGACACCAGCAACTGGCAGTTGGCACCTTTCATCAGTGCCGACTATGCGCGGGTGAAGGTGGATGGCTACGACGAGAAGAGCGGGCGCTCGACGGCGCTTGGCTTCGATGACCAGGAGCGCACATCACGCCGCTTGGGCCTGGGGCTGCTGGGCAGTGTGCAGGTACAGACGAATACCCGGCTTTTTGCCGAAGTGGCACAGGAGCATGAGTTCGAGGACGACCAGCAGGATGTGACGATGCACCTGACCACCTTGCCAGCGAATGACTTCACCCTGACCGGGTATACGCCGCACAGCGACCTGACCCGGGCGAGCCTGGGTGTGAGCCATGAAATGGTGGCAGGGGTGCATTTGCGCGGGAACTACAACTGGCGCAAGAGTGATGAGTTGACGCAGCAGGGAGTTAGCGTGGGGGTTAGTGTGGACTTCTAAATTGCTGGGGGCCGCTTTGCGGCCCATTCGCGGGTAAACCCGCTCCTACGACTGCCTTGTAGGAGCGGGTTTACCCGCGAATGGGCTGCGCAGCAGCCCCAATCAATTTATCGGGCGGAAGTCTGCTCTGCCAACGCCACCGCACGGAACATCGCCCGGCGCTTGTTGATGGTTTCTTCCCATTCCAGCGCCGGTACCGAGTCGGCAACGATGCCGCCACCGGCCTGCACATGCAGCTCGCCATCCTTGATCACTGCAGTACGAATGGCAATTGCGGTATCCATGTTGCCGTTCCAGGCAAAATAGCCGACGGCACCGCCGTAAACCCCACGCTTGACCGGTTCCAGCTCGTCGATGATCTCCATCGCGCGGATCTTGGGCGCCCCCGACAAGGTCCCAGCCGGCAGAATCGCCCGCAGTGCATCCATCGCCGTCAGGCCTTCACGCAGCTGGCCGGTAACGTTGGAAACAATGTGCATCACGTTGGAGTAACGCTCGATCACCATCTTCTCGGTCAGGCGCACACTGCCGGTCGAAGACACACGGCCGACATCGTTGCGGCCCAGATCGATCAGCATCAGGTGCTCGGCAATTTCCTTGTCGTCCGACAGCAGGTCGTCTTCCAGGGCACGGTCGGCCTCTTCGGTCGCACCACGTGGGCGGGTACCGGCAATCGGGCGCACGGTGACCAGGTTGTCCTCGACACGTACCAGCACTTCGGGCGAACTGCCGACCACATGGAAGTCACCGAAGTTGAAGAAGTACATGTAGGGCGTCGGGTTGAAGCAACGTAACGCGCGATACAGGTCGATAGGCGCAGCCTTGAAGTCGATCGACATGCGCTGCGACGGCACCACTTGCATACAGTCCCCGGCCAGGATGTATTCCTTGATACGACCGACGGCGTTTTCGTAATCCTCGCGGGTGTAGCTGGAGCGGAAGGCCGGCTCGGCCACCTGCGGGCCGCTCAGGTCCAGGCCGCGGCGCGGAGTGATTGGCTGGCGCAAGGTTTCCAGCAAGCCTTGCAGGCGTGCCTGGCCCTGTTCGAAAGCCTGATCTTCAGCTGGGTCGACCAACACGATGGCGTGCATCTTGCCCGCCAGGTTGTCGAACACCACCACCGCGTCGGACACCATCAGCAGGATATCCGGCACGCCCAGTGGGTCTGGGTTGGGGCTGGCGCCCAGGCGCTTTTCTACATAGCGCACGCAGTCGTAGCCAAAATAGCCGACCAGGCCGCCATTGAAACGCGGCAGGCCGGGGATATCGGCAACTTTGTAGCGGTCCTTGAAGGTTTCAACGAATGCCAGTGGGTCTTCGACCTCACAGCTTTCCACCTCGACGCCATCGTGCAGGATGCTGACATGGTAGCCATGCACGCGCATCACGGTGCGTGATGGCAAGCCGATCATCGAATAACGGCCCCACTTCTCGCCGCCCTGCACCGATTCGAGCAGGTACGAGTTGGGCTGGTCAGCCAGTTTCAGGTAGATCGACAGCGGCGTGTCGAAGTCGGCCAAGGTTTCACAGGCCAAGGGAATACGATTGTAGCCGGCAGCGGCCAGGCGCAGGAATTCTTCGCGGTTCATGAGTAGTCTCGTGGCAAGCAGCAATAGGTCAGGCAAACGGACGGGCCGGCACACGCCGGCAGGCTGAAGTCAGGCGCGCCAACGCCAACGGGCCAAGGCCTTGATGACTTTCATCCAGAATTTGCCAGTAACCGCCACGGTGGACTCTCTGTCTTGTGAGGCTTGAAGGTCCGCCAACGTTATCCCAGTGGCCGGGTCTGCGCAACCGGGCAGCAATGCGCGCAGGTCGTCGATTACCAGGCTGGGGAATTCGTCGTCGATCGGCCTGCCATGGTTATAGCCGTAGGTCAGGCCCACGCATTGCACGCCAGCCGCCTTGGCCGCCTGCACGTCACTGCGCGAATCACCGACAAACAGGGACTGCTGCGGGGTAACACCGGCCATCTGCATGACGAACAGCAACGCCGCCGGGTCGGGCTTTTTCTGCGGCAGGGTGTCGCCACCAATGATCCAGCGGAAGAAATTACCGATCTTCATCTGGTCCAGCAGCGGGCCAACAAAGCGCTCAGGCTTGTTGGTAATCAGCGCCATCTCAACGCCCTGCTTGCGCAGCCAGCGCAGGGTGTCGCGCACGCCGGGGTAGACCACAGTAAGCTCATGGCTTTGGGCATAAGCGTCCATGAACAGCGCCAGCGCCTGTTCCGCCAGCGCATCGTCCACGTCGGCATGGTCGATGCCGCCCGCCAAAGCACGGCGCACCAGCACCTGGGCGCCATTGCCAACCCAGTGGCGCACGGCCTCAAGGCCAGCAGGCGGGCGCCCCAGTTCGAGCAGCATGCGGTCCACAGCGGCGGCCAGGTCAGGCACGGAATCGATCAGGGTGCCGTCCAGATCGAACATTACCAGCCTGGGCAGCGTCCCCGGGAACAGCTGCTCGAAGCCACTCATGGGCGGGCCAGGGCCAGTTCGGCGCGCATCTTGGCGATCACTTCCTGGTAGTCCGGGGCGTTGAAGATCGCCGAGCCGGCCACGAAGGTGTCGGCGCCAGCGGCAGCGATCTCGCGGATGTTGTTGACGTTTACGCCACCATCGATCTCCAGACGGATATCACGGCCACTGGCGTCGATCAGCGCACGCGCTTCGCGCAGCTTGTCGAGGGTGCCGGGGATGAACTTCTGCCCGCCGAAGCCTGGGTTGACGCTCATCAGCAGCACCATGTCGATCTTGTCCATCACGTACTTCAGGGCGTCCAGGCTGGTGGCCGGGTTGAACACCAGGCCGGCCTTGCAGCCACCATCCCTGATCAGCTGAAGCGAACGGTCGATGTGCTGCGTGGCTTCAGGGTGGAAGGTGATGTAGGTGGCACCCGCTTCGATAAAGTCGCCAATGATGCGGTCAACCGGGCTGACCATCAGGTGCACGTCGATCGGCGCAGTAACGCCGTACTTGCGCAGAGCGGTGCAAACCATCGGGCCGATGGTCAGGTTGGGGACATAGTGATTGTCCATGACATCGAAGTGGACGATGTCTGCACCCGCAGCCAATACCTTGTCGACGTCCTCACCCAGGCGGGCGAAATCGGCAGAGAGAATGGAGGGGGCAATAGCGTAGGGCTGCATGGCGCACCTGTTGGCAAATTCACGGTGGCGCGCATTGTAACTCAGGGAAAGCGATGAAGGCTGATTGGTATCAATTGGTGTCGACCAACGCAACCTGTGCCGGCCTCTTCCGGCTTTAGCCGCGAAGAGGCCGGCACAGGCAGCCCATCATCAAGCCGGCTGTTGAGTCCTCAGCTTCTCGCTACGCCCACGCAACCACTCCAGGGTCAGCAGCAACAACACCGAGAACGCAATCAGCAAGGTTGCCGCCGCGGCAATGGTCGGGCTCAGGTTCTCGCGAATACCGCTGAACATCTGCCGCGGCAGGGTTGCCTGCTCCGGCCCGGCGAGGAACAGCGTCACTACCACCTCGTCAAACGAGGTGGCAAAGGCAAACAGGGCTCCCGAGATGACACCGGGCGCAATCAGCGGCAGGGTCACACGGCGGAAAGCCAGCAGAGGTGAAGCGCCCAGGCTGGCCGCCGCACGCACCAGATTGTAGTTGAACCCCTGCAGCGTCGCCGACACGGTAATGATGACGAACGGCACACCCAGTACCGCATGCACCAGAATCAGCGAGATGAAACTGTTGCCCATGCCCAGAGGGGCGAAGAACAGGTAACTGGCCACCCCGATGATCACTACCGGCACCACCATGGGCGAGATCACCAGCGCCATCACCAGCGACTTGCCGGGGAAATCGCCACGGGTCAGGCCGATGGCCGCCAACGTGCCGAACACCATGGCCAGCACCGTGGCCGCCGGGGCAACGATGATGCTGTTTTTCAACGCACGCATCCATTCGGCCGAGCCGAAGAAGTCCTGATACCACTGCAGCGAGAAGCCCTGCAGCGGGTACACCAGGAAGCTGCCACTGTTGAACGACAGCGGCACGATCACCAGCACTGGCAAGATCAGGAACAGCAGGATCAAGCCGCAGAGAATACGCAGGCTGTAGAACCAGACCCGCTCCACGGGCGACATGTATGGGCTCAGCATGACAGGCTCCTCAGCTCAGGCGCAGACGGCTGGCGCCGACCAGCCAGCTATAGATCAGGTACAACAGCACGGTCGCCAGCAGCAACAGCCCGCCCAGTGCGGTGGCCATGCCCCAGTTGATGCTGGTGTTGGTGTAGAAGGCGACGAAGTAGCTGACCATCTGGTCGTTCGGACTACCCAGCAGCGCCGGGGTGATGTAGTAACCGATGGCAAGGATGAACACCAGCAGGCAACCGGCGCCAACACCGGCATAAGTCTGCGGGAAGTACACCCGCCAGAAACTGGCGAACGGGTGGCAGCCCAGCGAGATCGCCGCACGCATGTAGCTCGGGGAAATACCCTTCATCACGCTGTACAGCGGCAGGATCATGAACGGCAGCAGGATGTGCACCATCGAGATGTAGACGCCTGTGCGGTTGAACACCAGTTCCAGCGGCTGGTCGATGATGCCCATGGCCATCAGCGCACTGTTGATTAGCCCGCCCGACTGCAGCAGCACGATCCAGGCCGCCACCCGCACCAAAATCGATGTCCAGAAAGGCAACAGCACCAGAATCATCAGCAGGTTGCTCTGCCGGGTCGGCAGGTTGGCCAACAAGTAGGCCAATGGGTAGGCGAGTACCAGGCAGATAGTGGTAATCACCACCCCCATCCACAGGGTACGGACAAAAATGTCCAGGTAAATGGCCTGGTCCGGGGTGGCCTTGGCCAGCTCACCAAGGTCATCGATGCGATGATCCACCGAGGCCAGCAGGTAGAAAGAAGTCACCGAACTGGTATTGCGGCGGATCGCCTGCCAATAAGCCGGGTCGCCCCAACGCTCATCGACAGCCTGCAATGCATCTTTGTAAGAGGCAGGCTCAGCCTTGAAGGGCAGTGCACGGGCAGTCTTGGTCAACAAGCTGCGGTAACCGGCCAGCTCCATGTTCAAGCGTTTGGAAAGGTCACCAAGGGTCTGGTTCTTGCGCGACTCGGCCAGGTCCTGGCTCAGCGCCTTGTAAACGTCCTCGCCTGGCAGGCTTTTGCCATCCCACTGGCTGATGACTTCCACCGTGCGCGGCAGGCCGTCGACCACTTCAGGGTTGCCGACGCTCTTGTACAGCAGCGCCGCAATCGGCACCAGGAACACCAGCAGAAGAAACAGCGCCAGCGGCGCGATCAACGCCTGCGCCTTCCAGCGGTTGACCCGCTCGGCGTGTTTGAGGCGCTGCTTGAGACTTGAACCTGCGCCTTCGTTGAGGGGCACTGCAATGGCCATGGCGAACTCCGCAATACAGGCTGAATTGGGGGCCGCCTTGCGGCCCCACACACTGGACGTTTACTTCTTCGCCGCCCAGGCGTTGAAGCGTTGCTCCAGCTGCTCGCTGTTGTCGGCCCAGAACGCCACGTCGATCTGCACCTGGTTCGCGATGTTCTCAGGCGTGGTCGGCATGTCTTTCTTCACGTCGTCCGACAGCAGGCTCACGGCCTTGGCGTTGGCCGGGCCATAGGCGATGTTTTCGGAGTAGATCTTCTGCTGCTCGGGCTTGACGCTGTAGGCGATAAACTTCTTCGCCTCTTCGACGTTTTTGGCGCCTTTAGGAATTGCCCATGCATCGAAGTCGTAGATGCCGCCGTTCCACACCACCTTGAGGTTGCTCTCTTTCTGCACAGCGGCAATACGCCCGTTGTAGGCAGAGCTCATGACCACGTCGCCAGAGGCCAGGAACTGCGGTGGCTGTGCACCTGCTTCCCACCACTGGATGCTGGGCTTGAGTTCGTCGAGTTTCTTGAAGGCGCGGTCCTGGCCTTCCTTGGTCGCCAGCACTTTGTAGACGTCCTTGGGCGCGACACCGTCGGCCATCAGAGCAAATTCCATGGTGTACTTGGCGCCCTTGCGCAGGCCGCGCTTGCCAGGGAACTGCTTGGTGTCCCAGAAATCGGCCCAGCTGGTGGGGGCGGTCTTGAGCTTGTCGGCGTTGTAGGCCATGACCGTGGACCAGACGAAGAAGCCCACGCCGCAAGGTTGAATGGCACCAGGCACATAGTCGGCCTCATTGCCGAACAGGGCCGGGTCGAGCTCTTCGAACATGCCCTCGTCGCAACCGCGCGCCAGCTCTGGCGACTCAACCTCTACCAGGTTCCACGACACACTTTTGGTGTCGACCATCGCCTTGACCTTGGCCATTTCGCCGTTGTACTCACCCGCGACAATCTTGCCATTACCCGCCTTTTCCCAGGGTTCGTAGAACGCTTTGACCTGGGCGGCCTTGTTGGCGCCCCCGAACGAAATCACGGTGAGGTCTGCGGCCATGGCCTGGCCAGCGGTAAACAGCCCCAAAGCCAGGGCGGTCAGTTTCAACTGCTTGCGCATTATTATTCTCTCCACAGTACAGGGTTGGTGAAGCAATCCATCAATGGGCTTCGGCAATCGGATCGAGCGCGCGGGCGTGCTCCACCTCCCAGCCCAGCGGTACCACATCGCCCACGGCCAATGCCGGGTCGAGCTCGGCAATAGGCTGCTTCACGAAAAAGTCGCCTTTGCCGCAAACTTCCAGACGCACCCGCACGTGGTCGCCCAGGTAAATGAATTCGGCCACCCGGCCAGAGAACCGGTTCACGCAGCTTTCACTGTGGCCGTTCAGGCGCACGCGTTCCGGGCGTATCGACAGGGTCACCGGCTCGCCGGCCTGGCCGACATTCACCGCCAGCGCTTCGACCCGCTCACCGCGAGGCAGCTGCACCTGGCAACGTTTGCCATCGCTGGCCAGCAGGGTGCCGCTTATGCGGTTGTTCTCGCCGATGAAGTTGGCGACGAAGGTGTTGCAGGGCTCTTCGTACAGCGTGCGCGGGTCGGCGATCTGCTGGATTTCACCCTGGTGGAACACCGCCACGCGGTCGGACATGGTCAGCGCTTCGCCCTGGTCGTGGGTCACGTACACCACGGTCACACCAAGGCGCTGGTGAATGTGCTTGATCTCCATCTGCATGTGTTCGCGCAGCTGCTTGTCCAGCGCGCCAAGCGGCTCGTCCATCAGCACCAGTTGCGGCTCGAACACCAATGCCCGGGCCAGCGCCACACGCTGCTGCTGGCCGCCGGACAACTGGCCGGGGTAGCGTTTGGCGAAAGCGTCGAGCTGGACCATGTTCAGCACACGTTTGACCCGCTCGCTGATGTCGGTCTTGCTCAGGTTGCGCACGGTCAGCGGAAAGGCCAG
Source organism: Pseudomonas sp. JR33AA (assembly GCF_021378985.1). NCBI lineage: Bacteria > Pseudomonadati > Pseudomonadota > Gammaproteobacteria > Pseudomonadales > Pseudomonadaceae > Pseudomonas > Pseudomonas sp. JR33AA. Next base: position 24,854 of record NZ_JAJSAW010000008.1, read on the forward strand.
GTTCTCGGCCACGGTCATGTGCGGAAACAGCGCGTAGTTCTGGAACACCATGCCAATATCACGCTTGTGCGGCGGCACGTTGTTGATCGAGCGGCCGGCAAGCTGGATTTCACCGGCGGTGGGGGTTTCGAAGCCCGCCAGCATCATCAGGCTGGTGGTTTTGCCAGAGCCGGACGGGCCAAGCAGGGTGAGGAACTCGCCCTTGCGAATATCCAGGTTGAGGTCTTTGACGATCAGCGACTCGCCGTCGTAGCTCTTCTGCACACCACGGAAGCTGACCAGCGTTTCGCTGGTTGCAGCGTTCGACTTCGCCTCGCTCATGCCTGCACCTTCTTGTTGGATGACTGCGTAGGCAAAAGAGTAGAAGAGACGCAAGCGCCCGAAAATCGGGGGTGCTGAGAGAATGCCATCATCCGGATGGAAGATTTGTTGTAGGGATCGCCCTACAACAATGGCGGGATTGGAATGCCCTTGCGAGCCAACCACGAAACCTGTGGGAGCGGGCATGCCCGCGAAGAGGCCGGCTCAGCCATAGAGATCAGCAGGCCAGGCCCGTTCGCGGGCATGCCCGCTCCCACAGAGGCTTAGGCAAGTTTCGGGCACCCGTATGTCGCAATCAGACCAGCCTGTGCTCCATGGCGTACTTCACCAGCTCCGCCAGCGAGTTCACTTTCAACTTCTGCATCAGGCGCGCCTTGTGGGTGCTGATGGTCTTGCTTGACAGCGCCAACTGCTGGGCGATGTCGTTGACGTTGGCGCCTTGGGCCAGGCGCTCGAACACCGAAAACTCCCGCTCCGAAAGCAGTGTGTGCAACGGCCGGGATTCGGTGAGGCCTACTTCGAACACCATGCGGTCGGCCAGCGACGGGTCGATATAACGCCCGCCACCGGCCACCCGACGAATCGCCGTCAACAACAATGCCGGGTCACTGTCTTTTGTGGCATAGCCCGCCGCACCGGCCTTCAGCGCCCGCGCCGCCATCTGTGCCTCATCGTGCATCGACAACATCAGGATCGCTGGCGCTTCGTGCAACGCACGGATACGCGGGATCGCCTCCAGACCGTTCACACCCGGCATCGAGATATCCAGCAGTACCACCTCGCACGGTGTGTGGCGCAGGGTTTCGAGCAACTGCTCGCCATTACCGGCCTCCCCCACCACTTGCATGTCCTTGGCCAGGCCAATCAACTGCTTGATGCCTTCCCGGACAATGGTGTGGTCTTCGGCCACCAGTACTCGAATCACGATTGCTCTCCTACTCCAACGGAATGGCCACGCTCAGGCTGGTGCCCTCGCCCGGCTCACTGTCCAGCGCCATGCTCCCCCCCAGCATCAGCACCCGCTCACGCACACCCACCAGGCCAAATGAGGTGGGCCGGGTCTGCTCGCGGCAAAAGCCTTGGCCATCATCGCTGACCGTCATGCGCAACTGTCCGCCCTCACGTACCAGCTCAATCTCTACGCTGTGCGCCTGAGCGTGACGCATCACATTGGTCAGCGCCTCCTGAAGGATACGAAACAGCCCGGTGGCCTTGGCATCACTCAATGCTGGCAGATTATCCGGTACTTGCACCAGACAGGGGATTTGCGTGCGTGTCTCGAAACGCCGCGCCTGCCATTCGATGGCCGAGGCAATGCCGGCATCAAGGATCGGCGGACGCAAGGCAGTGGCGACATCGCGCACCAACTGGAACAACTGGGCGATCAGGCGCTTCATGCTCGCCAGGCGATCATTCAGGCCCGGGTCCAGCTCGGCATAGGCCAGCTCGCACATCGACACTTCCAGCTTGAGCACGGTCAGCATCTGCCCCAGTTCATCATGCACTTCGCGGGCGATACGGGCTTTTTCTTCTTCACGCACGCTCTCCAGGTGGGCCGAGAGTTCGCGCAACTGCTCCTGGGACTTCGCCAGCGCAAGCTCAGCCCGCTTGCCCTGTGTGATGTCCCAGACTACACCGTCCCACACCACCTGGCCGTTGCCCAGGTGCCGGGCGCTGGCCTTGATATCGGCCCAGCGCTGTTCGCCCTGCCGGGTGAGGATGCGCCCCTGCCAGGACCAGTCCTTGTCGCTGGCCAGGGCCAGGTCCTGCACCCTGTGATAATCAGCACGGTCCTCGGGGTGCACCAGGTTACGCAGGCCCATCTGCGGGTGCTGGATCTCGCTAGGTGCATAACCCACCAAAGCCTCGCTACCCTCACTGATATAGGGGAACTCCAGATCGCCCTCGGCCGGGTCACGCTCCAGGCGAAACACCAACCCTGGTACGTTGCCAGCAATGCCCTTGAGCCGCGCCTCGCTTTCGCGAAGGGCTGCCAAGGCACGGTGGCGTTCGGTGACATCGGCGAGGTAGACCACCAGATATTCGGAATCACGAAAGCGCAGAAAGCTCAGCGACAGCTCCACGGGTAGCAAGCTTTGATCAGCCCGTCGGCATTGCGTCTCAAACTGACCGACACCCCCCGCCCCTGTCCGCGCTCCCTTCCACAGCTCTAGCCAACGGTCCATGTTCAGGCTCGGCTCGAAGTCGCTCAGCGGCCTTTCCAGCAACGCCCCTTCGCTGTAGCCCAACATGCGCTCTGCGGCATGGTTGGCGTAACGCACATGGCTGTCCCAGTTGACCCAGAGGATACCTACGGTGCTCTGATCGATGGCGAACTGGCTCAGGCGTAACGCCTCCTCGCGCACCTGGCGCTCAACAAGGCTTTCCCGCGCGGCCAACAGGCTGCGCTCCAGCTGGCGCTGCTGACGGCGTTGCCACACCAGCGTGGCCAAGGCACACAACAGCAACAGACCGAACAGCAAGGCCATGTTCTGCCAGAAGCCCGGCGATTCGCTCAGGCGCGGGTACTTCGGCTGCAACCAGCGCTGATGCAGTTGTTCCAGCTCCTTGGCCGGCACTGCCTGCAAGCCACGTTCAAGTACATCGGCCAGCAGCGGCCAGTCGCGCCGCGAACCGATACGCAACAGCTGCGGCAGGCCAATATCGCCGACCACCGCCAGCTCACCGAACTCGCTCTCGCGCGACAGGCGGCTGAGCTGCGCTTCATCCAGCACGGCGAAACTGGCCTGACCACCTACCACCAGTTGCAAGGCCTCACGATCGTCGGGCACCCCCTGCAGGTTGAGGTTGCCGTAGTTGCCGCGCAGGTAATCCGCCAGCGGGCTTGGCATGCGCACCGCCACGCGTTGCTCGGCTTCAAGCTTTTCCAGCTCCACGGCCATGGCCCCGGTGCGCGGCCCCACCACCAGCTGTGGCACGCGCATGTACGGGTCGCTGAATAGCCACAGGCGCAGGCTGGCTGGCGTCTGGGTAAGGCCAGGGGCGAAGTCGATTTCGCCGCTTTGCAGGGCATGCTCCAAACTGGCCTGGTCACTGAAGTAACGCCAGGTGAGGTCCAGCCGCAGCGCCTGCGCCAGGCTGTTCACCAGCTCCACATTGGCCCCGTACAGTTGCTGCAGACGCCGGTCGAACTGAGCGTAGGGCGCCTGCAACACCAGGCCGACACGCAGGCTGCGGTGGGTGTCCAGCCACTGCTGCTGGTCAGGCTCCAGCACCACAGAGGGCAGTGCCTCGGGCCTGGCCCAGGCAATCAAGGGCAGCCATAAGCAGCCGATAACCAACAGGCGACGCACTCGCTTCATCTATACGCTCGACTTGGCAAAGACGGCCATGCAGCATGGCCGTCGCGGGCAAATACTATTAGGCTGCCGGTTTCATTCTGGCCTTGGGTTGACTCATGTCCACACTTTATCGCACGACGCTGGCAATGTGCTGCCTGGCCTCGGTCCTTCCACTCGGCGCCTTGGCCGCCGATGCCGAAAAAGCACCTGCAACGACCACGGCACCGGCTGCCGAGGCCCCACGCCCACCCTTGCTGGAACGCAGCCAGGAGGATGCCCAGGCGCTGGAGCGGCTGCTGCCCAAGGCTGAGCAGCAGACCCTGCAGGCCGGTGCCGACAGCTTTCTGGCCCTGTGGAAGCCGGCCAACGACAACGATCCGCAAGGGGCGGTGATCATTGTCCCCGGTGCAGGCGAAACGGCCGACTGGCCAAATGCAGTCGGCCCACTGCGGCAAAAATTCCCTGATATCGGCTGGCACAGCCTGAGCGTCAGCCTGCCCGACCTGCTCGCAGACAGCCCGCAAGCGCGGGTCGAAGCCACACCACCGACAGCGCCTGCACCAGATAAAGGCGAAAGCGCGCCGGTCAAGGACGTACCGGCCGACGCCAACGCCAACGTGGCCCAAGCCACGGCAGCCGATGCCGACACAGCAGAAAGCACCGATGCCGAACAAGCCAGCGAGCAGGCCGACCCAGCAGATGCCGACCGCATCTTCGCCCGCCTGGATGCCGCCGTGGCGTTCGCCCAGCAACACAATGCCCGCAGCATCGTACTGATCGGCCATGGTAGCGGTGCGTATTGGGCGGCGCGCTACTTGAGCGAGAAGCAGCCACCGCAGGTACAAAAACTGGTGATGGTCGCTGCACAGACCCCTGCACGGGTGGAGCATGACCTGGAAAGCCTGGCCCCAACCTTGAAGGTACCCACAGCCGATATCTACTACGCCACCCGCAGCGCTGACCGCAACGCCGCCCAGCAACGGCTGCAGGCCAGCAAGCGGCAGAAGGATAGCCAGTACCGGCAATTGTCATTGATCGCCATACCGGGAAACAAAGCTGCCGAACAAGAGCAATTGTTCCGCCGGGTGCGGGGGTGGATGAGCCCTCAGGGCTGAGTTCGTCTTGATCCTGGCGGCGGGGCGTCAAAGGCCGCGCCGCTTGCGGATCATGGCATAGGCCTGGTGCAACTCACGGGTACGCGCGGTCGCTTCACGCACCTGCGCCTCGCTGGCACCGGTACCCGCCAGCTTGTCCGGGTGATGCCGGCTGACAAGCCGACGATACGCCTGCTTGACCTTATCGGTGTCGGTGTCTGCGTCCACCGCCAGCAAGCGCAACGCTGCGGCATAGGTCATGGGCACGCCTTCTGCCCCCGTGGCCTTGCGTGGCTCGTACTCCAGCGACATGGCCTGCACCTGGCGCCGGCTCATGCCCAGCTTCTGCCCCCAGTCCAGCAGCAGTTCACGCTCCTTGTTGCCCATCTTGCCGTCAGCCCAGACCATGCGCCAACAGGCCCGCAAGGTACCTTCCGCTGCGTGGGGCTGCTGACTGATGCGCCGCAGGTGACTACCAAGCCGGTCCTTGCCCGCCTTGCCACGGTTGAACGCATTGATGGCGCGCAGCCGGGCTGCCTCGGCCAGGTCCAGGCGCACCATCTCCTGACGCGCCTGCTGGATATGCTGCTCGGCTACCCGGCCATCGCACTTGGCCAGGCGCCCGAGCATCACGAACAACAACTCATCGTCGCGTAATGCAGGGCGCCCACCCAGGCGCTCGCGCATATCTTCCCAGCCTTGCAAGCGCAGCCGGCGGTCGATGGCCTGCCCAAGCAACGCACCGAGCAAGGCACCCGGTATGCTCGCAACAGCGAAACCGGCACCCACACCAATCACCGTGCCTGGCCACCACATGTCAGGCGCGCTCGCCAATCAAAGACTCAGCCTCGGCCAGCCGCTCAAGCGTGCCAACATCAACCCAGTGCCCACGGTAGTGTTCGCCAGATACCTTGCCGGCGGCCATCGCCTGACGCAGCAACGGTGCCAGCTTGAAGGCACCCGCCTGGCAACCTTCGAACAGCGCCGGGTGCAGCACCGAAATGCCGCTGAAGGTCAGCGTGCCTGGCGCGTCATCGCCGTCAACGACCTGCTCGCCCAGCAGGCGGAAGTCACCGCTTCCGTGATGGCCAGGGTTGTCAACCAGCACCAGGTGAGCCAGGCCTTGCAGGGGAGTCTGCAGGCGCGCGAAGTCGTAGTCGGTCCAGACATCGCCATTCACCAGCAGGAACGGCGCTTCACCTAACAAAGGCAGGGCCTTGAAGATGCCGCCGCCGGTTTCCAGCGGCTCACCTTCAGGTGAATAGCGGATGCTCAGGCCGAAGCGGCTACCGTCGCCCAGATGGTCTTCGATCTGCTGGCCAAGCCAGGCATGGTTGACCACCACTTCGGTCACGCCCGCTGCCGCCAGGGCGCGCAGGTGGTACTCGATCAGCGGCTGGCCGGCGACCGGGACCAACGGTTTTGGGGTGTGCAGGGTCAGCGGGCGCATGCGCTCGCCCTTCCCCGCAGCCAGGATCATGGCCTTCATGCACGCGCTCCGGCCTGCAACTCGGCAATCAGCTCACCCAGCTCCGCCAATTCGGGCCGGCGACCGATCACTTCATTTATATAGGCGAAGAAACGCGGCACGTCGCCCAGGTAGCGCGGCTTGCCGTCGCGGTGGCAGATACGGGCGAAGATACCGATCACCTTCAGGTGCCGCTGCACGCCCATCAGGTCGCTGGCGCGGTGGAAGGCTTCGAACTCGGCATGCACCGGGATGCCGGCCGCCTGCGCCTGCTGCCAGTAGTCGCTCAGCCAGCCTTCGACCCGCGCCTGCGGCCAGCTGACAAAGGCGTCCTTGAACAGGCAGGTAATGTCGTAGGTGACCGGGCCGTATACCGCATCCTGAAAGTCCAGCACACCAGGGTTGGGTATGCTCTGCATCAGGTTGCGCGGCATGTAGTCACGGTGTACCAGCACCTTGGGTTGCGCCAGGGCGCTGTCGATCAGCAACTGGCTGACGCGCTGCCAGGTGGCCTTCTGTGCATCGGTGAAGGTCAGGCCCAGCTCACGCCCCACGTACCATTCGGGGAACAGTTCCACTTCACGGCGCAGCAGGGCGTCGTCGTAGCTGGGCAGCGGTGCGTCCATCGGCAAACGCTGGAACTTCAGAAGGGCATCGATGGCGTCGGCGAACAGGCCGTCAGCGTTGTCGGCATTGATGATGTCAAGGTATGTCTGAGTGCCCAGATCCCCAAGCAACAAAAAGCCGCGTTCCAGGTCCTGGGCGTGGATCACCGGCACATGTACGTCAGCGCTGGCCAGCAGGTGGTCGATGGCGACGAACGGTCGGCAGTTCTCCTGCGGGGGCGGCGCATCCATGATCACGAAACTGTGGCCGGCGCCCTGCCAGCGGAAGTAGCGGCGGAAGCTGGCGTCGCTGCTGGCAGCGGTCAAGCTGCCTGCAGGCACCTCACCCCAGGCGTTGTCACGGAAAAGTTCATTGAGCTGCTCATCGAGCCAGACCGTCAGTTGTTGCAGGCGTACATCGTGTTCAGGCATTGCAAGGGTCTCCGACGGCCCTAGCCGTCAAGCGGGTCATGCTTTATTATCCAGCATCTTTTTCAGACCATCGAGAGGCGTGCGGCCCCACACGCGGGCAGATGGCACGCAGGAAGCCCGGACTAATAAGATGGCATTGAAATCCCCCGCGTTTCGTAGAAAGTTTCCGTTGCTGGTAACCGGCGGTCTGCTGGCCCTGCAACCTCTGGCCACCTCATACGTAGTGGCAGCCGAACAGTTCGACTGCCAAGTGTCCGCCGCCGGTGGTTGGGACTGCAAGCCCAAAACCCCAGTCAACAACTTGCCGCCGCGCCCGGTGCACGAAGGTGCAGCCGTCAGCTCCGGTACCGAAGCGGCAGGCGAAGCCGAAACTGCGGACCGGCCCGTGCTGGTTACCGAGGCCAAGGGCCGTGGGCTGAAGTCGCGCAGCGAAGACTACAGCCACCTGGACTGGGTTCCGCGTGAAAAGCTCACCGCCGCGCAGCTGGCTGAAACCGGCCCGTACTGCGGTGGCGCGTATATCGAGCCAACCCGCCCGGGTATGGCCGACACCACGCCGAAGGACGAGTCGCCGACCTACATCAACGCCAAGGTATCCAAGTACCAGCAGGAGCAGCAGATCGCTACCCTCGCCGGTGACGTGGTGATGCGCCAGGGCAGCATGCAGGCCGAAGCCGACGAGGCCAACCTCTACCAGGCCGAAAACCGTGGCGAGCTCAAGGGCAACGTCAAGATCCGTGACAACGGTTCGCTGGTGGTCGGTGACGAGGCTCAGATCCAGCTCGACACTGGCGAAGCCCAGGTCGACAACGCCGAATACGTGATGCACAAGTCGCACATACGCGGCAGTGCCCTGTACGCCAAGCGTGGCGAAAACGCCATCATCCGCCTCAAGGACGGTACGTACACCACCTGCGAACCGGGCAGCAACGCCTGGCAGCTGAAGGGCAACAACATCACCCTGAACCCGGCCACCGGTTTCGGTACCGCGACCAACGTTACGCTACGGGTCAAGGATTTCCCGGTGTTCTATACACCGTACATCTACTTCCCGATTGACGACCGTCGCCAGTCCGGTTTCCTGCCGCCCTCGTTCAGCACCAGCAGCGACACCGGCTTCATGCTGGTCACGCCGTACTATTTCAACCTGGCGCCCAACTACGACGCCACGTTGTACCCGCGTTACATGGCCAAGCGCGGCCTGCTGATGGAAGGCGAGTTCCGCTACCTGACGCCTTCCAGCGAAGGCCAGTTCGGTGGCGCCTACCTGAACGACAAGAACGACGACCGCAAAGATCAGACGGATTACAAAGATCAGCGCTGGATGGTCAACTGGCAGCACAAGGGTGGCCTGGACGAACGCCTGATGACCGAGGTGGACTACACCGACATCAGCGACCCGTTCTACTTCCAGGACCTGGAAACCGACCAGATTGGCGTGGAAAGCCGCGACCTGCTGAACCAGCAGGGTGCGTTGACCTACCGAGGCGACAGCTACACCGCGCGGTTGAATGTGCATGCCTACGAGATGGCTACCATCTCGCAGATCACGCCGTATGATCGCCTGCCGCAGCTGACCCTGAACGGTACGCTGCCGTTCCAACCTGGCGGTTTGAACCTTGGGTACGAGACTGAGGCTGTTCGTTTTGATCGTGACCTGAAGGACGATTTCGTCCGCGACAAAGATGGTAATCCGGACTCTTCTGCCGGGGAAGAAGGTCGCCGCTTGGATGAGAACGTCACCGGCATTGCCCGCGCCAACGGTACTCGTCTGAACGTGGCACCATCGATCAGTCTGCCAATGAATGCCAGCTATGGCTTCGTCACACCAAAGTTAAAGTACGCGTATACCCACTACGATCTTGACCTCGATAGCAAGGGCAAGGCCGAAGCAATCACACAGTCGGCAGATCCAGCATATGGCAGCTATAGCAGTACGCTGAACCGTGATATCCCGATCTTCAGCGTGGACAGTGGCCTGTACTTCGACCGCAGCACCTCGATGTTCGGCAACAACTATCGCCAAACTCTCGAACCACGCATGTTCTACCTCTACGTCCCGTACAAGGACCAAAAGGATATCCCGCTGTTCGATACGGGTGAGACCCTCTTCAGCTACGACTCGCTATTCCGCGATAACCGTTTCAGCGGCACCGACCGCGTCGGCGACGAGAACAAGCTGTCGCTGGGCGCGACCACCCGCTGGATCGAAGAAAACGGCTTCGAGCGCCAGAACTTCAGCATCGGCCAAGCGCTATACTTCAAGGACCGCAAGGTTCAGCTGCCAGGCATCGACTACCGTACTCGTGACTCCTCCAAGGCTCATGTTTCGCCATACGCGCTGCTGTACAACTACTACTTCAATCGCGACTGGCGCTTCAATTCGGACTTCAACTGGGACCCGGACAGCCGCAGCACCCGCTCGGGCAGCGCGATGTTCCATTACCAGCCTGAAGACAACCCGAACAAGGTGGTCAACCTCGGTTATCGCTACCGCAATGACACCATTGCCTACGACTCAACGACCGGAAAATGGACAGAGGGTGGTAGCTATGGCACCCCGGGCGATCCGAACTACATCAAGGATTACTACAAGATCCAGCAGCACGATTTCTCGGTCATCTGGCCGATTGTGCCGCAGTGGAACGTTATCGCTCGCTGGCAGCATGACTACAACCGCAACCGTACCCTGGAAGCCATGGGTGGTTTCGAATACGACAACTGCTGCTGGAAGCTGCGCCTGATCAACCGTTACTGGATCGACTACGACGATTTCAGCCAGGCCCTTCCGCAGAACGAAAAAGGCGACCACGGTGTCTTCCTTCAGATCGTCCTGAAAGGCCTCGGCGGCGTAGTTGGCAACAAGGTCGAGTCTTTCCTCGACCAAGGCATTCAAGGTTACCGTGAACGTGAAGACCAAGCTTATTGATCGTCTGCGCCCAGTGTTGCTGGGCGTCGCTTTGCTGAGTGGCGCGGTGCATGCCGCGGTGCAACCTCTTGATCGCGTAGTGGCTATCGTCGACAACGACGTGGTCATGCAAAGCCAGCTGGACCAGCGTGTCCATGAGGTCCAGCAAACCATCGCCAAGCGCGGCGGCGGCGTGCCGCCGACCAGCGCCCTTGAACAGCAGGTACTGGAACGCCTGATCGTCGAGAACCTGCAGTTGCAGATCGGCGAGCGCTCTGGCATCCGCATCACCGACGAAGAGCTGAACCAGGCCATTGGCACCATTGCCCAGCGCAATGGTATGTCGCTGGACCAGTTCCGCGCGGCGCTGGCCCGTGACGGCCTGTCGTTCGACGACGCTCGCGAGCAGGTCAAGCGCGAGATGATCATCAGCCGCGTGCGCCAACGCCGCGTTGCCGAACGCATTCAGGTGTCCGAGCAGGAAGTGAAGAACTTCCTGGCCTCGGACCTGGGCAAGATGCAGATGTCGGAAGAGTACCGCCTGGCCAACATCCTCATCCCGACCCCGGAAGCCGCCAACTCGGACGATATCCAGAAGGCTGCGCGCAAGGTCGGTGACGTGTACCAGCAACTGCGCCAGGGTGCCGACTTCGGCCAGATGGCGATTGCCAACTCGGCCAGCGAAAACGCCCTGGAGGGCGGCGAGATGGGCTGGCGTAAAGCCGGTCAGCTGCCACCCGACTTCGCCAAGATGCTCAGCAGCATGCCGGTGGGCGAAATAACCCAGCCTATTCGCATCCCCAACGGCTTCATCATCCTCAAGCTCGAGGAGAAGCGCGGTGGCAGCGAGAACGTGCTGCGTGACGAAGTGCATGTACGCCACATCCTGATCAAGCCAAGCGAGATCCGCAGCGAGGCGGCCACCAAGCAGCTGGCCGAGCGCCTGTATGATCGGATCAAGAGCGGCGAAGACTTCGGCGAACTGGCCAAGAGCTTCTCGGAAGACCCAGGCTCGGCACTCAACGGCGGCGACCTCAACTGGGTCGACCCGAACAGCCTGGTACCGGAGTTCCGTGAACAGATGGCCAATGCCCAGCAAGGCGTAGTGACCAAACCGTTCAAGACCCAGTACGGCTGGCACGTCCTGGAAGTGCTGGGCCGCCGCGCCACCGACAGCACCGAGCAGGCTCGCGAACAGCAGGCCCTGAGCGTACTGCGCAACCGCAAGTACGACGAAGAGCTGCAAACCTGGCTACGCCAGATCCGCGACGAAGCCTACGTTGAAATCAAGCTGCCTGGCGCTGACCAGGCCGCCCAGTGAAGCCCCTGCGCTTCGCCGTCACCCCCGGCGAGCCGGCCGGCATAGGCCCCGACCTGTGCCTGCTGCTCGCGGCAGACGCCCAGCCCCACCCCCTGATCGCCATCACCAGCCGTGACCTGCTCGCCGAGCGGGCCACGCAGCTGGGGCTGGCCGTCAGCCTGCTGCCGGTAGCCCCGGGCCAATGGCCTGACCGCCCGGCCCCCGCAGGTAGCCTGTACGTCTGGGATACCCCTCTGGCGGCCCCGGTGGTACCAGGCCAGCTCGACAAGGCCAACGCAGCGTTCGTGCTGGCAACCCTGACCCGCGCCGGGCAAGGCTGCCTGGACGGGCACTTCGCCGGAATGATCACGGCCCCGGTGCACAAGGGTGTGATCAACGAAAGCGGTATCGCCTTTTCCGGGCATACCGAATTCCTTGCCGAACTGACCCGCACCGCGCAAGTGGTAATGATGCTGGCCACCCGCGGCCTGCGTGTGGCCCTGGTGACCACACACCTGCCACTGCGTGATGTTGCCGACGCTATCACTGCAGAGCGCGTCGAACGTGTAACCCGTATCCTGCATGCCGACATGCGCGACAAGTTTGGCATTGCCAACCCGCGTATCCTCGTGTGCGGCCTCAACCCGCACGCGGGCGAGGGCGGCCACCTGGGCCGCGAAGAAATCGACATCATCGAGCCGACCCTGGCCCGTCTGCGCACCGAAGGCATGGACCTGCGCGGGCCGCTGCCGGCCGATACCCTGTTTACCCCCAAATATCTGGAGCACTGCGATGCGGTGCTGGCGATGTACCATGACCAGGGCCTTCCCGTACTCAAGTACAAAGGTTTCGGCGCTGCAGTGAACGTGACCCTGGGCCTGCCGATCATCCGCACGTCGGTTGACCACGGCACCGCCCTGGACCTGGCCGGCACTGGCAAAGTCGACACCGGCAGCCTGCGCGTCGCACTGGAAACCGCCTACCAGATGGCCGAGAACCGACCATGAACGAGCAATACCAACACCGGGCGCGCAAGCGCTTCGGCCAGAACTTCCTGCACGACGCCGGTATCATCGACCGCATCCTGCGTGCCATCAACGCCAAGGCCGGCGAACACCTGCTGGAAATCGGCCCGGGCCAGGGCGCCCTGACCGAAGGCCTGCTGGGCAGTGGCGCACAGCTGGACGTGGTGGAGCTGGACAAAGACCTGGTGCCGATCCTTCAGCACAAGTTCGCCGATCGCAGCAACTTCCGCCTGCACCAGGGTGACGCCCTAAAGTTCGACTTCAACCAGCTGGGCGTGCCGCCGCGCAGCCTCAAGGTGGTTGGCAACCTGCCCTACAACATCTCCACCCCGCTTATCTTCCACCTGCTCAGCCACGCCGGGCTGATCCGCGACATGCATTTCATGCTGCAGAAGGAAGTGGTCGAGCGCATGGCCGCCGGCCCTGGCGGCGGTGACTGGGGGCGCTTGTCGATCATGGTGCAGTACCACTGCCGCGTGGAGCACCTGTTCAATGTCGGCCCCGGGGCCTTCAACCCACCCCCGAAAGTGGATTCGGCGATCGTCCGCCTGGTGCCGCACGAAGTGCTGCCGTTCCCGGCCAAGGACCACCTGCTGCTTGAGCGTGTCGTTCGCGAAGCGTTCAACCAGCGCCGCAAGACGCTGCGCAACACCATGAAAGGCCTGCTGGACAGCGCCGCCATCGAGGCTGCCGGCGTTGATGGCAGCCTGCGCCCTGAACAGCTCGACCTGGCAGCCTTCGTTCGCCTGGCTGACCAACTGGCTGATCAGCAACCAGCCTGATTTAGCCCGTTCCGGCCTCTTCGCGGGCGACAAGGGATCGCACAACCCTCAAATCCTGTGCGACCCCTTGTAGGAGCGGGTTTACCCGCGAAGAGGTCGGCACAGACAACTCCCCCCAAGCCCTATCACCGCTGGCCCTCCCCCCTCCCAATGGCCTAGACTGCATTATTGCGTCAGTTCGCCCAAGGCCCTTGCATGTCCGACCCCCGCTATCAAATCGACGTCAGCGTCGTGACCCGCTACCTGAAAGAACAATCCGACCCCGAAAACAGTCGCTTCGCTTTCGCCTACACCATTACCGTGCAGAACAACGGCTCGCTCAGCGCCAAGTTGCTGTCGCGCCACTGGCTTATCACCAACGGTGACGGCGAGGTTGAGGAAGTACGCGGCGCCGGTGTGGTCGGCCAGCAACCCAACATCGACCCTGGCCAGAGCCACACCTACAGCAGTGGCGCCGTCATCAGCACCCGTGTTGGCACCATGCAGGGCAGCTACCAGATGTTCGCCGAAGACGGTAAGCGCTTCGACGCCGAGATTGCCCCCTTCCGGCTGGCAGTGCCCGGAGCGCTGCACTGATGGCCACCTACGCGGTCGGTGACCTGCAGGGCTGCCTGCAGCCACTCAAATGCCTGCTTGATCGTGTCAGTTTCAACCCCGCCGTCGACCGCCTGTGGCTGGTCGGCGACCTGGTCAACCGCGGCCCCGAGTCGCTGGAAACCCTGCGCTTTCTGTACTCGATCCGTCATTCGCTGGTCTGCGTGCTGGGCAACCATGATCTGCACCTGCTGGCCGCCTGGCACAACGTCGAGCGCCTCAAGAAAAGCGACACACTGCGCGAGATCATCGAAGCGCCGGACGCCGACCAGCTGTTCGACTGGCTGCGCCAGCAAAAACTGCTGCATTACGACGAGCCCCGCGGCATCGCCCTGGTGCATGCCGGCATACCGCCACAATGGACCCTTGGCAAAGCCCTGGAGCTCGCCGCCGAGGTCGAGGAAGTGCTGCGTGACGACACCCGCCTGCAGCTGTATCTCGACGGTATGTATGGCAACGAGCCGAACAAGTGGAGCAAGAACCTCGCCGGCGTCGACCGCCTGCGGGTCATCACCAACTACTTCACCCGCATGCGCTTCTGCACAGCCGATGGCAAACTCGACCTCAAGAGCAAGGAAGGCCTGGGTAGCGCGCCCAAAGGCTACAAAGCCTGGTACGCGCACAAGGACCGTCGTTCACGCCATGTGAAGATCATCTTTGGCCATTGGGCCGCACTGCAGGGTGAGGTCACCGAGCCCGATGTCATCGCCCTGGACACTGGCTGCGTGTGGGGCGGCGCCATGACCCTGTACAACGTCGACAGCGGTGAATACCACCGCTGCGACTGCGCCGACGACGGCACCCTGCGCCAGCCGGCACAACCCACTACACTCAACGACCACACCTGAAGGAAGTAGTACCCATGAGCGAATTCAAGCGCATCCCTCCTGAGCAGGCCTTGGAGCTTCGCAAGAAAGAAGGTGCGGTCGTCGTCGACATTCGTGACCCGCAGGCCTTCGCCGCCGGCCACATCACCGGCGCCCGGCACCTGGATAACCACTCGGTCGCCGATTTCATCCGCAACGCCGACCTCGACGCGCCAACCCTGGTGGTCTGCTATCACGGCAATTCCAGCCAAAGCGCTGCCGCCTACCTGGTAGGCCAGGGTTTCTCCGACGTGTACAGCGTGGACGGCGGCTTCGAACTGTGGCGTGCGACCTACCCGACCGAGACTGCCCAAGGCAGCACTGAATAATTTTTTTCATTTTTCCTGCAGCCCGCGCCCCATGCGGGCTTGCGGCTTATCTGACGAACGGTCGTTCGTAACTTCTGCCCTCCTCGCCCCTTGACCTTGCAGATAACCAACTACGCTTAAGCTCAGGCCATCCAAAAAAGGGGAGAGCCGGTACACCGGCGTGCGGGTCATCGGTAGCGTTACAGGGTGTTCTGGGGGGTATACAGCAATCGGCCAACCCGGTTGCATGCCAGCATCAGCTGACTGATCCGGCGTCGTCTCCACGTATCGAGCGAGGTGACGTCATGAGTATTTTTAGCCACTTCCAACAACGTTTCGAGTCTACGCGCCAGGAAGAACTCTCGCTGCAGGAGTACCTCGAGCTGTGCAAAGAGGATCGCAGTGCCTACGCATCGGCGGCCGAACGGCTGTTGCTGGCCATCGGTGAGCCAGAACTGATCGACACCTCTACCAACTCCAGGCTGTCGCGAATCTTCTCCAACAAGGTTATCCGTCGCTATCCGGCCTTTGCCGACTTCCATGGCATGGAAGAGTGCATCGATCAGATCGTGTCGTACTTCCGCCACGCCGCCCAAGGCCTGGAAGAGAAGAAACAGATCCTTTACCTGCTGGGCCCGGTAGGCGGCGGCAAGTCGTCGCTGGCGGAAAAACTCAAGCAGCTGATGGAAAAGGTGCCGTTCTACGCGATCAAGGGCTCGCCGGTATTCGAGTCACCTTTGGGCTTGTTCAATGCCACCGAAGACGGGGCCATTCTCGAGGAAGAGTTCGGCATCCCACGGCGCTACCTCAATACCATCATGTCGCCTTGGGCCACCAAGCGCCTGCAGGAATTTGGCGGTGACATCTCCAAGTTCAAGGTGGTGAAGCTGTACCCGTCGATTCTTAACCAGATCGCCATTGCCAAGACCGAACCCGGCGATGAAAACAACCAGGACATCTCGGCCCTGGTCGGCAAGGTCGATATCCGCAAACTCGAGGAATACCCACAGAACGACGCCGATGCTTATAGCTACTCGGGCGCGCTGTGCCGGGCCAACCAAGGCCTGATGGAATTCGTCGAAATGTTCAAGGCGCCAATCAAGGTCCTGCACCCCTTGCTCACCGCCACCCAGGAAGGCAACTACAACAGTACTGAAGGCCTTGGGGCGATTCCCTATACCGGCATTCTGCTGGCGCACTCCAACGAATCGGAGTGGCACACCTTCCGTAACAACAAGAACAACGAAGCGTTCATCGACAGGATCTATATCGTCAAGGTGCCGTACTGCCTGCGGGTCAGCGATGAAATAAAGATCTACGACAAACTGCTGATCAACAGTTCGCTGTCCAAGGCCCACTGTGCGCCAGATACGCTCAAGATGCTGGCTCAGTTCACTGTGCTTTCACGCCTGAAAGAGCCAGAGAACTCCAACATCTATTCCAAGATGCGCGTTTACGATGGGGAAAACCTCAAGGACACCGATCCAAAGGCCAAGTCGATCCAGGAATACCGGGACTCTGCGGGTGTCGACGAAGGCATGAACGGCCTGTCCACTCGCTTCGCCTTCAAGATCCTGTCCAAGGTGTTCAACTTCGACCCACACGAAATTGCCGCCAACCCGGTGCACCTGCTGTATGTCCTCGAGCAGCAGATCGAACAGGAACAATTCCCGGCTGAAGTGCGCGAACGCTATCTGCGCTACCTGAAGGAATACCTGGCACCGCGCTACATCGAGTTCATCGGCAAGGAAATCCAGACCGCCTACCTGGAGTCCTACAGCGAATACGGCCAGAACATCTTCGACCGCTACGTGTTGTATGCAGACTTCTGGATCCAGGATCAGGAATACCGCGACCCGGAAACCGGCGAAATTCTCAACCGCATTGCGCTCAACGAGGAACTGGAGAAGATCGAGAAACCGGCTGGCATCAGCAACCCGAAAGACTTCCGCAACGAGATCGTCAACTTCGTACTGCGCGCACGCGCCAACAACAATGGCAAGAATCCAAGCTGGCTGAGTTATGAAAAGCTGCGGGTCGTGATCGAGAAGAAAATGTTCTCCAACACCGAAGACCTGCTGCCGGTCATCAGCTTCAACGCCAAGGCCAGCAAAGAGGACCAGAAGAAACACAACGACTTCGTCACCCGGATGGTGGAGCGTGGCTATACCGACAAACAGGTGCGCCTGCTGTCGGAATGGTACCTGCGGGTCAGGAAATCGCAATAAAGCGGCAAGCTACGAGCCGCAAGCTGCAAGCTGCCTGGCGTTGGCATTGCTGCCCGCGTCACAGCTTGCAGCGGCGGTGGCTGTTCTTTCTTGCAGCTTGAAGCTTGTGGCTTGCAGCTTGTGGGTTGCAGCTGCATCCAGTCACCGGAGGGACCATGAGCTACGTTATAGACCGACGCCTGAACGGCAAGAACAAGAGCACGGTCAACCGCCAGCGCTTCCTGCGGCGGTACCGCGAACATATCAAGAAGGCCGTCGAAGAGGCGGTGAGCCGCCGTTCCATCATGGATATGGAACACGGCGAGCAAATCAGTATTCCCGGTCGCGACATCGACGAACCCGTCTTGCATCATGGTCGCGGGGGCAAACAGACCATCGTGCATCCTGGCAACAAAGAATTCACTGCCGGTGAACACATCCCACGGCCGCAAGGCGGTGGAGGTGGTGGCGGTCGCGGCAAGGCCGGCAATTCCGGCGAGGGCATGGACGAATTCGTCTTCCAGATCACCCAGGAAGAATTTCTCGAATTCATGTTCGAAGACCTTGAGCTGCCCAACCTGGTCAAACGTCACCTGACTGGCGCCGATACCTTCAAGACTGTTCGCGCCGGCATCGCCAACGAAGGCAACCCGTCACGCATCAACATCGTGCGCACCCTGCGCTCGGCCCATGCCCGGCGTATCGCCCTGACCGGCAGCAGCCGCGCCCTGCTGCGCGAAGCACAAAAGGAACTCGATCGCCTGCGGGTCGAAGAGCCGGACAATTTCACCGACATCCAGGAAGTCGAACAGGAAATCGAGCGGCTGAAGGCACGTATCAACCGCCTGCCCTTCCTCGACACCTTCGACCTCAAGTACAACCTGCTGGTCAAGCAACCCAACCCCAGCTCCAAGGCAGTGATGTTCTGCCTGATGGACGTATCCGGCTCGATGACCCAGGCCACCAAGGACATCGCAAAGCGCTTCTTCATCCTGCTGTACCTGTTCCTCAAGCGTAACTACGAGCGCATCGAAGTCGTGTTCATTCGCCATCACACCAGCGCCCGCGAAGTCGATGAGGAAGAGTTCTTCTATTCGCGGGAAACCGGCGGCACCATCGTCTCCAGTGCCCTCAAGCTGATGCAGGAGATCATGGCCGAGCGCTACCCGGCCAGCGACTGGAACATCTATGCCGCGCAGGCTTCTGATGGCGACAACTGGAACGACGACTCGCCCATCTGCCGCGACATCCTCTCCAAACAGATCATGCCGCATGTGCAGTACTACACTTACGTTGAGATCACCCCCCGTGAACACCAGGCGCTGTGGTATGAATACGAGCGTATCGGAGATGCGTTCCCCGACACCTTCGCCCAGCAGCAGTTGGTATCGGCCGGCGACATCTACCCGGTCTTCCGTGAACTCTTCCAGCGCAGGTTAGCCACATGACCGCCAGAGCACAGAGACGCCAACCTATTTCCACTGGGTCCGAGTGGACGTTCGAGCTGATTCAGACCTACGACCGGGAAATCAGCCGCCTGGCCGAGCGTTACGCCCTGGACACCTACCCCAACCAGATAGAGGTCATCACTGCCGAGCAGATGATGGACGCCTACGCCTCGGTCGGCATGCCGCTGGGCTACCACCACTGGTCCTACGGCAAGCAGTTCCTCAGTACAGAAAAGTCCTACAGCCGCGGCCAGATGGGCCTGGCCTACGAGATCGTGATCAACTCCGACCCTTGTATCGCCTACCTGATGGAAGAAAACACCATGTGCATGCAGGCACTGGTGATTGCGCACGCCTGCTACGGCCATAACAGTTTTTTCAAAGGCAATTACCTGTTCCGCACCTGGACTGACGCCAGTTCGATCATCGACTACCTAGTGTTCGCCAAGCAGTACATCGCCCAGTGCGAAGAGCGCCACGGCATCGATGCTGTGGAGGACTTGATCGACTCCTGCCACGCCCTGATGAACTACGGTGTCGACCGCTACAAGCGGCCTTACCCTATTTCTGCGGAAGAAGAGCGGCGCCGGCAACAGGAGCGCGAAGAGCACCTTCAGCGTCAGATCAACGACCTTTGGCGGACAATCCCGAAAAACACCGAAAAGGGTAACGACCGCGATGAGGGGCGCTTCCCCGCCGAACCGCAGGAAAACATCCTGTATTTCATCGAGAAGAACGCCCCGCTGCTGGAACCCTGGCAGCGTGAGGTAGTGCGCATCGTGCGCAAGATCGCCCAGTACTTCTACCCGCAACGCCAGACCCAGGTCATGAACGAAGGCTGGGCAACCTTCTGGCACTACACCCTGATGAACGACCTCTACGACGAGGGGCTGATTACCGAAGGCTTCATGATGGAGTTCTTGCAGTCGCACACCAGCGTGGTGTTTCAGCCCGGCTTTGACAGCCCGTACTACAGCGGCATCAACCCCTACGCGCTGGGCTTTGCGATGTACACCGATATCCGCCGCATGTGCGAACACCCCACCGAAGAAGATCGCCACTGGTTCCCCGACATTGCCGGCAGCGACTGGCTTTCTACCATCAAGTTTGCCATGAGCAGCTTCAAGGACGAGAGCTTCATCCTGCAGTACCTGTCGCCCAAGGTGATGCGCGACCTGAAGTTGTTCAGCATCCTCGATGACGACCAGCGCGACGACCTGCTGGTGCCCGCCATCCATGATGAGGCCGGCTACCGGGTGATTCGGGAGCAGCTGGCAGCGCAGTACAACCTGGGCAACCGTGAACCGAACGTACAAATCTGGAGTGTCGACCGCCGCGGCGACCGCTCGCTGACCCTGCGACACCAGCAGCACAACCGCAAACCGCTGGGCGACTCGACCGAGGAAGTGCTCAAGCACCTGCATCGCCTGTGGGGCTTCGATATCCACCTGGAGACCGTGCAGGGCGAGCAAGTGATGAGCACTCACCACATGCCGCCGCGCGGCGAGCATGGCGAAAGCGCCGATTACGGTCGCATGGACCTGGCCGTTATCCACCACCTCTGATGCGACCCCATGACCGCCGACGGGTTATCCTGTCGGCAGTTATGGAGAGCTGCACATGCACATCTACAAAGTTGGCGGCGCCGTGCGCGACCGTTTGCTCGGCCGCCCTGTCAGCGACATCGACTGGCTGGTGGTGGGCGCCACCGTCGAAGAAATGCTCGCCAAGGGCTATCGGCCGGTGGGTGCCGATTTCCCGGTGTTCCTGCACCCGAAAACCGGTGAGGAATACGCCCTGGCGCGTACCGAGCGCAAGAGTGGGCGAGGCTACGGCGGGTTCACTTTTCACGCCAGCCCTGACGTGACCCTGGAAGAGGACCTGATTCGCCGCGACCTCACCATCAATGCGATGGCCGAGGATGAGGCAGGCACGGTATACGACCCCTATCAAGGCAAGCAAGATCTGGATAACCGCCTGCTACGCCATGTTTCCCCGGCGTTCGCCGAAGATCCTTTGCGCGTGCTGCGTGTTGCACGTTTTGCTGCCCGTTACGCATCACTGGGGTTCCGGGTTGCCGATGACACCTTGGCGCTAATGCGCCAGATCAGCGCCTCGGGCGAACTGCAGGCACTCACTGCCGAGCGCAGCTGGAAGGAAATCGAGCGCGCGCTGATGGAAGTGCAACCGCAGGTGTTCTTCCAGGTGCTGAACGCGTGCGGGGCTCTGCAGGAGCTGCTGCCTGAGCTCGATGACAGCGCCCGGACACTGGCGGCGCTGGAGCAGGCAGCGGAGCACGAACAACCACTGCACGTGCGCTGGGCCTGCCTGTTGCGGGGGTTGGCCCCGACATCGATCAAAGCCCTCAACCAGCGTTTGAAGGCCCCGCGTGATTGCCAGGAACTGGCCATGCTGACAGGGGAATGCCTGGTGCAGGGCAATCAGGCGCTCGAACTGCCTGCCACGGCCCTGCTGGAGCTGTTGCAGAAATTCGATGTTTACCGACGGCCGCAGCGATTTGAGGATTTTTTGGTCGTTTGCGAGATGGCGGCGCTGGGCGATGGCGAGCAGGGTTACCCACAGGCTGATTACCTGCGAGGCGCAGCAGCGGCGGCGCGAGCGGTGGATGTGAAGCCGTTGGTGCAAGCCGGGCTGACGGGGCCGGCACTGGGCGAAGCACTCAAGGGTGAACGGCTGAAAGCGCTCGAAGCGTACCAGCGCGGTTAGACCTACCGGCCTTCGCGGCGAAATTGTAGGAGCGGGTTTACCCGCGAATGGGCCGGGCCTGCTGGCCAATTTCCCCCGCTGTTCACCGCCGCAGCCGCCACCGTATTCGCGGGTGAACCCGCTCCTACACACGCACAGGCTGTCGTAGGAGCGGGTTTACCCGCGAAGAGGCCGATACAGGCTTAAGCGGGCGTCAACTGCAACCCGCGCCACTCAAAGGCGACCGGGGCCAATACCTGATCGATCTGCGCTTCCTGCCACAGCTGCGCCATGCACTTGCCCACCCCCGGATGCACCAGGTCGGGTGCCAGCAACGACAGTGGCCACAGCACAAAAGCGTTCTTCAAAATCTCGGCACGGGGCAATACCAACCCATCGAAGGTACCGTGCAAATCGTCATACATCAGCACGTCGATATCCAGCGGCAACCCTTTGCGGTCAGGTGCATAGCGGCCATTGTCGGCCTCGATGAATTTCAGCCGGCGGTCCAGCTCGATCAACGGCAATGCGGTTTGCCCAGTCACCACGAAGTTGATGAACGGCCCGCTCTTGATGCCCACCGCCTGGCTTTCGAATGCCGGCGAACAGCGCATGTCGGTCAGGATGCCAGCCAACGCATCGAGCCCGGCGCACAAATGCGCCTCACGGTCGATATTGCTGCCCAGGCCCAGGTAAACCGTGCTCAAAGACATCCGCGCTCGATCTCCACGCCTACACCACCACGGGCCGCCGGCACCGCGCCCGGCTTGGTGAGCTTCAGGCGCACCCAAGGGATGTGGAACTCGTCCATCAGGGTTGCCACAAGGCGTTCGGCAAATGTTTCAACCAGCTCGAAACGGGCCTGTTCGGCAAACGCCTGGATGCGCGCCGAGACACTGGCGTAATCCAGGGCCAGGTTCAGGTCGTCTCCGGCGGCGGCCGGGCGGTTGTCCCAGGCAAAGCTCAGGTCCAGGCGCAAGCACTGGCGAATATCCCGCTCCCAGTCATAGGCACCGATAACGGTATCGACTTCCAGGCCTTCGATGAACACTCTGTCCAAGCACTTCTCTCCACAGCACGACAAGGGCGACTGGCGCCGTTAGAATCAGGGCGTCCTCGCCCGGAATAGTTAGCATGTTTTGGTTACTGGCGTTGCTCGCCTACCTGCTCGGCTCGCTGTCCTTCGCCATTGTTCTCAGCCGCCTCTCGGGCAGCCCGGACCCGCGTTCCAGCGGCTCAGGCAATGCCGGCGCCACCAACATGCTACGCCTGGCAGGCCGTAAACTGGCGATCCTGACCCTGCTTGGCGACCTGTGCAAGGGCCTTTTGCCGGTATTGCTCGCCCGGGTTGCCGGGCTGGACCTGCACGCGCAGGCCTGGGTGGGCATCTGCGCGGTGCTGGGCCACCTGTTCCCCCTGTACTTCCGTTTCAAGGGCGGCAAGGGCGTGGCGACAGCTGCCGGCATGCTCATGGGCCTGTATTTCCCGGCCGCGCTACTGGCCATCGGCGCCTGGCTGCTGACCTTCTACCTCACGCGTACCAGCTCACTGGCCGCACTGATCGCCACGCCCCTCACCCTGCCATTGCTGGCCTGGCGCGAGCCCGAAGCCCTGCTGCCGATCAGCGTGCTGACAGTGATGATCGTGTGGCGCCACCGCAACAACCTGCGCGACCTGTTTGCAGGGCGCGAACGGCATTTCTGAACCTTCGTCGCGCTACCTTACAGCGGCGGCAACTGTTCCATTGGCCAGCGTGCCTGCACGCTGATCGCCAGGTCTTGCTGCTGCCCGGCCAGCAGGCGCTGGCAACCGGCGTAGGCGATCATCGCACCATTGTCGGTACAGAATTGCGGGCGTGCGTAGTACACGTTGCCCTTGATGCTACCGAGCATGTCCTCCAGGGACGCGCGCAGGGCCTTGTTGGCACTCACGCCACCGGCGATGACCAGCCGCTTGAGGCCGGTCTGCTTGAGCGCCCGCTTGCACTTGATGGTCAAAGTCTCCACCACCGCCTGCTGGAATGCCAGGGACAGGTCGCAACGGGTTTGCTCACTGTCGTCGCCAGCATTCTTGCATTGCTGCCAGGTGTTCAGGGCGAAGGTCTTGAGGCCACTGAAGCTGAATTCCAGGCCTGGTCGATCGGTCATTGGCCGCGGGAACACGAAGCGCCCGGCCACACCTTGTTCGGCCAGACGCGCAATTTCCGGACCACCCGGATAATTGAGGCCGATCAGCTTGGCGGTCTTGTCGAACGCTTCACCGGCAGCATCGTCCAGGCTCTCGCCCAACAGTTCGTACTGACCGATGCCATCGACCCGAACCAGCTGGGTATGACCACCGGAAACCAACAAAGCGACGAACGGAAACTCTGGCGGGTTTTCTTCCAGCATGGGCGCCAGCAGGTGACCCTCCATGTGGTGCACACCGATCGCCGGGATGTCCCAGGCAAAGGCCAGCGCCTGGGCACAGGAAGCGCCCACCAGCAAGGCGCCCACCAGGCCGGGGCCCGCGGTGTAGGCGATGGCGTCGATTTCGGTGGCAACGCAGCCTGCCTCGTCCAGCACCTGGCGGATGAGCGGGAGCATACGCTTGACGTGATCACGCGAGGCAAGCTCGGGCACCACGCCGCCGAAGACGCGGTGCAGGTCGATCTGGCTGAACAGTGCGTCGGCCAACAAACCGCGTTCACTGTCGTATAATGCGACGCCGGTTTCGTCGCAGGATGTTTCCAATCCCAGTACTAGCATGGGCTCGTCCCTTGTGGGGGGCTGAATTCGAAGCCGCGCATGATAGTCCCCGTGTCGGGTGCCGACCAGCGGTTTTCGATCAGAGGCTTTGCATTCCGGCTTGCTAAGGGTTAACATCCGCAACCCTTGAAAACCGACGTTCTCCAGCACACCTTTGTTTTGCCAGGAGCACGTCTACCCCGGTAATGAATTAAGGTAGCCCTGGATGCCAGCCGTCAAAGTTAAAGAGAACGAACCCTTCGACGTAGCTCTGCGTCGTTTCAAGCGCTCCTGCGAAAAAGCCGGTGTACTGGCTGAAGTTCGTAGCCGCGAGTTTTACGAGAAGCCGACCGCAGAGCGTAAGCGCAAAGCAGCTGCAGCTGTTAAGCGTCACGCCAAGAAAGTTCAGCGCGAACAGCGCCGCGCCGTTCGTCTGTACTAATACAGGCGTTCAACGCAAAGCTTCTGCCCTGCCCGGCTAACCCCCGGGCGATGGCAGTGGTCGTTTCAAACTTGAGCAGCTAGCTCAAGGCCCTGCACAAGCTTCATGCGAACTGCATCATGGGCAACCTGCCTGAAACGTCAGAGCTGGTCTTCCTTGCTGTATGACCAGACGTGCACGTCCGACTGACGGGCCCCTAGGGGCTGGCGACGAGCACACATTCCCTCGCACTTCCCCAAGCAGCACTCGCCCCATTCGGCGCGTGAGCGATTAGACTTGCCAGTTGCCAGATGACGAGACTGCCATGGCCGGGCTGATTCCCCAGAGTTTCATTGACGACCTGATCAACCGCCTCGACATCGTCGACGTGGTGAGTTCGCGCGTCCAGCTGAAAAAAACCGGCAAGAACTACTCCGCCTGCTGCCCGTTCCACAAAGAAAAAACCCCGTCCTTCACGGTCAGCCCCGACAAGCAGTTCTACTACTGCTTCGGCTGTGGCGCCGGTGGCAACGCCTTGGGCTTTGTCATGGACCACGACAACCTGGACTTCCCCCAGGCCGTCGAGGAACTGGCCCGTGCCGCCGGCATGGAAGTCCCCCGCGAGCAAGGCCGCCGCGACCAGAAGCCGCGCCAGCCCACTGACTCGCCACTGTACCCGTTACTGGACGCTGCCTCGGAGTTTTACCGCCAGGCCCTGCGTAGCCACCCGTCCCGCAAGGCAGCGGTGGACTACCTCAAGGGCCGCGGCCTGTCCGGGGAAATTGCCCGCGACTTCGGCCTGGGCTTTGCCCCACCCGGCTGGGACAACCTGCTCAAGCACCTGGGTGCCGACACCCTGCAGCAGAAGGTGATGATCGATGCCGGCCTGCTGATCGAGAACGCCGAGAGCGGCAAGCGCTACGACCGCTTCCGCGACCGGGTGATGTTCCCGATACGTGACAGCCGCGGGCGCATCATCGCCTTCGGTGGCCGGGTGCTCGGCGACGACAAGCCCAAGTACCTGAACTCCCCGGAAACCCCGGTGTTCCACAAGGGGCAGGAGCTGTACGGGCTGTACGAGGCGCGCAAGCACAACCGCAACCTCGACGAGATCATCGTCGTCGAGGGCTACATGGACGTCATTGCCCTGGCCCAGCAAGGCCTGCGCAATGCCGTGGCCACCCTTGGCACCGCCACCAGCGAAGAGCACCTCAAGCGCCTGTTCCGCGTGGTGCCCAGCGTGCTGTTCTGTTTTGACGGCGACCAGGCCGGGCGCAAGGCCGCCTGGCGCGCACTGGAATCGACATTGTCGAACCTGCAGGACGGCCGTCGCGCACGCTTCCTGTTCCTGCCCGAAGGTGAAGACCCGGACAGCCTGGTGCGCGCCGAAGGTACCGACGCCTTCATGGCCCGCATCAACCAGCACGCCCAACCGCTGGCCGACTATTTCTTCGAGCAATTGGGCGTCGAAGCCGACCCGCGCTCGCTGGAAGGCAAGGCGCATATGGCGACCTTGGCCGCACCGTTGATCGAAAAGATCCCCGGCGCCAACCTGCGTCAGCTGATGCGCAACCGCCTGAAGGAAATCACCGGCCTCGACCCGCAGCAGGTCGAGCAGTTGGCGCAACACGCTCCGGCGACCAGCAGCATGCCGGACTACGACCCTGGCTACGACTACGACGCCATGGCCAGCTACACCCCCGACTACGGCGACATGCCGCAGCACGACTATGCCCCCGTTCATCAGGAGCAGGCATGGAAACCCAACAAGGGTGGCAGCAAGAAGCCGTGGAGCGACAAACCCTGGGACAAGAGCCGCAAGGGCGGCAAGCCCTGGCAGCAACGCGACGAAGCACCTCCCCGCGTGCCAGCACCGGTCGAGCCGCCCACCCTGGCCGCCTTGCGCACCCTGCTGCATCACCCACTACTGGCCGGCAAGGTGGAAGATGCCAGCCACTTCGCCGACGAAGAACACCTGTACAGCCAGCTGCTGGTAGCGTTGATCGAAGCCGCGCAGAAAAATCCTGGGCTAAGCTCAATGCAGTTGATCGCACGTTGGCATGGCACCGAACAGGGCCGCCTGCTACGGGCCCTGGCGGAAAAGGAATGGCTTATCGTGGCCGACAACCTTGAACAACAGTTTTTCGACACTATAACTAGCTTGTCCGCCCGCCAACGCGAGCGCAGCCTGGAACAACTGCTCAGGAAATCACGTCAAAGCGAATTGACCAGTGAGGAAAAAACCCAGCTCCTCGCCCTGCTGAGCCGAAATGTTCCCGCACAAACGCCGACCTCATCTGGCGCGTGAGGCCCATGCTCGGGTATAATCCTCGGCTTGTTTTTTGCCCGCCAAGACCTTCAGTGGATAGGGTGTTATGTCCGGAAAAGCGCAACAGCAGTCTCGTATCAAAGAGTTGATCACCCGCGGTCGTGAGCAGGGCTACCTGACTTACGCGGAGGTCAACGACCACCTGCCTGAGGATATTTCAGATCCGGAACAGGTGGAAGACATCATCCGCATGATCAACGACATGGGGATCAACGTATTCGAGAGTGCTCCGGATGCGGATGCCCTTCTGTTGGCGGAAGCCGACACCGATGAAGCCGCGGCCGAAGAAGCCGCTGCTGCATTGGCGGCAGTTGAAACCGATATCGGCCGCACGACCGACCCGGTGCGCATGTACATGCGCGAAATGGGTACTGTCGAGCTGCTGACCCGCGAAGGCGAGATCGAAATCGCCAAGCGTATCGAGGAAGGCATTCGTGAAGTCATGGGCGCCATCGCCCACTTCCCGGGCACTGTCGACTATATTCTCGGCGAATATGACCGCGTCACCACTGAGGGTGGCCGCCTGTCGGACGTTCTCAGCGGTTACATCGACCCTGACGACAATATCGCCGCGCCGACCGAAGAAGTGCCGATTCCAGGTGCCAAGGCCGCTGCTGCGAAGGAAGAGTCCGACGACGACGAAGAAGAAGCCGAAAGCAGTGACGACGAGGAAGAGGCCGAGAGCGGCCCGGACCCGGTAGTCGCGGCCCAGCGCTTCGGTGCGGTATCCGATCAGCTTCAGGCCACCTCCAAGGTCCTGAAGAAAAATGGTCGTAGCCACAAGGAAAGCATCGAGGCCCTGCAGGCCCTGGCCGACCTGTTCATGCCGATCAAACTGGTACCGAAGCAGTTCGAGGTACTGGTAGAGCGGGTACGTGACGCCCTGAGCCGTCTGCGCCAGCAAGAACGCGCCATCATGCAGCTGTGCGTGCGTGACGCCCGCATGCCGCGAGCCGACTTCCTGCGCATGTTCCCAAGCAACGAAACCGACCAGACCTGGAGCGGTGACCTGGCCAAGCGCAACACCAAGTGGGCTGCCGCCCTGGGTGAAAAGAACGCTGCCATCGTCGCTTGCCAGCAGAAGCTGATCGACCTTGAGACCGAAACCGGCCTGACCGTTGCCGAGATCAAGGAAATCAACCGTCGCATGTCGATCGGTGAAGCCAAGGCCCGCCGCGCCAAGAAAGAAATGGTCGAGGCGAACCTGCGTCTGGTGATTTCCATCGCCAAGAAGTACACCAACCGTGGCCTGCAATTCCTCGACCTGATCCAGGAAGGCAACATCGGTCTGATGAAAGCGGTGGACAAGTTCGAATACCGTCGCGGCTACAAGTTCTCGACCTATGCCACCTGGTGGATCCGTCAGGCGATCACCCGTTCGATCGCCGACCAGGCACGCACCATCCGTATTCCGGTGCACATGATCGAGACGATCAACAAGCTCAACCGTATTTCCCGCCAGATGCTGCAGGAAATGGGTCGCGAACCGACTCCGGAAGAGCTGGGCGAGCGCATGGAAATGCCTGAGGACAAAATCCGCAAGGTACTGAAGATCGCCAAAGAGCCGATCTCCATGGAAACCCCGATCGGTGACGACGAAGACTCGCACCTGGGCGACTTCATCGAGGACTCGACCATGCAGTCCCCGATCGACGTAGCCACGGTCGAAAGCCTCAAGGAAGCCACCCGTGACGTGCTCTCGGGCCTGACTGCACGTGAAGCCAAGGTGCTGCGCATGCGTTTCGGTATCGACATGAACACCGACCACACCCTCGAAGAGGTGGGCAAGCAGTTTGACGTAACGCGTGAGCGGATCCGTCAGATCGAAGCGAAGGCGTTGCGCAAGCTGCGCCACCCGACTCGCAGCGAGCACCTGCGCTCCTTCCTCGACGAGTGATGACAAAACCCCGGCCCAGGCCGGGGTTTTTCTTTAGTGGCCCGCAACATAAAGCCCGCCTTCCGTTGCACACCTGCAGCAATGCCCGTCTACACTCGACTTCAGACCACCTGAATGCGAGGCCGCCATGTCCTTGAAGCCGGCCATTCTGTTGCTGATCCTGATTTTGTGGAACACAACGGCCGGCGCCCTGACCCTGACAGATGAGGAGAACGCCTGGCTGGCTGCCCACCCGCAGTTAAAGCTGGGTGTGGACGCCTCTTGGCCACCGTTCGAGTTTCGCGACCAGGAGGGCCGGTACCAGGGATTGGCCGCCGACTACATCGCCATGATCCAGCAGCGCCTGGGCGTGACGTTCAAACCGGTCGAGCCCAGCAGCTGGACCGAGGTGTTGGCGCAGGCGCGGGAAAGCCGTATCGACCTGCTGCCCGGCATCATGTCCACCCCCGAACGCCAGGGCTTCCTGGCTTTCACTCGCCCGTACCTCGACTTCCCCATTGTCATTCTCGCGCACAAAGGCGGCGCACAACCACGTAAGCTGGCTGACCTGTACGGCCTGAAAATTGCCGTGGTCGAAAACTACGCCCCGCATGAGTTGCTGCGTACCCACCACCCGGACCTCAACCTGGTCGCCCTGCCAAACGTCAGCTCCACGCTGCAAGCCTTGGCCACCGACCAAGTGGATGCCGTCGTCGGCGACCTCGCTTCCAGTATCTGGAGCCTGCGCCAACTCAAGCTCGACGGCCTTTACGTCAGCGGCGAAACGCCCTACCGCTACCAGCTGGCGATGGCCGTTCCCCGCGACAAGAGCGTGCTGGTCGGCATTCTCGACAAAGTGATGGCCGATATGAGCAGCAGCGAAATCAGCCAGATCCAGCAGCACTGGGTGGGCAATGTGGTCGACCAGCGGATGTTCTGGTCCGACCTGCTGGTGTACGGCCTGCCAACGGTGCTGTTGCTGATGGCGGTGCTGGCAGTGGTCATTCGCATCAACCGCCGGCTCAGCTCGGAAATTTCCCGGCGCATCGCCCTTGAGCAAGAACTGCGCAGCAGCGAGTACCACTACCGCGGCCTGGTCGAGAGCCTGTCAGCCATCGCCTGGGAAGCCGATGCCAACGACTTCACCTACAGTTACGTTTCACCCCATGCCGAAGATCTGCTCGGCTACCCGTTGAGTGACTGGCTCAGGCCCGGTTTCTGGCGCAGCATCCTGCACCCGGAGGACGCGCTCTGGGCCCAGGCCTACTGCGACAGCGAGACCGCAGCGGGGCGCGACCACAGCCTGGACTACCGGGTCATCCGGGCTGACGGCCAGCCCCTCTGGGTACGCAACATCGTCAGCATGATCGAGCACGGCCACCAGCCAGTGATGCGCGGACTGATGATCGACATCAGCGAAACCAAGCGCACGGAGGACGCACTGCGCCTGTCCGAACAGAAGTTCGCCTCGGTATTCCAGCAGTGCCCCGATATCTTGCTGATCGCACGCCACAGCGATGGCTGCCTGCTGGAGGTGAACGAGGCTTTCGAAGAGCAGATCGGACTACCCCCAGACCAGGTCATTGGCCGCACTGCCACCGAGCTTGACCTGTGGGGCGTAGAGGGCAGTGGTCCACACCTGCTTCAAAGGTTGCACCAAGGGGGTATCCGAAACCTGGAAATGAGCTTCCGCCGCAGCAACGGCCAATTGTTCACCGGCCTGACTTCGGCTGAAACCTTCGAACTGGACGGCACACCCGCGCTGGTAGTGGCGGTACGCGACATCAGCCAGCTCAAGGAGACCCAGCAGCAGCTGCAAACTTCAGAAGAAAAGTTCGCAAAGGCCTTCCACGCTTCGCCCGACGGGCTGCTGCTATCGCGCCAGAGCGACGGTTTGCTGCTGGAGGTGAACGAAGGCTTCTGCCGCCTCACCGGCTACGACCTCAACCCAACCATCGACCAGACCTCGCTGGACCTGGGTATCTGGGTCGACCTCAACGAGCGCAAGCGCCTGGTCGACCAGCTCAACCGTGACGGCTTCGTGCGCGACTTCACCTGCCATATCCGCCGCAGCGACGGGCAGATCCGACTGTGCGAGCTGTCCGCCCGGCCCCTGCCGATTGCCGGCATCGACTGCATGCTGACCATCGCCCGTGACATCACCGAGCGTCACCTGATGCAAGAAAAACTGCAGCTGGCCGCCACTGTGTTCGAGAACACTGCCGAAGGCGTGCTGATAACCGACATTGACCAGCGCATCAGTGCCGTCAACCGCGCCTTCAGCGAAATCACCGGCTACAGCGAGATCGAGGCCCTCGGCCAGACCCCGCGCCTGCTTGCCTCTGGCCAGCACGACAGTGCTTTCTATCTGGCCATGTGGCACCAGCTGACCGACGAGGGCCACTGGCAGGGCGAAATCTACAACAAGCGCAAGAACGGCGAACTTTACCCAAGCTGGCTGACCATCAGCGCCGTGCGCAACAGCGACCGCGAGATCACTCACTTCGTGGCGGTTTTTGCAGACATCTCCAGCATCAAGCACGCCCAGGCCAAACTCG
The DNA here is from genome assembly GCF_021378985.1 of Pseudomonas sp. JR33AA. Taxonomy (NCBI): domain Bacteria; kingdom Pseudomonadati; phylum Pseudomonadota; class Gammaproteobacteria; order Pseudomonadales; family Pseudomonadaceae; genus Pseudomonas; species Pseudomonas sp. JR33AA. The sequence goes on from NZ_JAJSAW010000008.1 coordinate 56,130, forward strand.
ACTACCAGGCCCACCACGACCCGCTGACCGGCCTGCCCAATCGCACCTTGTTCGAAAACCGGCTGCAGGGCGTACTCACCTGCGCGCAGGTATCCAACCGCCAAGGCGCAGTGCTGTTCCTGGACCTCGACCGCTTCAAGCACATCAACGACAGCCTTGGCCACCCGGTCGGCGACCTGCTGCTCAAGGGCATCGCCCAGCGCCTTAAAGAGCAGGTACGCGACGTTGACACCGTAGCCCGCCTGGGTGGCGACGAATTCATCATTCTGCTGCCCGGCTTGCACAAGCCCAGTGACGCCAGCACTATCGCCAACAAACTACTGGCCTGCTTCAACGCACCGTTCCAGGCCGGCGAACACGAGTTTTTCACCAGCGCCAGCATCGGCATCAGTCTTTACCCACAGGATGGCACTGACGTCTCCACACTGATCCGCAACGCCGACGCCGCCATGTACCGCTCCAAGGCCAAAGGCCGCAACCGCGTCGAAGCCTACACCCGCGACCTCACCGCCCAGGCCAGCGAGCGCATCGCCCTGGAGCATGAGCTGCGCCGGGCCGTCGAACGCAACGAAATGAGCCTGTGTTTCCAGCCCAAGCTCAGCCTGAAGACCCAAAGCCTGGTAGGTGCCGAAGCGCTGATCCGCTGGAGCCACCCGACCTTTGGTGAGGTGCCGCCGGAACATTTCATCCACTTGGCGGAAGAGAATGGCACCATCCTGCAGCTCGGCGACTGGGTACTGGAGCAAGCCTGCCGGCAGATGCAGGCCTGGAAGCAGCACTACGAACCCTTCGGCCCGCTGTCGATCAACCTTGCCGGCGCCCAGCTGCGCCACCCACACCTGGCACGGCGCATCGAACAACTGCTCAAGCAATACCAGTTGAGGGCCGGTGACCTGCAGCTGGAAATCACCGAGAACTTCATCATGAGCCAGGCAGAAGAAGCCCTGGCCGTGCTGTACCAGTTGAAGAAACTCGGCGTACAGCTAGCCATCGACGACTTTGGCACTGGCTATTCGTCGCTGAGCTACCTGAAGCGCCTGCCGCTGGACATACTCAAGATCGACAAGTCGTTCATCCGCGGCCTGCCCGACGATCCACACGACGCCGCCATTGCCCGGGCGATCATTGCCCTGGGCCGCAGCATGCAGCTGACCATCATTGCCGAAGGCGTGGAGAACCAGGCCCAGCAACGTTTTCTGGCGGCCGAGGGCTGCGAGCAGATCCAGGGCTACATCGTCAGTCTCCCACTACCGCCGGAGGAATTTGCAGCTGCGTTTCTTCGCATAGCACTATCGGATCTTTCAGATGGCACAGGTGCGAAACCCTCGTTATAATCCGCCCACTTACTGAGGGCCTATAGCTCAGTTGGTTAGAGCAGAGGACTCATAATCCTTTGGTCCACGGTTCGAGTCCGTGTGGGCCCACCAGCTTAGAAGCCGCGCACTGCGCGGCTTTTTCATGCCCGCAAGAAATAGATGATTAGGGCGTGTACATCCAGCGCAGCGGCGCCGAGCGCATGACCTTGGAAGTAGCGCTGAAACGGTATCTCAGCGAAATCAGCCCCACCAAAAAGCCGATCACGCAGCACGCCGATGATCGCGGAAAGGTGCCCTATCGATACTTCAAGCCAAACACCCTAGCTTGAGGATCAGACAATGAGCCGAATAGCCGCCATTATCAGCTCACAAAATGAGCCGAATATGCTCGCTAATCGGCTCACAGATGAGCAAGCCTATGAATGAACCTGGGCCTGCCCCGTGACAACGGACGCCAAGAAGCTGGCTACAGAGCCCCTCCCGGACGCATCTCGACCTGCCGTGGGTTGTAGAAGGTCATGCCAGACGGAATATCCCGCGTAACCAACGACATCGCGCCGATCACCACGTCGTCGCCAATGTCGATGCAATCAGCAACGATGCAACTGTTGGCGCCCATGCTCACATTGTCACCAATGCGCAATGTGTACTCATCCAGCCCCAGGGTCTTGATGCCGATCGAGCAGTTCTGCCGGATGAAGAAATTGCGCCCGATGCTGACATACCGGGTAATCACCACCCCCGGCAGGTGCGCGATGCGCAGGCCGGGGGCAATCTGGGCGCCGATGTCGATGTCCACCCCATACTTGAGGTTGAGCCGCTGTTGCATGCGCTGGGCGTGACGCCGGGCCAGGCCGCCGCAGGCGTTGAGGTACTGGGCCAGGCGATAGGCGAAGAGGAAACGCAGTTTGTTGTCCTTGCGTGCGCGGCGCAGCACGTTGAACAGCAGGCTGATAGGGCGTCCGGGCCTTTTCTTGTTGGAGACTTCCAGTCGCCAGCATTCGAGCAGGTGGTCGAGATTCACGCAGAGGTTCCCGTTGGACTAGCGCTTCATCATGCCGAATTGGTGCCGAAGACGCAGCCTTCGGACATGCGGGGCCGTTCCCACAAAAGGTGCCAAGCCGGCGCCGTCAACGGTGATCGACTGTACCTGGCCTTGCCCTGATTGGCACAGGGTGGCTAGGCTAGCGGGCCAACCGTAGAGACTCGCCATGTCGGATTCCCGCTCCATCACGCTGGATGAAATCGATCGCCAGCTGATCGCCCTGCTGCAGATCAACGCCCGCGAAAGCGTCGCCACCCTCGCCCGCCAGTTGGGCATCGCCCGCACTACCGTCAACTCGCGCCTGGAACGGCTGGAGAAGAATAAGGTTATCTCCGGCTATGGCGTACGCCTGGGCCAGCGCGTGATAGGCGGCGGGCTGCAGGCGTATGTCGGGATCAAGGTGCAGCCACGCTCCGGCAAGGACGTGGTGCGTCGCCTGAGTGCCATGGGCCAGGTGCAGCAGCTGTGTGCGGTGAGCGGCGAATTCGACTATGTGGCCTGGCTGCGCACGGACTCGCCCGAGCAGCTGGATCAGTTGCTCGACCAGATTGGGAGTCTCGACGGGGTGGAGAAAACCACCACCTCGATCATTCTCAGCAGCAAGGTGGACCGTGGGCAGCCGCTTTGAGCGGGCAGCCCGCGAATGGGGTAGAGAATCTACCGACGCATTCGCGGGTAAACCCGCTCCTACAGACGGCCAGTGCGGCTGTTGAATCAACCCGACCGCGTGTCTCGTCTTAATGAACACAAACCTAATCATTTCGACGAAATAAACTACATTAAGACAACACTCTGCACCTTAATAACGAACACCCCACTCCCTAAAATGACAGCCAGGCATCTCCTATACTCAGGCTCCGCTCCTCGCGCAGCCTCTCTGGCAAGGTCATTTCATGAACAAGAAGAACCGCCACCCCGCCGACGGCAAGAAGCCAATCACCATTTTCGGCCCGGATTTCCCTTTTGCCTTCGACGACTGGCTGGAACACCCGGCAGGCCTGGGCAGCATTCCGGCTGAGCGCCATGGGGAAGAAGTGGCCATTGTCGGTGCCGGTATCGCCGGCCTGGTAGCGGCCTACGAGTTGATGAAGCTGGGCCTCAAGCCGGTGGTGTACGAGGCTTCCAAGCTGGGCGGCAGGCTGCGATCGCAAGCTTTCAATGGTACTGACGGGATCGTTGCCGAGCTGGGTGGCATGCGCTTCCCGGTGTCGTCCACCGCCTTCTACCACTACGTCGACAAGCTGGGCCTGGAAACCAAACCCTTCCCCAACCCGCTGACCCCGGCTTCGGGCAGCACGGTGATTGATCTGGAAGGCCAGACCTACTACGCCGAAAAGCCCACCGACCTGCCGCAACTGTTTCACGAGGTAGCCGATGCCTGGGCCGATGCGCTGGAGAGCGGTGCGCAGTTCGCCGATATCCAACAGGCCATCCGCGACCGTGATGTACCGCGCCTGAAGGAACTTTGGAACAAGCTGGTGCCACTGTGGGACGACCGCACCTTTTACGACTTCGTCGCCACCTCGCGCTCTTTTGCCAAGCTGAGCTTCCAGCACCGCGAAGTGTTCGGCCAGGTCGGTTTCGGCACCGGCGGTTGGGACTCGGACTTCCCCAACTCGATGCTGGAAATCTTCCGCGTGGTGATGACCAACTGCGACGACCACCAGCACCTGGTGGTCGGGGGCGTGGAACAAGTGCCACAAGGCATCTGGCGCCACGTACCGGAACGTTGCGTGCATTGGCCGCAGGGCACCAGCCTGAGCACGTTGCATGGCGGCGCACCGCGTACCGGGGTCAAGCGCATCGCCCGCGCCGCCGATGGCCGCCTGGCGGTCACCGACAACTGGGGCGATACCCGCCACTACAGCGCAGTACTCGCCACCTGCCAGACCTGGTTGCTGACCACCCAGATCGACTGCGAGGAATCGCTGTTCTCGCAAAAGATGTGGATGGCCCTGGACCGTACCCGCTACATGCAGTCGTCGAAGACCTTCGTCATGGTCGACCGTCCGTTCTGGAAGGACAAGGACCCGGAAACCGGCCGTGACCTGCTGAGCATGACCCTCACCGATCGCCTCACCCGCGGTACTTACCTGTTCGACAACGGCAACGACAAGCCCGGGGTGATCTGCCTGTCGTACTCGTGGATGAGCGACGCACTGAAGATGCTGCCGCACCCGGTGGAGAAGCGCGTACAACTGGCCCTGGATGCGCTGAAGAAGATCTACCCGAAGACCGATATCGCCGGCCACATCATCGGCGACCCAATCACGGTTTCCTGGGAGGCCGACCCGTACTTCCTGGGCGCCTTCAAAGGCGCGCTTCCGGGCCATTACCGCTACAACCAGCGCATGTACGCGCACTTCATGCAGCAGGACATGCCGGCGGAGCAGCGCGGTATCTTCATTGCCGGTGACGACGTGTCATGGACCCCCGCCTGGGTTGAAGGCGCAGTGCAGACGTCGCTGAATGCGGTGTGGGGTATCATGAACCACTTTGGTGGCCACACCCACCCCGAGAACCCGGGCCCGGGCGATGTGTTCAACGAAATCGGCCCGATCGCCCTGGCAGATTGAGACAAGGAGGCACCATGCGTATCGCTCTGTTCCAGGGCGCACCCAAGCCGCTGGACGTGCCCGGCAACCTGCAACGGCTGCGCCACCAGGCGCAGCTGGCAGCCGAACGCGGCGCACAATTGCTGGTGTGCCCGGAGATGTTCCTGACCGGCTACAACATCGGCCTGGCCCAGGTCGAGCGCCTGGCCGAGGCCGCCGATGGCCCGGCAGCCATGACCGTGGTAGAGATCGCCCAGGCGCACCGCATCGCCATTGTCTATGGCTACCCGGAGCGCGGCGACGACGGGGCAATCTACAACAGCGTGCAGCTGATTGATGCGCATGGCCGCAGCCTGAGCAATTACCGCAAGACGCACCTGTTCGGTGAACTGGACCGCTCGATGTTCAGCCCGGGTGCGGACCACTTCCCGGTGGTGGAACTGGAAGGCTGGAAGGTTGGCCTGCTGATCTGCTACGACATCGAGTTCCCGGAGAACGCCCGACGCCTGACGCTGGATGGCGCCGAGCTGATCCTGGTGCCGACGGCGAACATGACGCCCTACGACTTTACCTGCCAGGTGACCGTGAGAGCGCGCGCCCAGGAAAACCAGTGCTACCTGGTATATGCCAACTACTGCGGCGCGGAAGACCAGATCGAGTATTGCGGGCAGAGCAGCATCATCGGCCCGGATGGCAGCTTGCTGGCCATGGCCGGGCGGGATGAGTGCCAGTTGCTGGCAGAGCTAGAGCATGAGCGGGTGGTGCAGGGGCGCCTGGCGTTTCCCTACCTGACCGATTTGCGCCAGGAGCTGCATCTGCGTAAAGGCTGACAGGGCCGCTGTGCGGCCCATTCGCGGGCACGCCCGCTCCCACGGGGTCTGCGCTGCCATTCATACCGGCGCCATACCCGCGAAAAGGCCGGGCCTGCAAGCAAATCGGTTAGCATGGAAGGCAGCCACCGGAGCCCCCATGCCTGACGCCATCCGCCAACTCACCCTCGCCAACGGCTTGCAACTGACCCTGCGCCACGCCCCGCGCCTCAAGCGCTCGGCCGCCGCGCTGCGGGTGCACGCAGGCAGCCACGACGCGCCGGCCAAGTGGCCCGGTCTGGCGCACTTCCTCGAACACCTGTTCTTCCTCGGTACCCCGCGCTTCCCGCTGGAAGACGGCCTGATGCGCTACGTGCAAGCCCTGGGCGGCCAGGTCAACGCCAGCACCCGCGAACGCGCCACCGACTTTTTCTTCGAGGTGCCACCCAACACGCTCGGCGGTGGTCTGGAGCGCCTGTGCCAAATGCTGGCAGAACCGGATCTCGGCATCGAACGCCAACGCCGTGAACGCGAAGTGATCCACGCCGAGTTCATCGCCTGGTCGCGCAATCCATCGGCCCAACAGCAGTTCGCCTTGCTGCAGTCAGTGTCAGCCAAGCATCCACTGGGCGCTTTTCATGCTGGCAATCGATACACCCTGGCCTTGCACGATGCGGCCTTCCAGCAAGCGCTTGCGGGGTTTCATCAGCGCTTCTACCAAGGCGGCCAGATCTGCTTGAGCCTTTGTGGTCCACAGCCGCTGCATGAACTTGAGGGCCTTGCCCGGCAGCATGCCGAAATGTTCGTCGCAAGGGAGCGCGTGCCGCAAATGCTTCCGCCGCCACTGCCAGCAGTCGCGAGCGCTTTGACCTTCACTCACCAAAACCTCCCCAGCGGTGCCGAGCATGCCCTGGAACTGCTGATCGCTTACCTGGAGGACAGCCGCCCAGGAACCTGGCTGGGGGCGCTTCGCGAACGTGGCTGGCTACAGCGTTTCACGGCCGAAAAGCTGTATGCGTTCGCCGGTCAGCTACTGTGGCACCTTGACCTGAAGCTCAGTGCCGACGCTTGCCCGGACGAAGCCAGTGCCCTGCTGCAAGGCTGGTTCAAGTTCATCCGCCAGGCCGACCGCGAACAGTTGAACCACCAATTCGGCTTGCTGCAGCACAGCCGTGCGCACAGTGCCAGCGCGCTCGAGCTGGCCCGCCGGGACAACACAGGCCAGCCGTTCGCCAAGCTGGATGCCCAAGGGCTGCAGGCGCTTGACGCCCTGCTGGAAAGCCTGCCAGGTAGCGACCATGGCAATTGGCAGCGCTTGCCAGTCGACCCATTGCTGAGGGTTGACCTGCCCCATGCCAAGGCGCAGCCGCTGCCGGCAGCGCTGAAGATCAGTGACCAGCTCCCGCCCGCGCGCCAATACGCTGCGCTGTACCTGCGCTGGCATGTACCTTCGCCTTTGCGCCAGCCGCTACAGCGTGTGCTGGAACAGGCCCTGGCGCCACTGCAGGAACGCTGTGAGCGCGCCGGCGTGCAACTGCAGTACAGCAGCGCCGGCGAATACTGGCAGTTGCGCTGCGCCGGCCTGCCAGCAGCAGTGCTGCGGGCAGTGGAACAAGCCTTGGCATTGATGCTCAAGCCACCTGCCAGTTGCTGGCTACCCTGCACCGCGCAGTCCCCGGCCCAGATCCCGATCAGGGCCCTGCTCACGCAACTGCCAGACGCGGTACGGGGTAGCCAGCCCACAGTGGTGCCTGCCTGTACGCTGACCCAGCAGCAACTCGACAGCCTGTGGCTGCACACTAAGTGGCATGGCATGGCTGCAGGCTTCGAGGATACCGCGCTAAACGCCTTGGGCACCGCGCTGCTGCAGTGCCCTGGGCAAGGCTCGCGGCCCGGCCCCCTGCCATCATGGGCAAACCACCGCTGGCAGCATGCCCAAGTGCCAGGCAGCGAACATGCCCTGCTGCTGTTCTGCCCGATGCCTGCGGCCAAAGAAGCCACAGGCCGCCTGTTAGCCCAATTGCTTCAAGGGCCGGTTTACCAGCGCCTGCGGGTAGACTTGCAACTCGGCTACGCGGTGTTCAGCGCCTTTCGTCAGATCGAGGGGGTCGGTGGGCTGCTGTTCGGCGTGCAGTCGCCCCACACCGGTCAGGTACAGGTACTCGACCACCTGCTCAGCCTGCTGCGCCATGGCGTCACCCTTGACCCGGCCGCTCGCCAGGCACTGGCTGGGCAATTCGAGGAGCCCGCCATGGCCAATGCCGATGTCGCCGAATGGGCGTGGCAGACACACTTGGGCACACAAGCCGATAGGCTGGATGGGCTGCGCAGGTCTATCCTGATGACGCGGCAGACGGATCTGGACCACCTGCTGAGCCACCTGCTCGCCCCAGGTTCCGCTTGGCTATGTTTGGCCAACGCTGCCGCGCCAGACATTTCCTGGCGGGGTGAAAATCGATGATTATTACGCGAACTGCAACGGCGCTTCTCGAATAATTAACCTTCCGGTTCAAATTTTTCTTGTAAGATAGCGCAATCCCGGTTTCAGGGAACTGCCAACCCATGGCGGTACCCAAGTAGTAGCTGAACAACCCAACCCTCATTCGGAAGGAGTAATTCCATGTGGACCAAACCTGCATACACTGACCTGCGTATCGGCTTCGAAGTCACCATGTACTTCGCTAACCGCTAAGCCAGGCTCAGGGTTTCGCGCCTCGGCCTGCCGGGGCGTTTTCGTTTTTCCGATCCGGTTTCTGCATAGAGAGTGGCCATGTACATCCAGGTTCTCGGCTCCGCCGCCGGTGGCGGGTTCCCGCAGTGGAACTGCAACTGCGTCAACTGCAAGGGCTACCGTGATGGCACCCTGCAAGCCACGGCGCGCACCCAGTCATCCATCGCCCTGTCCGACGACGGTGTGCACTGGATACTGTGCAATGCCTCGCCCGACATCCGCGCCCAACTGCAGGCGTTTGCGCCGATGCAGCCGGCCCGGGCACTGCGCGACACCGGTATCAACGCCATCGTCCTGCTGGACAGCCAGATCGACCACACCACCGGCCTGCTCAGCCTGCGCGAAGGCTGCCCGCATCAGGTGTGGTGCACGGACATGGTCCACCAGGACCTGACCACCGGTTTCCCGCTGTTCAACATGCTTAGCCACTGGAACGGTGGCCTGCAGTGGAACCGTATCGAGCTGCAAGGCAGCTTCGTGATCGACGCCTGCCCCAACCTCACGTTCACCCCGTTCCCCCTGCGCAGCGCCGCGCCGCCTTATTCGCCACACCGCTTCGACCCGCACCCGGGTGACAACCTTGGCCTGCTGGTCGAGGACACCCGCACCGGCGGCAAGCTGTTCTACGCCCCGGGCCTGGGCCAGGTCGATGACAATCTGCTGGCGATGATGCGCGGCGCCGACTGCCTGCTGGTCGATGGCACCCTGTGGGAAGACGATGAAATGCAGCGCCGCGGTGTCGGTACCCGCACCGGCCGCGAGATGGGCCACCTGGCGCAGAACGGCCCGGGCGGCATGCTCGAAGTGCTGGACGGCTTCCCTCGCCAGCGCAAAGTGCTCATACACATCAACAACACCAACCCGATTCTGGATGAAAACTCCCCCGAGCGCGCCGAAGTCCTGCGCCGCGGCGTGGAAGTTGCCTTCGATGGCATGAGCATCGAGTTGTAAGGAGGCCCGATGAGCGACGCACTGCCAATGTCCCCTGCCGAATTCGAGCAGGCTCTGCGCGCCAAGGGCGCCTACTATCACATCCATCACCCGTACCACGTGGCGATGTATCAAGGCCGCGCCACCCGCGAGCAGATCCAGGGCTGGGTGGCCAACCGCTTCTATTATCAGGTCAATATCCCGATGAAAGATGCCGCGATTCTGGCCAACTGCCCGGACCGCGAAGTGCGCCGCGAGTGGATCCAGCGCCTGCTCGACCACGATGGTGCTCCCGGCGAGGATGGCGGCATCGAAGCCTGGCTGCGCCTGGGCCAGGCTGTCGGGCTGGACCCGGACCAATTGCGCTCGCAAGAACTGGTATTGCCTGGCGTGCGCTTTGCCGTCGACGCCTATGTCAACTTTGCCCGCCGCGCCAGCTGGCAGGAAGCCGCCAGCAGCTCGCTGACCGAGCTGTTCGCCCCGCAAATCCACCAGTCACGCCTGGACAGCTGGCCGCAGCACTACCCATGGATCGACCCCGCCGGCTACGAGTATTTCCGTACCCGCCTGGGCCAGGCTCGACGCGATGTGGAACACGGCCTGGCCATTACCCTGCAGCACTACACCACCCGCACGGGCCAGGAGCGTATGCTGGAGATCCTGCAGTTCAAGCTGGATATCCTCTGGAGCATGCTCGATGCCATGAGCATGGCCTACGAACTGAACCGCCCACCCTATCACTCCGTCACCCAGGAACGGGTGTGGCACAAGGGAATCACCCTATGAGTTTCGACCGTAACCAGGTACCGAACTGGCGCCCCGGCTACCGGTTCCAGTACGAGCCGGCGCAAAAGGGCCATGTGTTGCTGTACCCCGAAGGCATGATCAAGCTCAACGACAGCGCGAGCCTGATCGGTGGCCTGATCGACGGCCAGCGTGACGTGGCAGCGATCATCAGCGAACTCGAACAGCAATTCCCCGGTGTCCCGGAAGTGGCGGACGACATCGAGCAGTTCATGGAGGTGGCCCGTGCCGAACACTGGATCGTCCTCGCCTGAGTTGCCGCCCACACCCGAGGTCGGCCTGCCGCTGTGGCTGCTGGCCGAGCTCACCTACCGCTGCCCGCTGCAGTGCCCTTACTGCTCCAACCCGCTGGATTTCGCCGCCCAGGGCCAGGAACTGAGCACCGAACAGTGGTTCAAGGTGATGGCTGAAGCGCGGGAAATGGGGGCCGCACAAATCGGCTTTTCCGGCGGTGAACCGCTGGTACGCCAGGACCTTGCGCAACTGATCGCAGAGGCCCGTCGCCTGGGTTACTACACCAACCTGATCACCTCGGGTATCGGCCTGACCGAGGCGCGCATCGCCGACTTCAAGAAGGCCGGCCTGGACCATATCCAGATCAGTTTCCAGGCCAGCGACGAGCAGGTGAACAATCTGCTGGCCGGCTCGAAAAAGGCGTTTGCACAGAAGCTGGAAATGGCCCGCGCGGTGAAAGCCCACGGCTACCCGATGGTGCTCAACTTCGTCACCCATCGGCACAACATCGACAGGATCGACCGCATCATCGAGTTGTGCATTGCCCTTGAGGCCGACTTTGTCGAGCTCGCCACGTGCCAGTTCTATGGCTGGGCACACCTCAACCGCCTCGGGCTGCTGCCAACCCGCGCGCAGCTCGAGCGGGCCGAACGTATCACCAACGAATACCGGGACAAGCTCAAGGCCGAGGGCAACCCGTGCAAGCTTATCTTCGTTACCCCGGACTACTACGAAGAGCGTCCCAAGGCCTGCATGAACGGCTGGGGCAACCTGTTCCTCACCATTACCCCGGACGGTACCGCATTGCCCTGCCACGGCGCCCGCCAGCTGCCCGTGCAGTTTCCGAATGTACGCGATCACGACTTGCACCATATCTGGTATGAATCGTTCGGTTTCAACCGCTTCCGTGGCTATGAATGGATGCGCGAACCTTGCCGCTCCTGCGACGAGAAAGAAAAGGACTTCGGCGGCTGTCGCTGCCAGGCCTTCATGCTGACCGGCGATGCCAGCAACGCAGACCCGGTGTGCGCCAAGTCGGCCGAGCACGGCATCATCCTCAAGGCCCGCGAAGAGGCAGAAACCGCCCAGCTCGCGATCGAACAGATGACCTTCCGCAATGATCGAAACTCCCGTGTCATCGCCCGCGGCTGAGTTCAGCGCGGCCCAGGCGGTCGCCGCCGGCACCGACTTCGCCGAACTCAAGGTCAGTGCCGACGGGGTGTTCTGGAACGAATTCCGCCCGGCCGATGGAGCGTGCCGTATCTGGCACTGGCTGCACTACCAGGCCCGCTGCCTGACCCCGGACGGCTTCAGCGTACGCAGCCGGGTCTATGAGTACGGCGGCAGCAGCTTCTGCCTGGGTGGCGACGGGCTGGTGTTCGTCAACGAAAAGGACCAGCAGGTCTACACCCAGCCGCTGGACGATCTGGTACCACGTGCACTGACCCAGGATGTCAGCTGCCGCTACGGCGATGTGCAGTGGCACGACGGCCAGGTGCTGGCCGTCGAAGAGCGCCATGCCGAGCAGGTAGAGCACCGCCTGGTCGCTCTGGGTGACAGCAGCCGCCAGGTGCTCGCCGAGGGCGCCGGCTTCTACGCCTCGCCTGCTGTCAGTGCCGATGGCCAGCGCCTGGCGTGGATCGAATGGGAACGCCCGGCGCAGCCCTGGACCGTCACCCGGCTGATGTATCGCGCGCGCGATGCCAGCGGCCACTGGGGGCCGGCGCAATGTGTAGCCGCCGCAGAAGAATCGCTGCAACAACCACGCTTCGATGCCGAAGGTCGGCTCTACTGCCTGTCTGACCGCAATGGCTTCTGGCAACCCTGGGGTGAGGTCGATGGCCAATGGCAGGCGTTGCCTGCCGCACCGGCGGACCATGCTGCTGCGCCTTGGCAATTGGGCGCCTGTACCTGGTTGGCACTGGGCCCGCAAAGCTACCTGGCCAGCTGGTTCGAAGACGGCTTCGGGCAATTGGGGCTGCGCGGTGAAGATGGCCGTATGGAGCGTTTCGCCAGTGCCTACACACGCTTTCGCAGCCTGGCCATGGACAGCGAACACCTGTATGCCATTGCCGCGTCGCCCATCAGCCCACCGGCAGTCATTGCCATTGACCGCAGCAACCATGAAGTACGCGTGCTGGCCGGTGGTGCCGAAATGCTGCCGGCAGAGCAAATCAGCCTGCCGCAACCAATCCACTACAGCAGTGACGGCGAGCAGGCCCATGGTTTCTTCTACCCGCCAGCGCAGCCGCAAGGCGCCGCACCGCTGGTGGTGTTCATCCACGGCGGGCCAACCTCAGCCTGCTATCCCGTGCTCGACCCGCGTATCCAGTATTGGACCCAGCGCGGCTTTGCCGTGGCCGACCTCAACTACCGGGGCAGCACCGGCTATGGTCGGGATTACCGCCAGGCACTGCACCAGCGCTGGGGCGAGAGCGATGTGGCCGATGCCTGCGCGGTGGTCGAATACCTGGCAGCTCAGGGCGTGGTCGACAAACGCAAGGCGTTCATCCGCGGCGGCAGCGCCGGGGGTTACACCACCTTGTGCGCATTGGCGTTCCAAGACGTGTTTCGCGCCGGCGCCAGCCTGTACGGGGTCAGCGACCCGATAGCCCTGGGCCGTGCTACCCACAAGTTCGAGGGCGACTATCTGGACTGGCTGATCGGCGACCCGCAGCGGGACGCTGAACGCTATCGCCAGCGCACGCCGCTGCTGCATGCGGAGCGCATCAAGGTGCCGGTGATTTTCTTCCAGGGTGAGCTGGATGCGGTGGTGGTGCCGGATCAGACACGCGCCATGTTGGCGGCGCTACAGGCCAACGGGATCGACGCTGAAGGGCATTTTTATGCGCAGGAGCGGCATGGGTTCCGCAAGGCGGAGAACCTGGCGCATGCCTTGGAAGAAGAGTGGAAATTCTATTGCCGGGTATTGGCGCAATAGTTCCAGGCGCCCCGAGCAGGAGCGACCTTGCGCTGCTCCTGCAGGGGCCAATCTCTGCCTGTATCAACGCTTGGCGATGATATACACCGCATGCACGATCCCCGGAATGTACCCCAGCAAGGTCAGCAGAATATTCAGCCAGAACGCCCCACCAAACCCGACCTGCAGGAACACCCCCAGCGGCGGCAGGATGATGGCGATGATGATGCGAATAAAGTCCATGCGAGTCTCTCCTGAAGGGTTACATCAAAGACTAGCTGCCCGCCGTAGAGGTTCCACAGGCAAAAAAAACGCCCCGGGCCGAATGAAACAGGCCAGGGGCGATGCGCAGGAACGCCAGACGGTTCGTTGAATTCTTTGCCAGGCCGCTACGCCGGCACTTCACGACGGGCCTGCTGCCGGGCATGCAGGCGGGCGAAAGCGCGTGCCAGGCGCAGCAGCATTTCGTCGATGTTGCCTTTGCTCACAGTCAGCGCCGGTGAAAAGCGCACGACATCCGCTTGCGGCGCATTGAGCAGCAGGCCTTCTTGCAGGGCCGCGGCCACCAGCTCGCGGGCCAGGTTTTCTTTCAGTTGCAGGGCCCAGAGCAGCCCCTGACCACGCACTTCACCCTGACCATAGCGCCCGGTCAGGCGGCTCAGGCCTTCACGCAGGTGACGACCGTTGTCCTGAACCTGGGCCAGAAAGCCAGGTTCCAGCACGCTGTCCAGCACCGCCAGGCCGGCGGCGCACATCAGCGCGTTGCCGTGATGGCTGCCTTCCAGCTCACCCGGCTCGGCGCAGCATGCCTTGCCCCTCGCCAACAAGGCGGCCAGCGGCACGCCGCCCCCCAGGCCCTTGCCCAAGGTAATGATGTCGGCGCGCACGCCATAGAGCTCCTCGGCCAGCAGCGCACCACAGCGACCAATACCGGTCTGCACCTCATCAAGGATCAGCAGGATGCCCAGCTCGCGGCAGAGCGTTTCCACGCCCTTGAGGTATTCCTGAGTAGCGGGAATAACACCCGCCTCGCCCTGTATCGGCTCGAGCATGATTGCCACGGTGCGTGAATCCACCTCGGCGTGCAGCGCCGCGAGGTCATTGAACGGCACCTTGCTGAAACCCGGCAGGCCAGGTTCGCAGCGATTGCACGGCAACGGGTCGGACGCGGACAGCGCGCCGAGGCTACGGCCATGGCAGGCTTGGCTGGCGGTAATGATGTGATAGGCGCCATTGCGGTGCAGTTGGCCCCACTTACGCGCTAGCTTGATCGCCCCTTCACAGGCCTCGGCACCGCTGTTGAGCAGGTAGGCCTGGTCACTGCCGGTACTCTGACACAGCCGGTTGACCAGCCCCAGCAGGCCACGGTTGTGGAAGCCCGAGCCCGGGTTGATCAACGCCTGAGCCTGGTTGCCCAACGCTTTGACCAGCACGCTGGGGCTGTGGCCCAAGCTGTTGACCGCACCGCCCTGAGTGAAGTCCAGGTAGGCATGCCCTTCGTTGTCCCACAACCACGAGCCCTGGCCACGCACGAATACCTGCGCTGCACGTTCGGCGCCGGGCATCAGGCGCTCAGGCGACAGCTCAGACGCGTGCGGCACGATCACCGGCGCACGCTTGGGCTCGGCGGCGGCGGCAGGAGCCGGACGGCGCAGGTTGAACAGGTTCATCAGGGCTCCAACCAATCACGGTAAAGGGCAGCCACGGGGCGGTCTTGGTGCCGCCACTCGATATTTTGCCTTGCCTATCAAAAGTGTTTTTCATCCGGGGTAACAATCGACCGAATCATCGCTGTAACCCTTTGTAATACGGCGATAGACTAGGCTTCAGCAGGGTTTTCGACCATTTCGTTTTTCCAGCATTTTCGATAAGTGTTGCTTATGGATTTCCGCCAACTGCGTTATTTCGTCGCGGTGTACGAAGAAGGCCACGTAGGCCGTGCCGCTGAACGCCTGTCGCTGTCACAGCCGGCGCTTTCCCAGCAGATTCGCCAATTGGAGCACAGCCTCGACCTGAGCCTGTTCGAGCGCAGCAACAAACGCTTGCTGCCGACCCTGGCCGCCCACACCTTGTACAACCATGCCCTGCCGTTGCTGGACGGCCTGCAGCGAGCCCACGAGGCTATGCGCAACTTCAAGGGCCAGTCGCTGCGCACCTTGGCTATCGGTGTATTGCAGACCGTGCGGCCAAGTCTGATACCGCAGCTGCTGGAACGGCTGCGCAAGGCTCAACCTCATCTGGTCGTGCAGATTTACGAGTTGTCGGGGCTGGAGATCGAACGGCGCCTGCTCAATGGCAACCTGGACATCGGCATCAGCTACTTGCCGCCGCGCCAGCCAGGGCTGCATGGCCTGCTGTTGTACGAAGATGAGCTGCAACTGGTCATACCCGATACCCACCCGCTGAAGGACTTCAAGAAGGTGTCCATCCGTCAGGCCGCCGAGTTGCCCATGCTGATGCTGGGCGAGGAGTTCCAGATCCGCCAGATCTGGCAGGCGCAGCTGGCCAGCCAGGGCCGACGGCCGCAGGTGCAGGCCGAGATGAACAATATGGCAGGCATTCTCGATAGCCTCGCGCACACAGCGCTGGCTACCATTCTGCCGGGGCGCGCCAAGGAGGCCGCCGAAGATGATCAGGGGCTGCTGTGGAAGCCGTTGAGCGAACCGCGCGTGCCGTTGAAGGTTGGCCTGGTATTTCGCGATGCCCAGCGCCAGCAGGCCTCTGTAGAGCTGCTGCGCACATTGCTTGAGGAAGAGACGGACGCCCGCCTGTTGGGGGCATCACCGCTGGATGTGCTGGCCTAAAACACGCGCACAAAGAAAACCCCGCCGAAGCGGGGTTTTCCAGACTGTTTCCCTGTGACATCCGTATCGCCCCGCCATCCTGGCAGGTGGTCCTTCGTCGTCGTCCTTGATCTGTCCTTTGCGCTTCCTGCGCAACGTCCATGTGGTAAAGATTAACCGTGGATCCAATCTTGGAACAGTGGTGAAAAGTCACCACGTCGTGTAGGAAAAAGCTTACACAGGCGATTCATTCACAGACATCCCATGGCTGGGGCCGCTTCGGATACCTATGGCAGCGGCCTTGCGTCGCGATTGGGCTGCGCAGCGGCCCCAAAAAAACGATCAGAACTGCTCGGCCTCCAGCAGGTAGAGCGATTCACTTCCCGCCTTCACCGAAGCCACCAACGAATCCACCCGTGGCAGCAACCGCGCAAAGTAGAACCGCGCCGTACCCAGCTTGCCCGAATAGAACGGCGCATCCCCTTCGCCCGCCTGCGCTGCCCGCGCCATCAGTGCCCACATGTAGCCATAGGCAACATAGCCAAAGGCATGCAGGTACTCGACCGAAGCCGCGCCAATTTCATTCGGGTTGCCCTTGGCCTGCTGCAATACCCACTCGGTCAACCCGTCGAGCTGATCGAGCGAAGCACCCAGTGGCTTGGTGAATTCGTCCAGTTCGCTGCCTGCACCGGTAATGAACTGGCGAATCTCGTCAGAGAACAGCCTGTAGTATGCCCCGCCGCTGGCAACCACTTTACGCCCCATCAGGTCGAGGGCCTGGATGCCATTGGTACCCTCGTAGATCTGGGTAATGCGCACATCGCGCACCAACTGCTCCTGCCCCCACTCACGAATGTAACCATGCCCGCCGAATACCTGCTGGCCGTGCACTGTGCACTCGAGGCCCAGGTCGGTGAGAAAGGCCTTCGCCACCGGCGTCAGCAGTGCCACCAGCTCTTCGCTGCGTTTGCGCACGCTGGCGTCTTCGCTGTACTTGGCACTGTCCAGCTGCATGGCCACGTAAGTAGAGAAGGCGCGGCCACCTTCGACCAGCGCCTTCATGGTCAACAGCATGCGACGCACGTCCGGGTGGACGATGATCGGGTCGGCAGCCCTGTCCTTGGCTTGTGGGCCGGTCGGGGCACGGCTTTGCAGGCGATCGCGGGCGTACTCCACGGCGTTCTGGTACGAGCGCTCGGCCGAGGCCAGGCCTTGAATGCCGACGCCCAGGCGCTCGTAGTTCATCATGGTGAACATGGCCGCCAGGCCCTTGTTCGGCTCGCCGACGATATAGCCGACTGCTTCGTCGAAGTTCATCACACAGGTAGCCGAGGCCTGGATGCCCATTTTGTGCTCGATCGAGCCGCAGGTGGCCGGGTTCCGCGCGCCGAGGCTACCGTCTTCATTGACCAGGAATTTGGGCACCAGGAACAGCGAAATACCTTTCGGCCCCGCCGGTGCATCCGGCAACTTGGCCAGCACCAGATGGATGATGTTTTCGGTCAGGTCGTGTTCGCCACCGGTGATGAAGATCTTGGTGCCGCTGACCTTGTAGCTGCCGTCAGCCTGGGGCTCGGCCTTGGTGCGGATAATGCCCAGGTCAGTACCGGCATGCGGCTCGGTCAGGCACATGGAGCCGGCCCAAACGCCGGCATACATGTTTGGAAGGTATTTTTCCTTCAAAGCCTCGCTGGCGTGGGCGTTGATAGACAGACAGGCGCCGGCGGTCAGCATCGGGTACAGGCCGAAGGCCAGGCTGGACGCGTTGACCATTTCCTCGACCTGGGCCGAGATGGCCTTGGGCATGCCCATACCGCCGAACAGCGGGTCGCCGCCCACGCCCACCCAGCCGCCTTCGGCGTAGGTGTTGTAGGCCTCGATAAAACCGGCTGGGGTGCGTACCGCGCCGTTGTCCCAGTGGCAGCCCTCTTCGTCAGCGGCGCGGCTGAGCGGCGCAATGGTCTTGGCAGTGACCTTGCCGGCTTCTTCCAGCACGGCCATGGCCGTGTCGGCATCGACAACCTCGGCCAGCCCGGGCAACTGCGTCCACTGCTCGGCCACGTTGAAAACTTCATTCAGTACGAAGCGCATGTCGCGCAGGGGCGCTATATAGTCAGCCATGACAACCTCTCGCTAGTCGGGTCGGGGCGGTCTCTGGGAACCGCGACACTGGGGTTACTGGCAGTGTAACCGAACAACTTTTGCGAGACATAGGGTCATCAATCGACCATATAGTCGCACCTGGTCACGCCGTGCGTACTGCCCCTCGCAGTAATTGTCGCCCATGCACCATGACACAATTGCGCCCCGCGCCTTTGGCACTGTAAAGCGCCTGGTCGGCGGATTTCAGCACAGCCTCGGGGTTGCGATGATCGGCCTGGCGCTCGGCCACGCCGATACTGATGGTGACCGAGACCGTGCCGCCGGCGCTGCCAGCCCGGCGCTGGCGCCCGGCGGTATCGTCCTGCGGACGGTTGTGCTGATCGCGCAGGTGCATCACATAATTGGCGATCACTTCACGCACGGCTTCCACATGCGGCACGCATTCTTCGGCGGTCTTGCCGGCGAACACCAGGGCGAACTCTTCCCCGCCATAACGGTAGGCGCGGCCACCGCCGGTGACCTTGGACAAGCGGCTGGCGACCAACCGCAGCACCTGGTCCCCGACATCGTGCCCGTGGGTGTCGTTGAATTTCTTGAAGTGGTCGACATCGGTCATGGCGATCACATAGTTACGCCCCAGGCGCTGCATGCGCTCGTTCAGCGCACGGCGCCCCGGCAGGCCTGTCAGCTCGTCACGGAACGCCATCTGATAAGCCTCGTGCGCCACTGCTGCGGCGATCATCAGCATTACCTGGCTGCACATGATATTCAGGGTAAACGGCAGGATGAAGGTTTGCGGCAGCATCCAGAAAATGCCCAGCAGGCCGATCAACTGCGCGGCGTGCAGCGGCCGGGGTGCACGCAGGTACTGCACCACCAGCAGAATGAACACCCCAAGGAACAGTGGGTAGACCATCTGGATCAGGCTCATCCAGTGGCCATGCAAAGCCGGCCAGCGGATCTCCGCCAACCAGGTCAGCAACGCCTCGGGGTAGCTTTGCTGAAGGGCCACCGCCACACTGCCCACGGCAAACAGCACGGCACCGCGGGCGACCAGGTCCTGCAGCAGGTGCGTACGCTCCTGCCAGGCGCCATACAGCCCGAACAGCGCCGGCAGCAACAGGCAGACCAGGTGGAAGATCACCGCGGCGTCCTCACGCACGCGGCCATGGTCACGGTAAAAATCGGTCTGGGTATCGAGCAGGAAGTAGGCGATGTACACCGTCAGCATCAGGAACAGCTCACGCTGGCGACGGTAAACCGCGCAGTAGGCGCCGCCCAGCAGTAGAACCAAGGTAGGAAGGACATTGAACAGCGATGTGAAAAAGACGCTGAGGTCTCTCACATAGGCTGCGGCGAGCCCTGCCAGCAACAAGAACAGCGACGGCAGGAAGTGGCTTGCCCGAACAGCGTTAAAACGAAACAAGGGTAATCTCCAACCCGGCAGATCAATAATGGCATTGTGCCCTCACTTCATCGGCAGTGCACTGGAACAGTTGAATTTGCGGTTGGATGAACGCACTTCTCACGCACCGTGTCGCATCCTTCGCGGGTGAACCCGCTCCTACAGCGGCCTGTGTCCAACCCCTGATGTGTGGCCATCACCGATCAGTGTGGTAGGAGCGGGTTTACCCGCGAATGCGGTGGCAGCGGCAACACTGAACGGCGGGTGGAGATTGGCCAGCAGGCCCGGCCCTTTCGCGGGTGAACCCGCTCCTACGACGGACCACGCTGAACCTGAAGACGTAAAAAAAACCCGCCTGCCGGTCAGGGCAGGCGGGTTTTGGGTACATCGCCAGTATCAGTACGACAGGCCGAAGTGCTCTTCGTCCATCGCCATCAGGTTGTTGGCGCCCGACAGCATGGTCGCCACATGGGTACGGGTACGTGGCAGGATGCGCTGGAAGTAGAAGCGGGCAGTCTGCAGCTTGGCGGTGTAGAACGCCTCCTCGCTGGTACCGGCTGCCAGTTTCTCGGCGGCCAGGCGGGCGATGTCGGCCCAGAAGTAAGCCAGGCAGGCATAGCCGGAGTACATCAGGTAATCGACCGAAGCCGCACCCACTTCTTCACGGTCCTTCATGGCAGCCATGCCCACTTTCATGGTCAGTTCGCCCCACTCCTTGTTGATGGCCGCCAACGGTTCGACGAACTCCTTGACCGCTGGGTTACCTTCCTGCGCCTGGCAGAACTTGTGCACGATCTTGGTGAAGCCCTTCAGTGCTTCGCCTTGAGTCATCAGCACTTTACGACCAAGCAGGTCGAGGGCCTGAATACCGGTAGTGCCTTCGTACAGCATGGAGATACGGCTGTCGCGCACGTTCTGCTCCATGCCCCATTCGGCGATGAAGCCATGGCCACCGTAGATCTGTACGCCGTGGTTGGCGGCTTCGAAACCGACTTCGGTCATGAATGCCTTGGCGATCGGGGTCAGGAACGCCAGCAGGGCGTCAGCCTTCTTGCGCTCTTCTTCGTCCTGGCTGTACTTGACGATGTCCACCTGCTTGGCAGTGAAGTACACCATCGCGCGGTTGCCTTCGGCGAAGGCCTTCATGGTCAGCAGCATGCGCCGCACGTCCGGGTGGACGATGATCGGGTCAGCGGCCTTGTCCGGTGCTTTCGGGCCGGTCAGGGAACGCATCTGCAAGCGCTCACGGGCGTACTTCAGGCCACCCTGGAACGCCACCTCGGCGTGGGCCAGGCCTTGCAGCGCGGTACCCAGGCGAGCAGTGTTCATGAAGGTGAACATGCAGTTCAGGCCTTTGTTGGCTGGGCCGATCAGGTAGCCGGTTGCCGCATCGAAGTTCATGACGCAGGTGGCGTTACCGTGGATGCCCATCTTGTGTTCGATCGAGCCGCAGCTCACGCCGTTGCGCTCGCCCACACCGCCTTCGGCGTTGGGCAGGAACTTCGGCACGATGAACAGCGAAATGCCCTTGGTGCCGGCCGGTGCGTCCGGCAGGCGGGCCAGGACGATATGGACGATGTTGTCGGCCATGTCGTGCTCACCGGCCGAAATGAAGATCTTGGTGCCCGACACTTTGTAGCTGCCGTCGGCCTGTGGCTCGGCCTTGGTGCGCAGCATGCCCAGGTCGGTGCCGCAGTGCGGTTCGGTCAGGCACATGGTGCCGGTCCACTCACCGGACACCAGCTTGGTCAGGTAGGTGTGCTGTTGCTCGGCAGTGCCGTGCGCAGAAATAGTGTTCATCGCGCCATGCGACAGGCCGGGGTACATACCCCACGACCAGTTTGAGCCACCGACCATTTCGCTCAGCGCCAGGCCCAGCGACTCTGGCAGGCCTTGGCCGCCATGTTCGACGTCATGTGCCAGGCTCGGCCAGCCGCCTTCGACGAACTGCTGGTAGGCCTCCTTGAAGCCGGTTGGGGTTTTCACCCCCGATTCGCTCCAGGTGCAGCCTTCCTGGTCACCCACGCGGTTCAGCGGCGACAACACCTGCTCACAGAACTTCGCGCCTTCTTCAAGGATCGCGTCGACCATGTCGGGCGTGGCGTCCTGGCAGCCCGGCAGGCTCTGATAGTGCGCCTCATAGCCAAGCAGCTCGTCGCGAACGAAGCGGATATCACGCAAGGGGGCTTTGTAGTCAGGCATTGCGATGAACCTCTAGGTGAGTTCTGTGGGGTGACCCGCGCTTGGCGGAAGCCGATCAAACAGTTGTTTGAAACTTACGTTTAGCTTAGCTTTCTGTCAAGGAGGGACCATGGTGCCATTTACGCCACGAAAAATGGCAAATCGGTCACGCCATGGCACAACCCCTTGTAGGAGCGGGCTTGCCCGCGAAGAGGCCCGACCAGACAAAATTGTTGTCTAAGCGGACGCATTCGCGGGCAAGCCCGCTCCTACAAAGGAACGCGCCAAGTTTGGGAGGGGGCGCCGTATCAGGCGTAGGTGTCGATGATCCGGCCGAGCATTTCGTCGGATGCCTTGGCAACCTTTGCGCCGAGCTCGACTTCGGTCTTGCCCACCGCCTGTTGCACGACACTGGTGGCCATGTCCATCTGCTGGCTGCGGTCGACCGCGCGCAGGCGCTCGGCCTGAAAATCGCTGGACTGGCTGGTGGCGGTACGTTCGGCAGTGGTGTTGGCGATCTGGCTGGCGGCCTGATCGACGCGGCTCTGGCCGGTCTGGATTGCGCTCAGGCCCGCGTAGTAGGCGGAGCTACCGGTGATTTCCATGTCAGGACTCCATTGACGCTGGATGACGAACAGCCCCAATTAAAGCAGGCTGGGCGCGAAAAGGCCCGTTTAAATCAATAATGGCTCAATGCCAGTTGATAGGCCTTGGGTATTTCTGCACTGGCCTGCAACACACTAATCCAGCAAATCCAGCTGCAGATGCTCAGCCACCATGTCGGCACTGGCCTGCTTGAGCTTGGGCACCCGCCCCAGGCAAGGCGCCGGCAAGCGCTCTGCAAGGCTGGCCAGGTTCTCTTCCAGGCGCGAGGTGCGCGGCTCGATGATGTTTGCCACCCAACCCGCCAACTGCAGCCCATCACGCTCGATCGCCTCGGCGCTGAGCAAGGCATGGCTGATGCAACCCAACCGCACGCCTACCACCAGAATCACCGGCAACCGCAAGGCAACGGCAAGGTCGGACAGGTTCTCCAGGCCCGACAGCGGTACGCGCCAGCCACCGGCCCCCTCTATCAGGGTGAAGTCGGCATTTTGTTGCAGCACATTGCGCATCGCCGCGAGCAGTTCTGGCACAGCCAGCGTCACCCCGGCCTCGCGCGCCGCCACATGCGGGGCAATGGCAGGCTCGAAGGCAAACGGATTGACCTGCTCATAGGGCAGCTTGACCGTGCTTTCGTCGATCAGCGCCAGGGCATCGCTATTGCGCAAGCCTTTCGGTGTCATCGTGCAGCCCGAGGCGACCGGCTTGGCACCCAGCGTGCTCATGCCCTGCAAACGCGCCGCATGCAAGAGGCCGGCGGCGATGGTGGTCTTGCCGACATCGGTATCGGTACCGGCAATGAAAAAGGCCTGGCTCATCGTGTTCCCCTTACGCCTGTGGCTTGCGCAACACACCATAGACCACTTGATAGGTGGCTGGCAGCCCCGCAGGCTGGCGAAATGCCTCATAGGCCTGCAACAGGCCCTGCATTCGCGCCCGGCCGGTGAGGCCGGAAGGTCGCCCGGGGTTCAGATTGTGTGCCCCCAACGCCTTCAGTTCGTGGGTCAGGCTGCGCACATCCGGGTAGTGCAGCACATGCGGGCACCGCTGCAGCTCAAGCTGTTCAAAACCGCTGGCTGCGCACAGGCGCTGATAGTCCTCAAAACGGCGGAAGCGGTTTACATGCACCAGGCCATCCACCGCCTGCCAACTGGCGCGCAGTTCGTCGAGGGTGCCCACGCACAGGCTGCTGAACGCCAATACACCGCCTGGGCGCAGCACCCGCTGCGCCTCGGCCAGCACACTGGCGAACTGATCGCACCACTGCACCGCCAGGCTGGAAAACACCAGGTCGACGCTGCCATCGCACAGCGGCAAACGCTCGGCGTCGCCAACCACGTGATACTGCGCCCCACCCTTTACATGACGGGCATGAAGCAACATGCCTTCGGCAATATCCACCGCCACGCCGCTGGCCTGGGCGAAACGCTCAGCCAGCATGCGGCTGAAATGGCCGGTGCCACTGCCCAGGTCCAGCCAGTGTGACGGCTGAAGGCCTGCCGGCAGTTGCTCCAGCAGGCTCTGGCCTACAGCGCGCTGAAGGGCCGCCACGCTGTCGTAACTGGCCGCGGCGCGGGAGAACGAGGCCGCGACCTGGCGCTTGTCGGGCAATGTGCCGGGCAGGGTCGGACGGGAAAGGTCAGTCATCGCCACTCTCATGCAGAAAACTCTTGATGCCCGCTGCCAGCTCCTGCGGGTACTCCAGCAGGAACGCGTGGGAACTGTCTTCGACCAGGCCCACTTCCACATCGGGCAACAGCTCGCTCAACGCCTTTGCCGCCTCTGCCGGCACTAGCGCATCGCTGCCGGCGAACAGGTGCAGTTGCGGGCCACCATAGGCCTGCAAGGCTTCGCGGGTGTCCAGCTTGGCCAGCACTTCAAGGCTAGTGGCCAGGTACAACGGGTCGGTATCCGGCACGCCGACACCCAGTTGGCGCAACAGGGTGCGCGGCTGCAAGGCGCCGTCACTGCACAAGGTACGGAAACGCTTGAGGGTGACCTGGGTATGGTTGCGGCAGCCGTCGAGGAAGGTGCCGAAGGTGTCTTCGGCCATGCCATGGGGCCAATCTGGCCGGGCCAGGAAGCTGGGGTTGCTGGCCAAGGTCAGTAGCCCGCAGCAGTGGTCGCCACGCTGGTGCGCCAGCGCGCTGGCCAACATGCCACCCAGTGACCAGCCACCCAGCCAGACATTGCTGGGCAGCTTGCGGTCCAGGTGGTCGATCCAGGCCTGCACATCGCTGTGGGCCAGTTCTGGCAGGGGCATCAGCTCTACCTGCAGGCGGGCATCCTGGGCACGCAGGCTGGCGGCCAGCGGCTCCAGCGCAGCAGTTCCTAAGCCCCAGCCGGGCAATAGGACAAGTCGATTACGCATCGGCGTTCTCCAACTGTGGATAACACTCGGCCAATGCATTCAACAATAGCTGCACCTGCGCCTCGCTGTGCGCTGCGCTCAAGGTTACCCGCAGGCGTGCGCTGCCAGCCGGCACGGTGGGTGGACGGATGGCCGTCACCAGCAAGCCGCGCTCACGCAGCAGGCGTGACAGGCGCAACGCCTGCGCACTGTCGCCGATCACGATGGGCTGGATCGGCGTGGGGCTGTCCATCAACTGCAGCCCTATCTGCTGCGCGCCTTCTCGGAACTTGCGAATCAGGGCTGCCAGGTGCTCACGACGCCAGGTTTCGCGGCGCAGCAGCTCCAGGCTCTTGAGTGTGGCGCAGGCCAGCGCCGGTGGCTGGCTGGTGGTGTAGATGTAGGGGCGAGCGAACTGCACCAGCGCCTCGATCAGCGCATCGCTGCCGGCAACAAAGGCACCTGCAGTGCCGCAAGCCTTGCCCAGCGTGCCGATCAGCACCGGTACGTCATCCACGCCCAGGCCAAAGTGCTCGACGATGCCGCCGCCTTGAGCGCCCAGGGTGCCCAGACCATGGGCGTCGTCGACCATCAGCCAGGCACCGCGGGCACGAGCGACATCGGCCAGCGCCGGCAGGTCGGCCAGGTCACCGTCCATGCTGAACACGCCATCGGTCACCACCAGGGTATTGCCGACCGCCTTGTCCAGGCGGCTGGCCAGGCTGGCCGGGTCGTTATGCAGGTAGCGGTTGAAGCGGGCGCCACTGAGCAGCCCGCCATCCAGCAGCGAAGCATGGTTGAGGCGGTCTTGCAGCACCGTGTCGCCCTGCCCCACCAGCGCGGTGATGGCGCCCAGATTGGCCATATAACCGGTGGAGAACAACAGTGCGCGCGGGCGGCCGGTAAGTTCAGCCAGTGCCTCTTCAACCTGATGGTGCGGTGCGCTGTGGCCAACCACCAGGTGCGAGGCACCACCCCCCACCCCCCAGCGCTCGGCGCCGGCCTGCCAGGCGGCGATTACCTCAGGGTGGTTGGCCAGGCCCAGGTAGTCGTTGCTGCAGAAGGCCAGCAACCGCTGGCCGTCGACCACGACTTCCGGCCCTTGCGGGCTTTCCAGCAATGGCCGCTGCCGATACAGGTCTGCGGCGCGCCGTTCGGCCAGGCGCGCAGCCAGGTCGAAAGCCATATCAGGCTGTCGCGGCGTCGTAGAACATCTCGCTGCTGCGCTGCTCGACCAGCGCTTGCTCGATGGCTGCCTGGTGCACTTCGTCGGCGTGCTCTTCACGCGCTTCGGGCTTGATACCCAGGCGTGCGAACAGCTGCATGTCCTTGTCGGCCTGGGGGTTGGCAGTGGTCAGCAGCTTTTCGCCGTAGAAGATCGAGTTGGCGCCAGCCATGAAGGCCAGGGCCTGCATCTGCTCGTTCATCTGCTCGCGGCCGGCGGACAGGCGCACGTGAGACTTGGGCATGAGGATACGGGCCACGGCCAGCATACGGATAAAGTCGAACGGATCGACGTCCTCTTCCTCGGCCAGCGGCGTGCCGGCTACCTTGACCAGCATGTTGATCGGCACCGACTCCGGGTGCTCGGGCAGGTTGGCCAGCTGGATCAGCAGGCCGGCGCGGTCATCCAGCGACTCACCCATGCCCAGAATACCGCCAGAGCAGATCTTCATCCCGGCATCGCGCACGTAGGCCAGGGTCTGCAGGCGCTCGCTGTAGGTACGCGTGGTGATGATGCTGCCGTAGAACTCCGGCGAGGTGTCGAGGTTGTGGTTGTAGTAGTCCAGACCAGCCTGGGCCAGTGCCTTGGTTTGCTCCTGGTCGAGCTTGCCGAGGGTCATGCAGGTTTCCAGGCCCATGGCCTTGACGCCTTTGACCATCTCCAGCACGTAGGGCATGTCTTTGGCCGACGGGTGCTTCCACGCCGCCCCCATGCAGAAACGGGTAGAGCCGATGGCTTTGGCGCGGGCAGCTTCTTCCAGCACCTTCTGCACTTCCATCAGCTTCTGTTTTTCCAGCCCGGTGTTGTAGTGGCCGGACTGTGGACAATATTTGCAATCTTCCGGGCAGGCGCCGGTCTTGATCGAAAGCAAGGTCGAAACCTGCACGCGGTTGGGGTCGAAATGCGCGCGGTGCACGGTCTGCGCCTGGAACAGCAAGTCATTGAACGGTTGCTGGAACAGCGCCTTGACCTCGGCCAGGGACCAGTCGTGACGTGTTGTTGCAGTTGTGCTGGCGCTCATCGGCGTTTCCTTGTTTAGGCTGTAGCTGGCGCCGGGACAGGAAAGCCCGCCAGCGCATCACGGATAGCTCGCATAGTCATGGAAGGCCTATGAACTGTCAACTGCACTGGAAGAGACTGGTTTACAAGTGCTCACTTTTTAATCAGATATGTTTGTTGTGCGATGAGCCTGCCGAGCAGCACTACCCGCTGTGCATCGCCTGCGAGCAGGAGCTGCCCTGGCTGGGTGAACATTGCCAGTATTGCGCCTTGCCCCTGCCCCTGACCGGCCTGACCTGCGGCCAGTGCTCCCGCTGCTTGCCAGCCTTCGATCAGGTCATTGCCCTGTGGCATTTCGGCTTTCCGGTGGACACGTTGATCAGCCGTTTCAAGCACAATCGCCAATGGCCTTTGGGGCGCCTGATGGCTGAGCTGCTGGCGCAGGGGCTGCAATATCGCTATGCCGAAGGGGTGCCTCGCCCTGACCTGCTGTTGCCTGTGCCTTTGGCCAGGCGTCGACTGCGTGAGCGGGGGTTCAACCAGGCGGGGATGCTTGGGCGGTGGTTGTCGTCGCACGTAGGGGTAAGTTGCAACGAGCGTTTGCTGATGCGCACGCGCGAGACACCGGCACAGCAACATCTGGGCGCCAAGGCACGGCGGCGCAATTTGCGCCAGGCGTTCGCGGTAACGGGCGAACTTGAAGGCAAGCATGTCGCCATCGTCGATGATGTGTTGACCACCGGTGCCACAGCGCAGGCTATTGCCCAGGCACTGCGCAAGGCCGGTGCACGGCGGGTGGATGTGTATTGCCTGGCACGTACGCCCAAACCGGGGTATGTATGACCAGGCGCGACCTGCCCATTTGTAAAGCATCCTTGTATACGGAATACCCATGTCCCTACCCCCCCTTCTCACCCAGCACATCGCCCGCCGCCCACAGCGCATCGCGCTGCTGCAGCACATTGCCGAACAAGGCTCGATCACCCGCGCCGCAAAGGCCGCGGGTATCAGCTACAAGGCAGCCTGGGATGCCATCGACGAGCTCAACAATCTGGCCAGCCAGCCCTTGGTCAAGCGCAGCACCGGTGGCCGTGGCGGTGGCGGTGCGCACTTGTCGCCGGAAGGCGAGCGGGTGTTGCGCCTGTACCAACGGCTGCAGGCCCTGCAGGCACAAATCCTTGAAGCTGCCGAAGAGTCCGGCGACCTCGAACTGCTCGGGCGCCTGATGCTGCGCACCAGTGCGCGTAACCAGTTGCAGGGCCAGGTCAGCGGCCTGCGCCCTGAAGGCCGGTATGACCGCGTCAGCCTGGCATTGAGCGGCGGGCTGCAGATCGATGCGCTGATCACCCACGACAGCACTGCGCGCCTGGAGCTGACACTGGGAACAACGGTCGTGGCGCTGCTCAAGGCCGGGTGGGTGCGGTTGTTGGCGGAGGGGGAAGAGGCCGAAGCGGGGAGCAATTGCCTTTGCACGAAGGTGGAGGAAGTGCTGGCAGAGGTCGATGGGCCCAGTGAAATCAGGCTGGCGTTAGGCAACGGGCAGACCCTGTGTGCCATGGCTGATGCAAAGTGGTTGGCTGCCCAGCAGGTCGTGGATGGCAGTGTGGTGCGGGTGCAGTTTCACCCATCTTCTGTGTTGATCGGGGTTCCCGCGTAGTCTGGCCGCGCTGTGCGCGGTTCGCAGGCACGCTCGCGAAGGGGCCGGCACCGGTATAAAGCGGTACCATGTCCCCACGCCGCTTACCCTCCGGAGCCACCATGTCCCACCCCTTCGACACCCTCACCCCCGACCTGGTCCTGGACGCAGTGGAAAGCCTGGGCTTTCTCAGCGACGCTCGGGTGCTGGCGCTGAACAGCTACGAGAACCGCGTGTACCAGGTGGGCATCGAAGACGCGCAGCCGCTGATTGCCAAGTTCTACCGCCCAGGCCGCTGGAGCGATGCAGCCATCCTCGAAGAACACGCCTTCACGGCCGAACTCGCCGACTGCGAAGTCCCGGTGGTTGCGCCCATGCAGCACGATGACCGCACCTTGTTCGAACACAAGGGCTTCCGCTTCACGCTGTTCCCCCGCCGCGGCGGCCACGCCCCCGAGCCTGGCAACCTCGACCAGTTGTATCGCCTGGGCCAGTTACTTGGCCGCCTGCATGCCGTGGGCGCCAGCAAACCATTCAAGCACCGCGAGGCGCTGGCGGTGGACAACTTTGGCCACGCCTCGCTGAACACCCTGCTGGAGGGTCATTTTGTCCCGCGTGAACTGCTGCCGGCGTTCGAGTCCGTGGCCCGCGATCTGCTAAAGCGGGTGGAGGACATCTACGCTCGCACACCCCACCAGCTCATCCGCCTGCACGGCGACCTGCACCCCGGCAACCTGATGCACCGTGACGAGGTGTACCACGTAGTCGACCTCGACGATTGCCGCATGGGCCCAGCGGTGCAAGACCTGTGGATGCTGCTGGCCGGCAACCGTGAGGAGCGCCTGGGGCAACTGGCCGAGCTGATCGACGGCTACAACGAGTTCCACGACTTCGACCCGCGCGAGCTGGCCCTGATCGAGCCCCTGCGCGCCCTGCGCCAGCTGCACTATAGCGCCTGGCTGGCCAGGCGCTGGGATGACCCCGCGTTCCCGCCCAGCTTTCCCTGGTTCGGCCAGCCGCGCTACTGGGGCGACCAGATTCTCGCCTTGCGCGAACAGATGGCTGCGCTGGATGAAGCACCGCTGAAATTGTTCTAGAAGCACGCCCGGCTCTGTCTACAATAGGCGTCGCTTTATTTAGCAACCTAAGCAAGGATTCTGCATGCACGCCGCAAACCCGCGTCGCGGGTACATACTGGGCCTGAGCGCCTACATCATCTGGGGCCTTTTCCCCCTCTACTTCAAGGCAATCCAGAGCGTCCCGGCGGTGGAAATCATTGTCCACCGGGTGCTCTGGTCAGCACTGTTCGGCTCGCTGCTGCTACTGGTGTGGAAACACCCCGGCTGGTGGCGGGAACTGCGCAACAACCCGCGCCGGCTGGGCATCCTGGCACTGAGCGGGGCACTGATCGCCGGTAACTGGCTGACCTATGTGTGGTCGGTGAACAACGGCCGTATGCTCGAGGCCAGCCTGGGCTATTACATCAACCCGCTGATCAACGTACTGCTGGGCATGCTGATTCTTGGCGAGCGCCTGCGCCGCCTGCAATGGCTGGCGGTGGGCATGGCTGCCGTTGGCGTGGCCCAGCAGGTGTGGCAAGTAGGCAGCCTGCCGTGGGTGTCACTGGTGCTGGCGTTGAGCTTCGGCTTCTATGGGCTGATCCGCAAGCAGGCGCCGGTGGCAGCACTGCCCGGCCTGGTGGTGGAAACCTGGATGCTGGTACCGCTGGCCCTGGGCTGGCTGTTGCTGCACCCGGCGGCGATGAGTGCCCAGGGCGCGTTCTATACCAGCAGCGAGGCGCTGTGGCT
Source organism: Pseudomonas sp. JR33AA (assembly GCF_021378985.1). Classification (NCBI taxonomy): domain Bacteria; kingdom Pseudomonadati; phylum Pseudomonadota; class Gammaproteobacteria; order Pseudomonadales; family Pseudomonadaceae; genus Pseudomonas; species Pseudomonas sp. JR33AA. The sequence goes on from NZ_JAJSAW010000008.1 coordinate 86,567, forward strand.
GATGGCGGCCGGGCCGGTAACGCTGGTGCCGCTGGTATGCTTCAACGCCGCCGCACGGCACCTGCCGTACACCACGCTGGGCTTCCTGCAGTACCTGGCACCGACCTTGGTGCTGTTGCAGGCTGTAGTGCTGTTCGATGAGCATTTGTCGTCGAGCACCCTGGCGGCCTTCATGTTCATCTGGGCAGGTTTGGCGATTTACAGCGTTGATGCATGGTTGAACTTGCGCAAACGTAGCTGATCAAAAAACACTCAAAACTCTGCAGGCCATGTGGTTCGTGGCCTGCGGATACATCTCCAAAGGTTATCCACACCCTCGTCCCCGTAGTTTGTGCACAAGATGCTGATTTCTGACTGTTTTTTGATCAAAGCAGTGGAAGCCACGCCGTAATTGGGCTAGAGAGGTACACCCCCAGCTTATCCACAGGGCCTTCCCCGTGATATAGGGATAACCCAGGGGGCCGCTCAAGGACCCTGTGGGAGCGGCCTTTTGTCGCGATTGGGCGCAAAGCGCCCCCGCAATCTCTGATCAATCCTCTGCCCGCAGCTTCAACTCCACCATCAAGTCATCCGCCAGGCTCTCCAGCCGCTGCTGCAGTTCATCCAGCGGCAAGGTCAGCGGCAGCGCGAGCAATGCGTCGGCGTGGAACAACGGCTCACTGCTCATTGGCGCCGGCCGCACTTCTGTGGAAAACCGCTCGACGTTTACCTGCAGCTCGGTCAGCAAGCGGGTAATGTCCCGCACGATCCCTGGCCGGTCGTTGCCCACCAGCTCCATGGCAATCGGCTTCCAGGTGCACGACGGCTCGATGCCGCTCTCGGCAATCAGCACGCGAATGTCATACCTGGCCAGCGCCTGCAGCGAGGCCACCAGCTCGGCGTAATTCTCTGCCGGCACCGCCACCCGCAGAATGCCAGCAAATTGCCCGGCCATACGCGACATGCGGCTTTCCAGCCAGTTACCACTGTGGTCGGCGATGCATTGGGCAATACGTTCGACCTGGCCGGCCTTGTCAGGGGCAATTACAGTCAGTACAAGATGATCCACAAGCCCTTCCTCGTGTCGGACCGCGCCGGGCGGCAGAAAATCGGGGGATCGAGTCAGTATAGGCAAGGCGCGGCAACCTGCCGCAGGGCAATCCGCACAGACAATCGTGTACTGTTTCAAGATTTATCTGGAACAATCCACCTGTTTTTTGCGAACATACCCACTCCCAGCGTGACCATACGCGACCAACGGGTCGCATAACGGCGCTTTTAGTCTGATTTTGCCCCGCCTACTGCTTCATGTAGTATCCCGTGGCGCGGACTACAAAACGTCGTATGGATGTCTGCCAAGGCGCCTGTGAAAATACGCACACTGCCTGCCAGCCTGTCTGGCAGGCCGCACCCAGCCGCCCTCGAGCAAATCCGGGGGCATGCACTGGTGCCGTGTTTAGAGAAGCGCTACAGGCTTAATACAGAAGAGCGAAATAGCTGAGCAGAGTGAGGCAAGCAATGACTGGATACGTTCAAGTCGGTGGCCTTCAGGTCGCCAAGGTCCTGTACGACTTCGTGAACAACGAAGCCATCCCCGGGACCGGCATCGTCGCCGAGCAGTTCTGGGCGGGTGCAGAGAAGATCATCAATGACCTCGCTCCAAAGAACAAAGCCCTGCTCGCCAAGCGCGACGAGCTGCAAGCCAAGATCGACGCCTGGCACCAGGCACGCAAAGGCCAGGCCCACGACGCCGCAGCCTACAAAGCATTCCTCCAGGAAATCGGCTACCTGCTGCCACAAGCCGACGATTTCCAGGCCACCACCCAGAACGTGGACGAAGAAATCGCCCACATGGCCGGCCCGCAACTGGTCGTTCCGGTGATGAACGCCCGCTTCGCCCTGAACGCCGCCAACGCCCGCTGGGGTTCGCTGTATGACGCCCTGTACGGCACCGACGCCATCAGCGATGAAGGCGGCGCCGAAAAAGGCCAGGGCTACAACAAGGTGCGTGGCGACAAGGTCATCGCCTTCGCCCGCGCCTTCCTCGACGAAGCCGCGCCACTGGCCGCCGGCTCGCACGTCGACTCCACGGGCTACCGCATCGAAGGCGGCAAGCTGGTTGTTACCTTGAAAGACGGCAGCAACAGCGGCCTGCGCGACGATGCGCAACTGATCGGCTTCCAGGGTGACGCCGCCGCCCCCACTGCCGTGCTGCTCAAGCACAACGGCCTGCACTTCGAAATCCAGGTCGATGCCAGCACCCCGGTCGGCAGCACCGACGCCGCTGGCGTCAAAGACATCCTGATGGAGTCGGCACTGACCACCATCATGGACTGCGAAGACTCGGTTGCAGCCGTAGATGCTGACGACAAGGTCATCGTCTACCGCAACTGGCTGGGCCTGATGAAAGGCGACCTGGCCGAAAGCGTGAGCAAGGGTGGCAAAACCTTCACCCGCACCATGAACCCGGACCGCGAGTACGCTGCGCCTAACGGCGGCAGTGTGACCCTGCACGGTCGTTCGTTGCTGTTCGTGCGCAACGTTGGCCACCTGATGACCAACCCGGCGATCCTCGATGCCCAGGGCAACGAAATTCCCGAAGGTATCCAGGACGGGCTGTTCACCAACCTGATCGCCCTGCACAACCTCAATGGCAACACTAGCCGCAAGAATACCCGCAGTGGCAGCGTGTACATCGTCAAGCCGAAGATGCACGGCCCTGAGGAAGTGGCCTTCGCCGCCGAGATCTTCAGCCAGGTCGAAGACTTGCTGGGCATGCCGCGCAACACCGTCAAGGTCGGTATCATGGACGAGGAACGCCGTACCACGGTCAACCTCAAATCCTGCATCAAGGCAGCCGCCGAGCGCGTGGCGTTCATCAACACCGGCTTCCTTGACCGCACTGGCGATGAAATCCACACCTCGATGGAAGCCGGCGCCGTGGTGCGCAAAGGTGCCATGAAGAACGAGAAGTGGATCGGCGCCTACGAAAACAACAACGTCGACGTTGGCCTGGCCACCGGCCTGCAAGGCCGTGCGCAGATCGGCAAAGGCATGTGGGCCATGCCTGACCTGATGGCCGCCATGCTCGAGCAGAAGATCGCCCACCCGCTGGCCGGTGCCAACACCGCCTGGGTACCGTCGCCAACTGCCGCCACCCTGCACGCCCTGCACTACCACAAGGTGGACGTACAGGCGCGCCAGCGTGAACTGGCTTCACGTACCCCGGCGTCGGTGGACGACATTCTGGCCATTCCACTGGCTGCCGACACCAACTGGTCGGCAGAAGAGATCCGCAACGAGCTGGACAACAACGCCCAGGGCATTCTCGGCTACGTGGTGCGCTGGATCGACCAGGGCGTGGGTTGCTCGAAGGTGCCGGACATCAACAACGTCGGCCTGATGGAAGACCGCGCCACCCTGCGCATCTCTGCTCAGCTGCTGGCCAACTGGCTGCGCCACGGCGTGGTCAGCCAGGAACAGGTGCTGGAAAGCCTCAAGCGCATGGCCGTGGTGGTCGATCAGCAGAACGCTGGCGACCCCCTGTACCGCCCGATGGCGCCGAACTTCGACGACAACGTGGCGTTCCAGGCGGCTGTGGAACTGGTGGTGGAAGGTGGCAAGCAACCGAACGGTTATACCGAACCGGTACTGCACCGCCGTCGCCGCGAGTTCAAGGCGCGTAACGGTTTGTAAGTAACATCTGCGCCGTGGGGGGGGACCGTTTTGCGGCTCCCCACGGCGCATCAACCCATTTTCAGTTCTTTCTTCACCAGCTCCAACAGTTTGCCCAAATCCACCGGTTTAAGCAGGAAATCCACCACCCCCAGGTGCATCACATCCACTGCTTCTTCCACATCGGTGTCACCCGACACCACAATGATCGACAACGCAGCCCGCTCCGAGGCGCGAATCGTCCTGATCAAGTCAAGTCCACTTTCAGGCTGCATGCGCAAATCGGTAATCATCAACCCGATACGCTTCTGGTAGTGCAGGTACAACCTGGCTTCCTCGGCCCCATCCGCCCCCACCGCATCGATGCCCCGGCTTTTCAGGTACAGGATCAGCGCCTCCCGGTTAACCGCGTTGTCCTCCACCACAAGCACCAACGGTCTGGCTGCCACAGGCGCACTTTGGTTTATCACGGCCAAGGCCTCGCGCTCGGCGTCGCTCAGGATGTCGGTGTGCTCGGGCATGCTTGTCTCGTCAAAATAATTCCGCTTCAGCATTAGGACCGCAGGACTTGCGTAACCCGTTTCGCCTTTCGTCGGGTCTTTAACAAGGGCGCTCATAGACTTACGTCCAATGGGCACCACCCCGCCGCAAGCCGACCATGGAGGCAGAGAACAACATGGCCGGTAGCTATATATAGATATATATAGTTCGGCATAGCGATACGGTCAGTTTCATGAGCAAAAAGGACGCCTACAGCCAGGCGGGCAAGACAGCAGTACTGCAAAACATCCAAGGTACATTGCAGTTCCTGCAGCGCTTTCCGCCGTTCAATCAGATGGAGCACAGCCACCTGGCCTTCTTGGTCGAGCAGTGCCAGCTGCGCTTCTACGCCTGCGGTGAAAGCATCGTCAAACCTGCCGACGGGCCGGTCGAGCACTTCTACATCGTCAAGCAGGGCCGCGTGGTTGGCGAGCGCCAGCACCTGGCCAAACCGGGTGTCGAGACCACGTTCGAGATCACCAGCGGCGAGTGCTTCCCGCTGGCGGCCTTGCTGGGTGAGCGCGCGACCCGCACCGAGCACCTGGCCGGGGAAGACACCTTCTGCCTGCAACTGAACAAGGCCGCCTTCATTCGCGTGTTCACGATGTCTGATGTGTTTCGGGATTTTGCCCTGCGCGGTGTCAGCAGCCTGCTCGATCAGGTCAATCAGCAAGTACGCCAGCGCGCTGTGGAAACCCTCGGCACCCAGTACTCGCTCAACACCCCATTGGGTGAACTGGCCATGCGTCACCCGGTGGTGTGCAGCGCCAATACGTCCCTGCGCGAAGCCGTGCGGCTGATGCACGAGCAACAGGTAGGCAGCATCGTGGTGGTCGATCCACAGCGCTACCCCATCGGTATATTCACCTTGCGCGACCTGCGCCAGGTGGTAGCGACAATAGATGCCGACCTGGGCGCCGCCATCGACCGGCACATGACAGCCAAACCGTTCTACCTCCCACCCCAGGCCAGCGCCTTCGATGCCGCCATGGCCATGACCGAGCGGCACATTGCCCACGTATGCCTGGTGGAAAACGGACGCCTGTGCGGCGTGGTTTCCGAGCGCGACCTGTTCTCCCTGCAACGGGTCGATCTGGTTCACCTGGCGCGCACCATACGCCATGCGCCACGCCTGGATACGCTGGTTTCGCTGCGCGGCGAAATCAGCCAGCTTGTAGAACGCATGCTGGCCCATGGTGCATCGTCGACGCAGATCACCCAGATCATTACCTTGCTCAACGACCATACCGTGTGCCGGGTCATCGAACTGGCCCTGGCCGAACGTGGCGACCCGGGCGTACCGTTCAGCTGGCTGTGCTTTGGCAGCGAGGGGCGAAGCGAGCAGACCCTGCACACCGACCAGGACAACGGCATCCTCTTCGAAGCAGTCGACAGCGCCGAGGCCGACGCAATCCGCGCTCGTCTGCTGCCGCTGGCGCAATACATCAACCAGTGCCTGGCCCAGTGCGGTTTCACCCTGTGCATGGGTAACGTCATGGCCGGCAACCCCGAACTGTGCCTGTCGCGCAGCGAGTGGGCGCGGCGCTTTGCCGGGTTTGTTCGCGAAGCCAGCCCGGAGAACCTGCTGGGCTCGAGCATCTACTTCGACCTGCGTGTGGTGTGGGGCGACGAGCAAGGCTGCGAGCAACTGCGCCAGGGCCTGCTGGCACAGGTAGCCGACAACCGCATCTTCCAGCGCATGATGGCTGACAACGCCCTGCGCCAACGCCCACCGGTGGGCCGGTTGCGCGAGTTCGTGCTGACACGCCAGGGCAACGACAAGACGGCGACCCTCGACCTTAAGGTCCAGGGCCTGACGCCCTTCGTTGATGGTGCCCGTTTGCTGGCTCTGGCCCATGGCATAGCTGCCTGCAATACCCTGGAGCGTCTACGCCAACTGGTGGCCAAGGGCGTGATCGAGCCGTTGGACGGCGCCGCCTATGAAGAGGCCTACCACTTCATCCAGCAAACCCGCATGCAGCAGCACCAACGCCAGATACGCGACAACCTGCCTTATTCCAACCGGGTCGACCCGGACAGCCTCAACCACCTGGACCGGCGCATCCTGCGCGAGTCGCTGCGCCAGGCTCAGCGCCTGCAAAGCAGCCTGGCCTTGCGGTATCAGCTATGAGCCTGTTCGCCTGGCTGCGCCCCAGCGCGCCCGAGCTGGACCACGCCAAGCGCCAGCGCCTGGCCCGGTTACCCAAGCCCCTGCCGCTTGGGGTATGTACCCTGCGCGAGCAGCGCTGGGTGGTGCTGGACCTGGAAACCAGCGGGCTCAACCCCAACCGTGATCAGGTACTGTCGATCGGGGCGGTGGCCATCGAAGACGGTGCCATCGACTTTGCCCAGCAGTTCGAACGCACACTGCACCGGCCTTTGCAGAAGACCAACGCCAGCGTACTGATCCACGGCTTGGGCCCCAGTGCATTGGCTGCCGGTTGCGACCCGGCCGAGGCCCTGCTGGATTTGCTCGATTTCATTGGCAACAGCCCGGTGCTGGCGTTTCACGCACCATTCGACCAGCGCATGCTGGCGCGTGCGCTGAAAGAAAGCCTGGGATACCGCTTGCAGTCGCCATTCCTCGATATTGCCGAACTGGCGCCGATGCTCAACCCCGACACAGTGCTGCGTGAGGCCGGGCTGGATGACTGGGTCGCGCGGTTTGGCTTGCAGGTTGAAGAACGCCATCATGCCAGTGCCGATGCCCAGGTGACCGCAGAACTGGCGCTGATCCTGTTCAGCCAGGCCCGGCGCCAGCAGCTGGACAGCCCGCTGCAGCTGGAGCAACGGTTGCGCGGGTGGCGACGGCGCAAGATGCAGAGCCACGGTTTGTAGGGCGTGGGATTTGCAGCGTCGGTGAGATCGAGCGCCGCGCGGGCGGCGCTCTATCTCACCGGCACCACATAACTCAACCCCAGCCCCATGGTAGCAATCCGATAAGCGTCCATTGCACCCACCCCCTCCCCTCTGCAACAATCGCGAATAATTATCGTTAGTTAATGCATTCGTTCCGGGGGGACGCTGCTTGTCTTCTGCACAAAGCCCACATGCCGATCTGGTCGGTGCGCTGTACCGCGACCACCGCGGCTGGTTGCTCGCCTGGCTGCAACGCAGCATGGCCTGCCGCCAACGTGCAGAAGACCTGAGCCAGGACACCTTCGTGCGCCTGCTGGGTCGTGAGCAACTGGACACACCCCGCGAACCCCGCGCGTTTCTGGCCGCCGTCGCCAAGGGGCTGATGTTCGACCACTTCCGCCGCACCGCGCTGGAACAAGCCTACCTGGCCGAGCTGGCATTGATCCCTGAAGCCGAACAGCCCTCGCCAGAAATGCAGCACCTGATCCTTGAAGATCTCAAAGCCATAGATCGCCTGCTCGGCAAGCTGTCGAGCAAGGCTCGTGCGGCGTTTCTGCATAGCCGTCTTGACGGCATGGGCCATGCCGAGATTGCCGAGCGCCTTGGCGTTTCGGTGTCGCGGGTGCGCCAGTACATCGCCCAAGGGATGCGTCAGTGCTACGTAGCTCTCTACGGGGAGCCGACGTGAACAACGTCCCGGTTTCGTCCCGGGTCCTGGAAGCCGCCATTGCCTGGAAACTCAGCCTGGGCGACAGCAGTAGCACGCCTGATGAACGCAACGAATTCATGCGCTGGCATGCCGCCAGCGAAGAGCACGCACGTGCCTGGCGCCAGCTCGGCGCCATGGACCAACGCGTTAGTGCGGCGGCAGGCCCGGCACGCCAGGCGCTGCTGCAAACACGCGCCAGCCTGCGGCGACGCATTGGCAAGGTTGGCGGCGGGCTGGCCGGCACGTTTCTGCTCGGCGCGCTGCTGGCATGGGTCGGCGCCCCGTCGCTGGCACCCAGCTACTGGCTGGCCGACCAGCGTACCGCCACGGGTGAGTTGCGTACCTTGCGCCTGGAAGACGGCACACTGCTGAGCCTGAACACCCACACCGCCGTGGACATCGACTACACCGGCGCGCAACGGGTGATCGTGCTGCACCAAGGCGAAATCTCGGTCGAAACCGGCCACCAGGACTCGCGCCCGCTGCTGGTAAGTACTGAGGACGGTCGCCTGCGGCCACTGGGCACGCGCTTCCTGGTGCGCCGCGAAGCCGGCGGTACGCGCCTGGAAGTGCTCCAAGCCTCGGTCGCCGCCATGCCGCATAACAGCGGCGACGAACAGGTGTTACGCGAAGGCCAGCAGGTGTTGATGAACGCCAACAGCCTCGGCGAGGTTGGCACGGTGCCTGCCGGCGCCGATGCCTGGACCCGCGGCATGCTGGTGGTCGACAACGTACGCCTGGGCGACCTGCTCGCCACATTGGGCCAGTACCGCAGCGGCTACCTCGGGGTGGATGCCAAGGTCGCCGACCTGCGTGTGACCGGCAGCTTCCCGCTGACCAACACCGACCTGGCGCTGGCCTCGCTGGTGCCGGCGTTGCCGGTGAAAATCGAGCGGCATACCCAGTGGTGGGTGAACGTCACTTCCAAATAGGCCGGACCTGCTGGCCCATCTCCACCCGCCGTTGGTTGCTGCTGCTTGCGTATTCGCGGGTAAACCCGCTCCTACCGCGTTGGTGGACACCCATCGGGGTCGTCGTAAGAGCGGGTTCACCCGCGAAGAGGCCGGTGCCGGCAAAACCCCTTTAAATAATTCTCAATATTTTTCAGATTCATCCTGTCACTTTTTAGATCTCGCTCGGCAAGGAAGCAGCAAGCACTTACCCGTCGAGGAACCACCGCATGTCCCGTGCCGTTGATCATATCCTGCGCCCCAGCCTGATGGCCCTGGCCATCGGCCTGGCCGCCCCGCTGACCAGCCCTGCCTTGTTCGCCGCCGAGCAGTCCACCTCGCGCGCCTACAACCTGCCCAGCGCGCCATTGGCCAGCACGCTCAACCAGATCGCCAGCCAGGCCGGCATTGCCTTGGCCATTGACCCGGCACTGGTCAGCGGACGCACCTCGGCCCCGGTAAGCGGCCAATACGATGGTCTGGGCGCCCTGCAAGCGGCCCTGAGCGGTACCGGCCTGCAGTTGCAGCAGAGCACCGCGGGCAGCTACAGCCTGGTGGCCGCGCCGGATGGCACACTGGCCCTGCCGGAAACCACAGTGAATGCTACCAGCGCCAGCGAAAGTGCATGGGGCCCGGTTGAAGGCTACGTGGCCAAGCGCACCGCTGCTGGCACCAAGACTGACACGGCACTGGTGGAAGTCCCCCGCTCCATCTCTGTCGCCACCCGCGAGCAAATGAAAGACCGCGGTGTACACAGCCTGGATGATGCAGTGCGCTATATGCCAGGTATCGTCTCCGCCAGCTTCGGCAGCGATACACGGTATGACTGGATGCGCGTGCGCGGCTTCGAGCCAACGCAATTTCTGGATGGGCTGCCGCTGCCACGCGGCGTGTATGCCAACCCGAAAGCCGAAACCTGGAACCTCGACCGCCTCGCCCTGCTTCGCGGCCCGGCCTCTTCGATCTACGGCCAGACGCCACCTGGCGGCCTGCTGGACATGGTCAGCCGCCGTCCGCAAGCCGAAAGCGCCCACGAAATCGAGCTTCAATACGGCAGCGACAACCATCGTCAGATCAACTTCGCCAGCACCGGCAAGGTCGACGATGAAGGTCGCTTTCTCTATGGCGTCAGTGGCGTTATCCGTGACAGTGGCACCCAGATCGACCACATCGACAACAAGCGCTACAACATTGCCCCAAGCCTGACCTGGAACATCGACGAAGACACGACGCTGACCTTCCTCACCCAGTTCACCCGTGACGATACCGGCGCCACCAGCCAATTCCGGCCCATCCAGGGCACCAAGATCGACATGCCGTTCGGCAAGATCTCACACCACAAGAACCTGGGTGACCCGGATTACGAGTTCTACGACCGCACCTACTACGCGCTGGGGTACGCCTTCGAACACCGCATCAACGACGTCTGGCAGTTCCGCCAGAACCTGCGCTACACCAAGTCGGACCTGTCGTTCCAGACCATCACCCCTGGCAGTTACTACGAGCCCGGCGGCCCGGTCAAAGACGATGGCACTGTCAGCCGCATGTCCACCAACACCGATGAAGACATCAGCCAGTTCGCGGTGGACAACAACTTCCAGGCGGACTTCGCGACCGGGGACGTCAACCACACGCTGTTGATCGGTCTGGACCACCAGCGCATCAACACCAACTACCTGTCGATCTTCGACTTCACCGTGCCGGACAGCAACGTCAACAACCCGGTCTACGGGCTGCCGATCACTCGCCCGGATCGCTCGACCGCGTTTTACGACTACAACCAGAAAACCCGTCAGACTGGCCTGTATGTGCAGGACCAGATGGCGCTTGGTAACTGGCGCCTGACCCTGGGCGGTCGTGAAGACTGGGTGCACACCGGCACCAAGTTCTTCAACCAGGGCGATGCCACCAATACCCAGCGGGACAAGAAGTTCAGCGGCAACGCAGCCATCAGCTACGTGTTCGACTCGGGCTTCGTGCCGTACCTGTCCTATGCCGAGTCGTTCCAGCCGTCCAGCAATGCCAGTGTGTCAGCCTTGGATTCGTTCAAGCCCACCGAAGGCAAGCAGTGGGAGCTGGGCGTGAAATACCAGCCGCCGGGGTCCAACACCCTGTTGTCGGCAGCCGTGTACGACCTGACTCAGAAAAACGTCTCGGTCACCAACACGGTCGGTGGTGTGACCATCACCAGCCAGACCGGTGAAGTGAAAGTCCGCGGCCTTGAACTGGAAGCGGTTTCCGATGTGACCGACAACCTGAAGGTCATTGCCGCCTACACCCTGGCCAAGTCCGAAGTGCAGGATGGCGATTTCAAAGGTAACCGCCTGCAACTGATGCCTAACCAGCAAGCGTCCATCTGGGGCGACTATACCTGGCACTCGGGCGTGCTCGACGGCTTCGGCATCGGCCTGGGCGCGCGGTATACCGGTAATACCTACGGCGACCAAGGCAATAGCTACCTGGGCAAGGCCAAGGCCTACACCGTCTTCGATGGGTCGGTGCATTACGACCTAGGTCGCCTGAACGGCAGCCTGAAGGACGCGTCGGTAGCGGTCACCGCCACCAACCTGCTGAACAAGGATTACCTGTCTACTTGTGACGCGTACTACTGCTACTACGGCGATGAGCGCAGCGTTGTCGCCAGCGCCACTTATAAGTTCTGAGTGAGCGGGGGCCGCTTTGCGGCCCCACGATCCTACAGAGAAAAAATCGGTACCGTGATGAAGAGCCCCACCATCCGCCGCTGGTCCTTGATCCACACCTGGAGCAGCCTGGTCTGCACCCTGTTCCTGCTGTTGCTGGCAGTCACCGGTCTGCCGCTGATCTTCCACCACGAACTCGAACACCTGCTGGGCGACGCCCCTGAACTGCGTGAAATGCCGGCAGGCACCCCGCACCTCGACCTGCAGCAACTGGTACTCAAGGCCGAACAACATCGTCCCGGCGAGGTCATGCAGTACTTCGGCTACGATGAAGACGAGCCCAACGGCGTGGTCGCCATTACCGCCGCCACCGCCGGCACCGACCCCAACCTGTCGCACACTTTCATGCTCGATGCCCGAACGGGCGAAGCCATAGCGATGCCGGCCGCCAACGGCGGTTTCATGATGGTGATGCTGCGCCTGCATGTGGACATGTTCGCAGGCCTGCCGGGCAAGCTGCTGCTGGCCTTCATGGGCGTATTGTTCATTGTCGCGATTGTCTCCGGCACCGTGCTCTATGCGCCGTTCATGCGCCGCCTGGAATTCGGCACCGTACGCCACAAGAAATCCCGCCGCCTGCGCTGGCTCGACCTGCACAACCTGATCGGCGTGGTCACCCTGGCCTGGGCCTTGACGGTGAGCGTGACCGGGGTGATCAGCGCCCTGTCCGACCTGGTCATCGCAGCCTGGCGCAACGACAGCCTGGCTGCGATGGTTGCGCCCTACCGCGACGCCCCGCCGCTCGTCGAACGCGCCCCAGCCACTCGCCTGCTGGACATTGCCGAACAGGCCGCGCCGGGCATGCGCCCGGACTTCATCGCGTTTCCAGGCACGCGTTTCTCCAGCGAGCACCACTATGCGGTATTCATGAACGGTGCCACCCACCTGAGTTCGCACCTGTTCACGCCGGTACTGATCGATGCTCGCACTCTTGCAGTGACTGCCGTAGGCGACCGTCCCTGGTACATGGATGCCATGGGCCTGTCGCTGCCGCTGCATTTCGGCGATTACGGCGGGCGACCGATGCAGATCCTCTGGGCTTTGCTGGACGTGCTGACAATCATCGTGCTCGGCAGCGGCCTTTACCTGTGGTGGGGCAAGCAGCGCAGACCCAGGGAGGCGCGTGCATGAGCCACAGGTCACAAGCCACTGCGCGCCTCTTCGCCTGGCCAGCGTTGATTGCCCTGCTTGGCTTCCTGGGCCTGTTCGCCGCACTGCTCGGCGACGGTGGCTGGGACGTTCTGGCATGGGCCGGCCTGGGCCTGCCGGCCCTGCTGAGCCTGCGCGGGCTGCTCTGGCGTCGGGGGCGCTAGCCCGCTACCACCCCGCAACCGCAGGTATTGCCAAGCATGGGGTTTTCCTCAACCAAGGAACCGCCCCATGCGCCCCCTCGAACAACTGGAACAGATCGACCGACAGATCGGTGACCTGCTCGACGGCCTTCCGACCCTCGACCTTCAACACCCCATCAACCCCAACACACGCACCTGGCTGCACGGCGAACTGGCCAGCTTCTGGACTACGGCCGATGAGCAAGGTGAAACACCCAGACAGAAGCTGCTGGCACTGCGCAAGGCGCTGATGCTGGCCGAGGTTGAGTTGCGCCTGGGCGACGAGACCTTGGGCTACCGCTCAGCCGATCAACTATGGGCCTGCCTGCAACAGCCGCTACCCTCCCAGCGCAGGCATATGCCCCTGGCCAAAAGGCCGCAGGTGTATCGCGTGCTGCTTGAAGGCATACGGCCCAACTGGCGCAGCTACCTGCCGGGCACGCTCGTCATCACTGCCGGTACCGCCGAGGGCTCCATGCTCACGCCCAAGGATGCGCCAGGCATGGCCGTGCTGTGCAGCCTGTCACAAGGCATAGAAGTCTTCGAATCGCTGGGCGCACTGCACCAAGAGCTTTGCGAACGCCTGGAAGACCCAATCCAGAGCAAACCCTTGCTGCATCTGTACCCTGACGCGCAGGCAGACCGCGCTCGCCTATCACAGCGGCTGCGCTATGACTGGTACGCCGACAGCCTGCTGGAGGCCCAGATCGACAGTGTGATAGAAGCCCAACGCCAACGCCTGAGTGCCACCGGCTTGTGGAGCAACGGCTCACCCGACCAGCACACCCGAATACATAAAGCACTGGCGCTATGGCATGAAGTCGGCGCCAAACCCCTCCTGCAAACACGCTACTCCCAATTGCTTGAGAAGAACCTGCCCAACTGGCTGCGCAATACTTCTGCGCAAGGCCTTAGCCATATGATGCAGGCCATGCAAACGCTGGTGGCAATCGCCGAGCAGGCTGCTGCACCGGGAGTACTGAGCCTCAACGACTTCAAGCAACGCAATAGCCTGCTGGCCTGGGCCAACGCACGCCTTCGCGAGCGCCTGAGACACGACCTGGGGTACGACACAGATCCTCGCGATATCAAAATCCTGGTCGTGCGTGCCCGCCGCACGGGCGCCATCATGCATCCCTTCGCCCTCTCATCCTATGTCACCTATGCAGGCATGCGCCGCGTGGGCGACGAGATGGTGGAAATGGTCGAGGAAGTCAGCACCCTCGAAGAGCTCGCCCTCAAGAACTTGCCGTGGTTCGACACTGACTACTGGCTTACTGCCCGGGTGATCCATGCACACGGTAAAGCCACGCCCGCCGGGCTCACGCCGCAGTATGTCAAGCACTTGGTCCGGGAACTGAACGTGGGTGACAGCTACGCAAAGTACCTGCACACCCAGCTCATCAGTTCCAGAGCGGGCAAATGGCGCCTGGCTGCGCACAGCAAGGTCAACCATGCCCGCATGCGCGCTGAAGCCGTCAAGGCGCGCTACGCTGGCCACTTTGGTGAAGACCCTTTCGAACATGGCTACAACTGGGTGTGCGCAGTGCTGGACCAACCGCACAACGCACTGCGTGCGCCAGTAGCAGGCTACCCAGTCACTGTTCGACAGTTGAACATCATGGGCCATACCCTGCAGGGCGTGCTTCTGCTCAACAGCATCCCCTACAAGTCTGCAGCATGCGTGCTGTACACCCCGGATGCCCCAGACCGCAGGGCCTGGCGCCGTTTTCGCACAACCCGCGAACTGCTTCGCACATTGCGCCAACAGCCCGCGTTGAGCGCATACGTAGCCCAGCGCCTGCCATTGCTGCCTGCTGCCACGGTGCAGCGGCTGCTGAACAAGGGGCGTCTGAGCACGCATTTGACCACGCCCGAAGTCAAAGACGACCTTTTCTTCGCCTACTACATGGCCGAGGCCCGGGCGCTGATCGCCCAGGCCGATGCCGAAAGCACGACCACCCGCGAAGTGAATGCAGAGTCGATCATGGCGCTGAGCTGGCGTTTGCTGGACTTCATCAGCCTGCTGCTGCCCAACCGTGCGTTGCTGGTGCTGTCGATCGGCCGTATGGCAATCGATATCTGGGACGGGGCCGAGGCCTTCAAGCAAGAGGATGTCGAAGGGGTGATGCGCCATGCCTATCAGGCGCTGAGCCACCTCAACGATGCGGGTACCAGTTTTCTGGGTTCCAGAGTGCTACGCCGATCCCTGCGCGGGATCCCCAAACAACCGCCACTGCCGCTGCCCGCACGCCTCCAGATACAACCGGGCAGCAGCAGCCTGCGCTATCGCATAGACGGCATCTACGGTGAAGGTGTCTACGAACAAAGTTCGGCGTTTGGCGGGCAATCGCTGTACTTCGTCAAGGACAACGACAACCGCTATTACCAAGTCAGCTTCGACGGCTACCGCTGGCGGGCCATCGACCCCGACCAGCCAGATGCCTATCTGCAGCAACCGCTCAAGCGCAAGGCCAATGGGCAGTGGGTCATCGACTCACCGGTGCTCTGGTACGACGGGCTGCCCGACCTGAAGCAATTACTGCAGGACTGCTATCTGCAAGCGCCTGTGGCCGGCCTGCCGGTACATAGCGAACAAGGACTTTTTGAGGCGGACGATCAGCTGTACCTGGCGCTCAAGGACGGGCAGTTGCCTGTGCGCCGTCACCTGCTGCCGGATCATTACCACTTGCAGATTGCCGTTGCCAGCAACGCCGGCGTGGTGCCGTGGGCGGTGCTGCGCCACGAAAACGGCCAGTGGCTGATACGCGTTCGCCAGGCAGGGCGCAGCAGTGACTGGCTGACACTGCCAGATCAACCACCGCCGGCCCACTGACCGCCGGAACCGGCGGCCTCAGTCGACCAGTTTTGGCAACAGCCGGTCCAGCCGCTGATGCAAGGCACTGCCAGTGGGCCAGTTGCGCAGCAGCCGTGCCCGATCACGGGCATAGGCCGGAGCGAAGCTGAGCTGGGTGGCGTGCTGGCACATGGCATCAAGGTCGATCAACGACCATTGGCCGTTGTGCCAGAACAGGTTATGGCCTTTGAAGTCACCGTGGCTGATGCGCTCGTGAATCAGCTGCTGCATCACGTGCACCAAGGCATCCACCTGCTCCTCGGGCGCATCGCCGCTTTCGACGTAGGGCGCAAAGCAAGCCGTCAGGTCCGGACCGTCGACATACTCGGTGACCAGGTAAGCACGGCTGCGCAGGCCCAGCACCCGCTGTTCCAGCACCGCGAGGGGGCGTGGCGTGGCGATGTCGAGAAATTCCAGGCGATGGCCTTCAATCCAGGAATGCCAGGCTCGGCTCGGGCGCCAGAAGCGCTTGAACCAATGCGCGGTGTTCTTGATGTTGTAGCGCTTGATCACCAACTGGCGACCATTGACCTCGATGCGCGCCACGCTGGCAGCGCCACCGGTCTTGTACAAATGGCCTTTGTCGATCAGCGCATCGGCCTGTTCCAGTACAGGCTGCATGGCCTCGACCTCACTGCGGCGGATCGCCTGTAAGCCCGAAAGGGTGCGCTGGACGCTGAACAGGCTGCACTCGCGGCCAGCCTTGTCCAGATAGTCCTTCTGCCGCCAGCTGCGCACCTTGTCCACCTGTTTCTGCAGCGCTTCCAGCGGCAACGCATGCTCGGCATTGGCCAGCAGGTAATGTACCAGCAGCTCTTCGATGAACGGTTCCAGGCGCTTGGGCAACTGGGCGAAGAACACCCCGAGGTTTTCCAGCACCCGTGGACGCGACAACTGCTGCCCGGGTGTTTCCGCCCTTATGCCCGCACCGTCGATCAGGTACAGCTTGCCGGCATGGCGCAGCAGGTTGTCCAGGTGCAGGTCTTGCTGCCAAAGGCCTTGGGCGTGCATGTGCGCCACAGCCGTGAGCGCTTCGCCCAGTACCAGGTGCTGCTCGTCCGCCAGCACTGGCAGGTTTTCCACTGCGGCCCAGGCATCGGCCAGGCTTTGGGCACCGTCAAGGAACTCGAACAGCAGCCAGCCGCCCTCGCCTTCCTTGAGGCCGTCAGCCAGTAGCGTCGGTGTGGTCAGGCCTTGTTCGGCCAGCCATTTCACACCCTGCAGTTCGCGCTGGAAATGCCGTGCGGCGCTACTACCGACCAGCAACTTCGCCAGCACCGGTGTACCACGCCAGACACCAGCGCCCACATAACGCTGCCCCGGCAGCACGCGCAGCAGGCTGAGCAATTGCAAGTCAGCGCTGCCGGCGGCATCAACCAACGTGATACTCAGGGGCAGCGTCGGGCTGCGCCCGGCATCCTTCAGTTCAGACAAACGCATCAGCGGGCCTCTTTTTCACGACGGCGTTGCGTCAGCCGTTGCAGCCAGGTGTCGACCAGCGCGCCGTCAGCCGGCTGCCCCAGGTAGGTAGCCAGCAACGTACGTACATCCTGCACGCGCCAGGCCTGGGCGCGGCGCAGCAGCGGCTCCAGGTCCTTGAGGCGGTCACGCATGCCGAACAGCAGCGGCCGGGTCTTTTCCAGGTCGATCAGTTGCGCGTCCCAACCCTCGCGGCGTTGACGCAGGAAAATGTGCTTGGGGTAGAAGCAGCCATGCACCTGGCCGGCGCTGTGCAGGGTACGCGCCAGCTGACCGCAAGCCTGCAGGATGCCAGTGCGCTCAGCTTCATCCAACCGCGGCCAACGCGCCAGCAGGCTGTCGAGGTCGGCCCATTCGTCCAGCGCGCGGGTCATCAGGATGGCCCGGTGCTTGCCGCCCTGCTTGCGCTCGCCGTAGAACACCGCCTGCAATGCCGGAATGCGCAGCTTCTGGTAGCGACTGATGTTGCGGAATTCGCGGGCGAAGGTGGGCTCGCCGAACGGCCGGTGCAAGGTACGGGTCAGGTAGTCGCTCTGGCGCTTGAGGTAGTAGCCCTTGCCTTCGAGCTCCAGACGGAAGACGCTGCTCCAGCCACCACGGCCGGTGTTGGGTTCGTCCACAGCATCAAGTTGCAGCGCCCACAGCGCCTCGAAGTTGTCCAGGCCATGGCGCTTGAGCAGCGCGAGGTCCGCGCTGGCCAGGTAATCGGTCATTCCCTTCCCTCGAAAAAGCCCAGTACTCGATGAATGCGCTTCTTGTCACGCACATTCAGCCGGTCGCGGCCGCGGTATTGGAGGTAGAAGCGCAGGCGCTGGGTAGCTGACAGGTGGTATTTGGCCACTTTGTCCAGGCATGCCAGGTCCTTGATCATCCGGTGGCGCCACATGAAACCGCGCCAGAAGTCGCCGGTTGGGCAGTCGATGAAGAACAGCGTGCCTTGGTCATCGACCAGCAGGTTGCGCCACTTCAGGTCGTTATGGGCAAAGCGGTGTTCGTGCATGACCCGGGTATGGCGCGCCAGTTGACGGCTGACATGGTCGACCCAGGCGCGGTCGGCCAAACGCGCATCGTTGTTATCGGCCAGGGCCGACAAGTCTTCGGTGTGCGGCAGTTCACGGGTGATCATAGCGCCACGGCCAAAGGCCAGGCCGTTGCGCTCCAGGCCCCAAGCCACGACTTCGGCGGTGGGGATCCCCCATTTGGCGAACTGCTTGAGGTTTTGCCATTCGGCCTTGATGCGTGGCCGCCCCAAATACCGGCGCATGTGCTTGCCGGCCCCGGTGTAGCGCTTGACGTAGTAGTTGATCCCGTCACGCTCGATGCGTACCACCTCACTGAGCGGGTCGCGGGTCAGCCGTTCGCCCTGGATGGCGAACACCGCGTCGAGGCTGCCGAAGTCCGCCGCCAGGTGTTCGTACCCCGGCGCCAGTGTCCAACTCGCCATCAGAGTGCGTCCCCATAGCGTTGCTTGCGATCGTAGAGTTTCTGGGCCTTGCGCTCCAGCCAGGCGAGCAGCGCGGCTTCGTCCTTCAGCACCTGCCGCAGCGGACGCTGGAAGTAACCGCGCAGGAAGCGCAGCTTGTCGCGTTGGGTCAGGCCGATGTCCAGGGCCGAAAAGTACAGCGCAGCCAGGTCTTTGTCGCGCCAGCGGCGGCTGATTCTGGCACGGGTTTGCGCGCGGTGCAGGTCGATCACCGACAGCTTGAAGTCATCCGCCGTAACCGGTCGGTCGGTGTGCAGCAGGAAATGGCAGATGTAGCAATCGCGGTGGTTGACCCCGGCGCGGTGCATGCCGCCGGTCATTTTCGCCACCTCGGCGATCAGGGCACGCTTCAGGCGCGGCTCGGGCGGCTGCTTGACCCAGTCGATGCTGAAGTCTTCCAGGCTGATGGTCGGCGCCAGCTCTTCAGTGATGATGAACGAGTGCTGCGTGGCCGGGTTGCTGCCGCGCTCGCCGTAGGCGACTGCGGTCATGGTCGGCACACCCACCTCATGCAGGCGCTGGATGGCCAGCCATTCCTGGCCGGCACCGAGCACCGGCAGCTTGGCGGTGAGCAGGTTCTTGAAGATCTCGCCCCAGCCGATGCCGCGGTGGATCTTGACGAAAAAGCCCTCGCCAGCCACTTCGGTGCGCAGCGTGCGGCGCCCTTCCAGCTCGCGATAGACCTCGCCTTGCAGCGCCTCCACGGCGTCGAAGGCATCACGCCCGGCCCACAGGCGTTTGAAGGGTTCGGCCAATATCAGCTTCATGCGGTTTTTTGCCCCAGGATCACGTCGGCAGCATGCTGCGGCATGCTGTACAGATCGGCGCTATCAGCAAATGCCAGGCCATTGCGCGACCAGCTGGCACGCGCCTGCGGGTCTTCGAGCATGCGCTGCAGATAGCCGTTGAGCTGCTCTTGTTCGAACGGCTCGTCCAGCACCAGGCCACTGTCGGCCTCGGCAATGTAGTGGGCATAACCGCACACCTTGGACACCAGCACGGGCAAGCCGGCGACCAACGCTTCGAGCAGCACCGTACCGGTATTTTCGTTGTACGCCGGGTGAATCAGCAGGTCGGCGCCCAGCAGGAAGCGCGGGATGTCGCTACGGCCCTTGAGGAACTGCACCTGGTCGCCCAAACCCAGGGTGGCGCTTTGCAGCTGGAATACCTTGGGGTCGTCCTGGCCGATCACCATCAGCCTGGTGCGTTTGCGCAGGGCTGACGGCAGCGCGGCCAGTGCCTTGAGGCTGCGGTCCACGCCCTTGGTCTTGAAGCCTGAGCCAATCTGCACCAGCAGCAGGTCGTCATCCCCCAGGTTGAATTCCTTGCGGAACTCGGCGCGGATCTCGGCGGCATTGGCCGGCGCACGGCGGTCCTGGGAAATGCCGGGCGGCAGCAGGTGGAAGCGTTCTACCGGGGTGCCGTAATGCTTGATGAACAGCGGCTGCTGCACTTCGGAAATCATCAGCACTTCGGTATGTGCGTCCTTGGCGAACACCGCACGCTCGTACTCGGCAAAGTGCCGGTAGCGGCCCCAGCGGCGGTAGAGGCCACCGCGCAGGGTCTGTGCCTTGTCCTCGAAGCAGCCGTCGGCGGCGTAGTACACGTCCAGCCCCGGCATCTTGTTGAAGCCGATCAGGCGGTCGACCGGGCGCTTGGCCAGATCGGCGGACATCCAGGCGCTGAGCTTCTCGTTGCGGCGGTGGTTGAAGATCGCCTTCACCGGCGCCACCAGCACTTCGAAACCCGGCGGAATGTCACCCTCCCAGATCAGCGTATACACACGGATCTGGTGGCCCCGCTTCTGGCATTCCAGGGCAATGCGCATGAAATCGCGCTGCAGCCCGCCGAAGGGGAAATATTTGTAAAGCACGAAAGCCAGTTGCATCAACGGACATCCTCAGCCAGCAGCAACGCGCTCAAGCGGCTCGCCACATGCTCGGGATTCAGGCGAGTGAAGCACAGCGGCCACTCGCGTTTCAGATCGAACCGGGCCAGGTCATCGGCGCTCGGTTTGTACGTGCACTTCTTCTGCAGGCAGGGAGCGCAAGGCCAGTCACTGGCCTGGTGAATCTGGGTCCGTCCGTAGGCGCCAGTCAGGCCCGGGTTGGTAGGGCCAAACAGCGAAATGGTGGGCACATCGAGTGCCGCCGCCAGGTGGCCAAGGCCGGTATCGACCGCCACGCAGGCCTTTGCCGCCGCCAGAACACGGGCGACGCCGGCAAGGTTCAATTTGGGGAGCACCTGACAGTTGTTCAAGCCTTGGGCTATTCGCTCGGCCCGCGCCTTCTCAGCCGGATTACCCCAAGGCAGGCGCACTTCCAGCTTACGCCGGCCCATGCGCTCGGCCAGTTCGCGCCAGTAGGCTTCGGGCCAGTGCTTGGTCGCCCAGGTGGTGCCATGCAGGAACACCACATAGGGCGCAGCCGGCGGCAGTTGCAGGCGGTCGAGGTCCAGGCCGTAGTTGCCGATGCCTTCCGGCAGGTCATAGGCCAGGGCCATGGCAAACAGTTGGCGTACACGCTCTACCGCGTGCTGGCCGGTAGCGACCGACAGAGGCCGGTCGTAGAAGCGGCTGGCCCAGCCTTCGCGCGCCGAGTAGCGATCCAGGCCAGCTACGGGTGCCTTCACGTAACGGGTCAACCAGGCCGACTTGACCAGGCCCTGGGCGTCGATCACAAGGTCGTACTTGCGCTCGCGCACGCGCTGCTTGAACGCCTTCCACTCGCCACTCTTGATGGTTTGCCAGAGGTTCTTGCGCCAGCGACGGATCGCCACCGGGATGACCTGGTCGACCGCGGGGTGCCAACTGGGGATTTCGGCGAAGCCTTCTTCAACCACCCAATCGAAACGGATGCCGGGAATGGCATGGGCAGCATCGGTAAGCGCCGGCAGGGTGTGGATTACATCCCCCAGCGACGAGGTCTTGATGATCAGTACCCGCACTTAGTCGACCTCGGCCACGGTATCGATCAGGTCCGGTCCGCTGAGGCTGTGCAGGGCGGCAATCACTTTGCCCGGTTCCAGCAGACGCAGGCAATTGTAATGGCCGAAGCGACAGGTGCGGTCAAAGCACGGGCTGCACTCTATACCGGTGCGCACCACTTCCACCTGTTCGGCCAGCGGCGGGGTGAAGCCGGGTGAAGTCGAGCCGTATACGGCTACCAATGGACGGTTCAACGCAGCGGCCACGTGCATCAGGCCGGAGTCGTTGGACACCACGGCATGGGCGCAGGACATGAGGTCGATAGCCTCGGCCAGCGAGGTCTCACCGGCCAGGTTGGACGACTCTTCACGGAACCCCGGAATCAGCCGTTCGCGGATCTGCTCACCGACCGGGTGATCGTTCTTCGAGCCGAACAGCCACACTTGCCAGCCTTGGCGAATCATCGCATCGGCCACAGCAGCATAGTGCTCTGCCGGCCAGCGCTTGGCTTCGCCAAACTCGGCGCCAGGGCACAGCGCCAGTACCGGACGGTCCCGTTCCAGGCCGAACTTGACCAGGGCGGCGTCACGGCTTTGCGCTTCGATCTGCAGGTTGGGGCGCGGGTAGGGCTGCGGCAGCTCGGTGCCGGGCGCGTAGGCCAGGGCCATGAAGCGCTCGATCATCAGCGGGTAGCGGGCCTTGTCCAGCTTGCGCACATCGTTCAGCAGGCCGAAACGCATTTCACCGCGCCAGCCGGTGCGTTTGGGAATGCCGGCAAAAAAGGGCACCAGCGCCGACTTGAGCGAGTTGGGCAGCAGAATGGCCTGGTCGTACTGGCCGGCCAGGGACTTGCCGATGCGCCGCCGCGTGGCCAGCTCCAGCGCGCCGTGGCCGAGCGGGAAGCTCAAGGCCTGACGCACTTCAGGCATGCGTTCGAGGATCGGCCGGCTCCATTCAGGGGCCAGCACGTCGATCACGCAGTCGGGGTGCTGCTGTTTCAGGCACTGGAACAAGGTCTGCGCCATCACCATGTCGCCGACCCAGCTGGGGCCAATGATCAGTATTCTCATGCTTAGTCCAGAAACGCTCGGGGAGGCTACAGGCTGCGGTACAGCCTGGCCTCCCCTCTTTATATTCAGGCTATGTGGCCGACAGTGTAACACCGGTGGTGAGGCATGAGCCTTTGGGGCTGCTTTGCAGCCCATCGCGACACAAAGCGGCTCCCACACAAGGTACTGCATACGCCGGCCAATTGTGGGAGCGGCCTTGTGTCGCGAAAGGGCCGCACAGCGGCCCCAGAAAACTCAAGTCAGCCCCAGTTCACCCCAGATCCGCCGCACTTCACGGCGTTCATCGGCAAACTGCGCCGCATCGATCACCCCGGCCTGCTTTTGCAGGGCCTGGCGGTGGGAGGCCGAGCGGAACGCCTTGTACACTTCACGCAACAGCACCGCGTCACTGGCCGGCATCAAGTTCGCCTGCTCCAGCTCTTCCAGAATGCGGATGTTATCGGTCCATCGAAGTATGGCCGGATGCTCATGGGACCAGGCCAAAGCGGCGTATTGCACCATAAATTCGATATCGACGATACCGCCGGCATCCTGCTTGATATCGAAGGGTACGCCGGCGTCGAAGGCGTTCGCCGCAGTACCGGCAGCCGTAGCCTTGGTACCGAGGTTGTCACGCATCTTGGCACGCATTTCACTCACCTCGCCGCGCAGTTTTTCCAGGTCGCGGGCCTGGCCCAGTACCTTGGCGCGCACACCTTCGAATGCCGCACCCACCTGCTTGCAACCCACCAGCACACGGGCCCGTACCAGCGCCTGGTGTTCCCATGTCCAGGCTTCATTCTGCTGGTAGCGCTCGAAGGCGCCCAGCGAGCTGACCAGCAGGCCCGACGCGCCGGACGGGCGCAGGCGCATATCCACGTCGTACAGTTGGCCCGAGTTGGTCTGGGTGGTCAGCAGGTGGATGATGCGCTGCCCCAGACGCGTGAAGAACTGCGCGCTGTCGATAGGCTTGGCACCGTCGGTTTCCGCCTGTGGATCGCCGTCATGGATGAAGACCAGGTCCAGGTCCGAACCGTGGCCCAGCTCCAGGCCGCCCATCTTGCCGTAACCGATGATGATGAAACCCGGGTCGCACAGGCTGCCGTCGCTGCGCTTGGGTTGGCCGTGACGGGCCACGGTCTGGCGCCAGGCCAAGGCCAGCACCTGGTCGAGGATGGCTTCAGCCAGCCAGGTCAGGTAGTCGCTGACTTTCATCAACGGCAGGTTGCCGCTGATTTCCGAGGCGGCCACGCGCAGGCTGTGGGCCAGCTTGAAATGGCGCAGCGCCTCCATCTGCTGTTCCAGGTCGTCCTCGGGGATGCGCGTCAGGCGCTCGCGCAGCTCGCTGGCCAGTTCTGGCGCCAAGGGAGGGCTGAACAAGCGGCCCTCATTGAGCAGTTCGTCGAGCAGCAACGGGTAAAGGGCAATCTGCTCGGCAATCCACGGGCTGGCGGCGCACAGCGTCAGCAAGCGGCGCAAGGCACCGGGGTTTTCGGTCAGCAGTACCAGGTAGGCAGAACGCCTTGCCACAGCCTCGACCAATGGCAACACCCGCTCAAGCACCAGGTCGGGGTCGTCATGCTCCACCGCCTGGGCAAGCAGCCGTGGGATGAATGCGTCAAGTCGCTCACGGCCGATGCGCTGCATCGAGCGCAACTGCGGGCTGGAACGCAGCCCAGCCAGGCGCCTCAAGGCTTCGGCGGGTTGCTTGAAGCCAGCCTCCTGCAATTGCCGGCCGGCGGCTTCTTCATCCTGCGCCTGCTCCCACAACGGCGACCACTCACCACCTACCACCAGTTCGCCTTCACCGTCTTCATCATCCGGATCGGCAATGACCTGGCGGAAATGCCAGTCGATACGGCCACGCCAGTACATCAACTGGTCGTGGAAGCTCTGCCAGTCGGCAAAACCGAGCACGTAGGCCACGCGTGCCTGATCGGTCTCACCTTCCGGCAACATTTGCGTCTGGCGGTCGGCAATGGCCTGGATGGCGTGCTCGGTGTACCGCAGGAACTCATAGCCTTCGCGCAACTCGGCCACCACTGCTGGCGGCAGGTAGCCTTGGCCTTCCAGGGTGGCCAGCACCTTGAGCAACGGCCGCTGCTGCAGGCTGAGGTCACGGCCGCCGTGGATCAGCTGGAAGGCCTGGGCGATGAACTCCACTTCGCGAATACCACCGGCACCCAGCTTGATGTTCTCGGCCATGCCCTTGCGCCGCACTTCCTGCTGGATCAGCTGCTTCATGGTGCGCAGCGCTTCGATTGCGGAAAAGTCCAGGTAGCGGCGGTACACGAACGGGCGCAGCATCTCCTGCAACTGCGCGCCGGCCGCCTGGTCGCCGGCCACCACCCGCGCCTTGATCATCGCGTAACGTTCCCAGTCGCGGCCCTGGTCCTGGTAGTACTGCTCCAGTGCATTGAAGCTGAGCACCAGGGCACCCGCCGAACCATAGGGACGCAGGCGCATGTCAACGCGAAATACAAAGCCGTCGACGGTGACCGGGTCCAGCGCCTTGATCAGCCTTTGGCCCAGGCGCGTGAAGAACTCCTGGTTATCCAGCGAGCGCTTCACCCCTTCGGTTTCACCGCCCTCCGGGAAACCGAAGATCAGGTCGATGTCCGACGACAGGTTAAGCTCCACCGCACCCAGCTTGCCCATGCCCAGCACCACCATGTGCTGCGGCTGGCCGCTGCGGTTGCCGATGGGCGTGCCGAATTGCTGGCAATGGCGCGGGTACAGCCATTGGTAGGCTTCGTCGATGGCCGCATCGGCAAGGTCCGACAGGTCACGGCAGGTTTCGCCAAGCTCCGCCTGACGGGTAATGTCGCGCCAGATAATGCGCAGTTGCTGGCGGTTGCGCGCGCGGCGCAGATTGCGCGCCAGCTCGTCCTCGCTCTGTGCCGCCTGGGCGGTTGCGGCGATCTGCCCGCGCAGCTCACCCGGGGCGTACCGCCGCTCCAGCTCGCCACTGGCCAGCAGGGCGAACAGCATGGCGGGCTCGCGCTGGGCCAGGCTGAGCACGAACTCGCTGGCAGCAGCCACCTGGTCGAACTGCTGCCGGTGCAGCGGGCTCCAGGCCTGCAGGTCGAGTTCGGGGTGGCCGGCCACGGCATCGCTGATGAACTGCTGGTTGCGAGTGACCAGTGGCTGCAAGGTGGCAGGCAGATCGGAGGGCAAAGGTAGGCGCATGGTCTATCCTTGATCGGCGTGAAATAGAGGGGAAAAAGCGGCCAAGGGGAAGCCGGACCACGGTTGGACTGTCGTACAAAAGTTGGAAATAGCTGAAAAAAACGAAAACTTGGCAATAAACATCAAGAACCACCCGTTCGCGACACAATGCCAACCAACATGAACGTTTTTCCTCACAAGCCAAGGTGCGACCAAACGTCGCACAAATGTAGTTTTACTACTACTCGTGTCGTGTAAAAGCATGAAATGCGAAAGCAAATGTAGTAAAACTACAACGCGCCGGAAGACACCCCGGTAATCCAAGAATTCACGACGTCTGCCCATAAGGCCAGTCGCAATCTCAGGCAATCGATTCTGGTTGCCTTTCCGCCCTGGAGCAAGCCATGCAAGACCTCGATCCAATCGAAACCCAGGAATGGCTGGATGCCCTGGAGTCGGTCCTCGACAAAGAAGGCGAAGACCGCGCTCATTACCTGATGACCCGTATGGGCGAGCTGGCCACCCGTAGTGGCTCTCAGCTGCCGTATGCCATCACCACGCCATACCGCAATACCATCCCTGTCACCCACGAAGCACGCATGCCTGGCGACCTGTTCATGGAACGCCGCATTCGCTCGATGGTGCGTTGGAACGCGCTGGCCATGGTCATGCGTACCAACCTGAAAGACTCGGACCTGGGCGGACACATCTCTAGCTTCGCCTCCAGTGCCACCCTGTACGACATCGGCTTCAACTACTTCTTCCAGGCCCCTACCGAAGAACACGGCGGCGACCTGATCTTCTTCCAGGGCCACGCTTCGCCTGGCGTCTACGCCCGTGCCTTCATGGAAGGCCGCATCAGCGAAGACCAGATGAACAACTTCCGTCAGGAAGTGGACGGCAACGGCCTGTCCTCGTACCCGCACCCATGGTTGATGCCTGACTTCTGGCAGTTCCCGACCGTTTCGATGGGTCTGGGCCCGATCCAGGCGATCTACCAGGCACGCTTCATGAAGTACCTGGAAGCCCGCGGCTTCATCCCGGCCGGCAAGCAGAAGGTCTGGTGCTTCATGGGCGACGGTGAGTGCGACGAGCCGGAATCCCTGGGTGCAATCGCCCTGGCCGGCCGCGAGAAGCTGGACAACCTGATCTTCGTCATCAACTGCAACCTGCAGCGCCTCGACGGCCCGGTTCGCGGCAACGGCAAGATCATCCAGGAACTCGAAGGCGTGTTCCGTGGCGGTGGCTGGAACGTCAACAAGGTCGTCTGGGGCCGTTTCTGGGACCCACTGCTGGCCAAGGACACCAACGGTGCCCTGCAGCGCCGCATGGACGAAGTCATCGACGGCGAATACCAGAACTACAAAGCCAAAGACGGCGCGTACGTTCGCGAGCACTTCTTCAACACCCCGGAACTCAAGGCCATGGTCGAAGACCTGTCCGACGAAGAGATCTGGAAGCTCAACCGTGGCGGTCATGACCCGTACAAGGTCTATGCGGCGTATCACCAGGCTGTGAACCACAAAGAGCAGCCGACCGTCATCCTGGCCAAGACCATCAAGGGTTACGGCACCGGTGCTGGCGAAGCCAAGAACACCGCGCACAACACCAAGAAGGTCGACGTCGACAGCCTGCGTCACTTCCGTGACCGCTTCGACATCCCGGTCAAGGATGCCGACCTGGAGAACCTGCCGTTCTTCAAGCCGGAAGAAGGCTCTGCCGAAGCCAAGTACCTGGCCGAGCGCCGCGCAGCCCTGGGTGGCTTCGTACCGCAGCGCCGTGCCAAGAGCTTCAGCGTGCCGACCCCGCCACTGGAAACGCTGAAAGCGATCCTGGACGGCTCGGGTGACCGCGAAATCTCCACTACCATGGCCTTCGTGCGTATTCTGGCGCAGCTGGTCAAGGACAAGGACATTGGCCAGCGCATCGTTCCGATCATCCCGGACGAAGCCCGTACCTTCGGTATGGAAGGCATGTTCCGTCAGTTGGGCATCTACTCGTCGGTCGGCCAGCTCTACGAGCCAGTCGATAAAGACCAGGTGATGTTCTACCGCGAAGACAAGAAGGGCCAGATCCTCGAGGAAGGCATCAACGAAGCCGGCGCCATGTCGTCGTTCATCGCTGCCGGTACCTCGTACAGCTGCCACAACCAGCCGATGCTGCCGTTCTACATCTTCTACTCGATGTTCGGTTTCCAGCGCATTGGCGACCTGGCCTGGGCCGCTGGCGACAGCCGCACCCGTGGCTTCCTGATCGGCGGTACCGCCGGCCGTACCACCCTCAACGGTGAAGGCCTGCAGCACGAAGACGGTCACAGCCACATGATGGCGGGCACCATCCCGAACTGCCGCACCTACGATCCGACCTACGGCTACGAGCTGGCGGTGATCATCCAGGACGGCATGAAGAAGATGACGGAAGAGCAACAGGACATCTTCTACTACATCACCGTGATGAACGAATCCTACCAGCAGCCAGCCATGCCGGCCGGTGTCGAGGAAGGCATCATCAAGGGCATGTACCTGCTGGAAGAGGACACCCGCGAAGCCGCGCACCACGTACAGCTGATGGGCTCCGGCACCATCCTGCGCGAAGTCCGCGAAGCCGCGAAGATCCTGCGTGAAGAGTTCAACGTCGGTGCCGACGTGTGGAGCGTCACCAGCTTCAACGAACTGCGCCGCGACGGCCTGGCCGTGGAACGCGCCAACCGCCTGAAGCCTGGCCAGAAGCCACAGCAGACCTACGTCGAGCAGTGCCTGAACGGTCGCAAAGGCCCGGTCATCGCCTCTACCGACTACATGAAGCTGTTCGCCGAACAGATTCGCCAGTGGGTACCGAGCAAAGAGTTCAAAGTCCTGGGTACCGACGGTTACGGTCGCAGCGACAGCCGCAAGAAGCTGCGTCACTTCTTCGAAGTCGACCGCCACTTCGTGGTGCTGGCTGCCCTGGAAGCCCTGGCTGACCGTGGCGAGATCGAACCCAAGGTTGTTGCAGACGCTATCGTCAAGTTCGGTATCGACCCGGACAAGCGCAACCCCCTGGACTGCTGAGGAGTATTTTTAAGTGAGCGAACTCATTCGCGTACCTGACATCGGCAGCGGTGAAGGTGAAATCATCGAGCTGTTCGTCAAGGTCGGTGATCGTATCGAGGCTGACCAGAGCCTGCTGACCCTGGAGTCCGACAAGGCCTCGATGGAAATTCCGGCGCCCAAGGCCGGCGTCATCAAGGAACTGAAGGTCAAGCTGGGCGACCGCCTGAAAGAAGGCGACGAGCTGCTGGTCCTGGAAGCTGAGGGCGCCGCTGCTGCGGCCCCTGAGGCACCGGCCGCTGCCGCAGCTCCGGCTGCAGCGCCAGCGCCAGCCGCTGAAGCCGCGCCTGCTGCTCCGGCCGCAGCCCCGGCTGCTGCCAGCGTGCAGGACATCCACGTGCCGGACATCGGTTCGTCGGGCAAGGCCAAGATCATCGAAGTGCTGGTCAAAGTCGGCGACACCGTCGAAGCCGACCAGTCGCTGATTACCCTGGAGTCCGACAAGGCCTCCATGGAAATCCCGTCGCCGGCTGCCGGCGTGGTCGAAGAAGTGCTGTGCAAGCTGGAAGACGAAGTCGGCACTGGCGACCTGATCTTCAAGCTGAAAGTGGCGGGTGCAGCCCCGGCTGCCGCGCCGGCACCTGCTCCTGCACCTGCTCATGCACCTGCCAAGGCTGAGGCTGCTCCGGCTGCCGCACCTGCCGCTGCTGCCCCGGCTGCTGCCCCTGCACCGGCTGCGACCGCACCGGCCGCTGGCAGCAATGCCAAGGTTCACGCAGGCCCCGCTGTTCGTCAGCTGGCCCGTGAATTCGGTGTCGAGCTGGGTGCAGTTGCTGCCACCGGCCCGCACGGTCGCATCCTCAAAGAAGACGTGCAGGTCTACGTCAAGGCCATGATGCAGAAGGCCAAGGAAGCACCGGCAGCCGCCGGAGCGACCGGTGGTGCTGGCATCCCGCCAATCCCTGCCGTGGACTTCAGCAAGTTCGGTGAAGTGGAAGAAGTGGCCCTGACCCGCCTGATGCAGGTCGGTGCTGCCAACCTGCACCGCAGCTGGCTCAACGTGCCGCACGTGACCCAGTTCGACTCCGCCGACATCACCGAGCTGGAAGCCTTCCGCGTTGCGCAGAAGGCCGTGGCCGAGAAGGCTGGGGTGAAGCTGACCGTGCTGCCACTGCTGCTCAAGGCCTGCGCCTTCCTGCTCAAGGAACTGCCGGACTTCAACAGCTCGCTGGCACCAAGCGGCAAGGCCATCATCCGCAAGAAGTACGTGCACATCGGCTTCGCCGTGGACACCCCGGACGGCCTGCTGGTCCCTGTGATCAAGAACGTCGACCAGAAGAGCCTGCTGCAACTGGCTGCCGAAGCCGCTGCACTGGCCGAGAAGGCGCGCACCAAGAAGCTGTCGGCCGACGAGATGCAAGGCGCTTGCTTCACCATCTCCAGCCTCGGCCACATTGGCGGCACCGGCTTCACGCCGATCGTCAATGCGCCGGAAGTGGCTATCCTGGGCGTCTCCAAGGCGACCATGCAGCCAGTCTGGGATGGCAAGGCCTTCCAGCCAAAGCTGATGCTGCCGCTGTCGCTGTCCTACGATCACCGTGTGATCAACGGCGCTGCCGCCGCGCGCTTCACCAAGCGCCTGGGCGACGTGCTGGGTGATATCCGCACCATGCTGCTGTAAGTCAGCACACTGCCCCTCCTTGCGAGGGGCAGTACCCTTTTCGAGCTGCCACGCTCGTACCTCAACCCCGTCGATTGGCGGGGCTTTTTTTTGCCTGGAAAAAGCTGGGAGGGCTTCGCCCTCCTTTCGCGACACAAGGCCGCTCCCACAGGCAATCGCAGTCCATTGTGGGAGCGGCCTTGTGTCGCGATGGGCCGCAAAGCGGCCCCAAAATCTCCAGCCAAACTGCAGAACCGGCCACCTCAGCCGATAACCTGTCCACAGCATCACACATGGCCGCTTGCCAGCCCTCAGGACATGATGCAACCTTGCCAAACCAGCCGCAGCCACAAGGCAGCGTTCCCTCTTCAAGCGAGTCTTCGATGAAAAGCCAACCCGATGCCGCCAGCCGTGTGGCGGCCGAGGTCGTGACACAGTTACCCGTGCCCTCGCGGCTCGGCATGCTGCGTTTCGAAAGGCTCAACGAAGCCACCTGGGCCATGCTCTACCTAGACCCGGCCTGTGAGCGCCAGTTCGGCCTGAAAACCGGCGAGCTGTGTGCCCTGATTGACGCGCCCTACGCCAGCCTGATGGAACCCGAAGCACGCTACCGGCTGCACGACGAAATCCAGTCGCAACTGGCCCAGCGCGGCTACTATCGCGTGCGTTACACCCTGCACACGCCAAGCACTTCGCTGCGCCTGCTGGAAGCGGGTGAAGCCTACAAGCAGCACAACCGCCAGCTGCTGCGCGGCTACCTGAGCGTGCTTGACGACCAGCAGGAAGAGGCCGGCGAACCCGGCGCCAGCGACCTGGAGTCACGCAACAACCGCCTGCAACTGGCCCTGCAGCTGAACCAGCGCACGCAGCAGGAACAGCTGGAGCACCTGGAGCGGGTGCGCGGCCAGCAGGACCTTATCCTGCGCCTTGCCCGCCATCGCTACAGCGCGGGCAACTCGCTGCTCGAAGCGGCCCAGCTGATCACCCAGAGCGCCTGCGAAATCTACAAGGTCGACAGCGCCAGCATCTGGCACCTGGAAGACCAACGCCTGGAACCGATCATCGCCTGGTACCGCGACGCCCAGGAGCATCGCCAGCCCGAAGCCATCGATGCCAGCCGCTTCCCCGACTACCTGGATGCACTGCACGCAAGCCGCGCCATCGACGCTCACAACGCCGGCCACGACCCACGCACGCGCGCCCTGGCGCAAAGCATGCGCCCGGAAAACAAGGCCATGCTCGACGCCAGCATCCGTGTTGATGGCCAGGTGATCGGCGTGTTGTGCCTGGAGCAAACCGGCCAGCCACGGGCCTGGCAGTCGGACGAAATTGCCTTTGCCGGCGAGCTGGCCGACCAGTTCGCCCAAGTGATTACAAGCCACAAACGACGGGCCGCGGCCAGCGCCCTGCACCTGTTCCAGCGGGCGGTCGAGCAAAGCGCCAGCGCCTTTCTGCTGGTGAACCGCGACGGCCGGGTGGAGTACGTCAACCCCAGCTTCACCGCCATCACCCAGTACAGTACCGACGAAGTGCAGGGCCGCCAGCTGGGTGAGCTCCCGGCACTGGAGAACCTCAGCGAACTGCTGTTCGACTCGCCGTCGAGCCTGGCCATGGGCAACAGTTGGCAGGGCGAGTTCAAGAGCCGGCGCAAAAACCTGGAGCCGTACTGGGGCCAGTTGTCGATTTCCAAGGTGTATGGTGACAACCGTGAGCTGACCCACTACATCGGCATCTACGAAGACGTCACCCAGACCAAGCTGGCCCAGCAACGCATCGAACGCCTGGCTTACACCGACAACCTCACCAACCTGGGCAACCGCCCGGCGTTCATCCGCAGCCTGGACGAGCGCTTCGCCCGCGATGGCGAAAGCTCGATGTGCCTGCTGCTGGTGGACATCGACAACTTCAAACGCATCAACGACAGCCTTGGCCACCAGACCGGCGACAAACTGCTGATCAGCCTGGCCAGGCGTTTGCGCAACAGCCTGCACAGCGGTGGCATCCTGGCGCGCTTTGCCAGTAACGAGTTCGCCGTGCTGCTCGACGACACCAGCATTGAAGATGGCCAAGGCGTTGCCCAGCAGTTGCTGTGCACCCTCGACAAGCCGATGTTCGTCGACAACCAGCTGATCAACGTCACCGCCTCGGTAGGCCTGGCCTGTGCACCGTTGCACGGCGTCGACCCGGCCAGCCTGATGAAGAATGCCGGCCTTGCATTGCACAAGGCCAAGGCCAACGGTAAACACCAGGTACAGGTGTTTACCGAAGTGCTCAATGCCGAAGCCAGCTACAAGCTGTTCGTCGAGAATAACCTGCGCCGTGCCCTGACCCAGAATGAGCTGGAAGTGTTCTATCAGCCCAAGCTGTGCCTGCGCAGCGGTCGCCTGCTGGGCCTGGAGGCGCTGCTGCGCTGGAACCACCCCGAACGCGGCATGATCCGCCCGGACCAGTTCATCAGCGTGGCCGAGGAAACCGGCCTGATCATCCCTATCGGCAAATGGGTGGTGCGCCAGGCGTGCTGCATGAGCCAGCAACTGCGCAAGGCCGGCATGGGCAACCTGCATGTAGCCATCAACCTGTCCCCCAAACAGTTTTCCGACCCGGATCTGGTGGCGTCGATCAGCACCATCCTCAAGGAAGAAGCCCTGCCCCCGCACCTGCTGGAGCTGGAGTTGACCGAAGGCCTGCTGCTGGAAGCCAGCGAAGACACCCACCGCCAGCTTGACGAGCTGAAGGCCCTGGGCCTGACCTTGGCCATGGACGACTTCGGCACCGGTTATTCGTCGCTGAGCTACCTGAAGAAGTTTCCGATCGACACCCTCAAGATCGATCGCAGCTTCATCAACGAAATCCCCGACAACCAGGACGACATGGAAATCACCTCGGCGGTGGTGGCCATGGCCCACAACCTGAAGCTGAAGGTGGTGGCCGAAGGGATCGAGACGCCGGCGCAGCTGGCGTTCCTGCGCCGCCACCGCTGCGACGTGGGCCAGGGTTACCTGTTTGATCGGCCTATTCCGGGGCGCGAACTGGCTGAGCGACTGAAGCGCTACCCGCGTGGCCCGGTGGCCTGACAGCGGCTTAAACCTCGGGCACTATAGAAGCCATTCGGGCCCTTTCGCGGGCACGCCCGCTCCCACAGGAACACCACAACCTTTGAAACCTGTGCTGTACCTGTGGGAGCGGGCATGCCCGCGAATGCCCAATCCCCTACCCACTGAATAAAGACAGAGGAACGGTCATGGTCCTGCGTTCGGAAATCCTGGTGAACAAAAACGTCATGCCAACCGCGGAACAGGCTCTGCCTGGCCGCGAAACGCCAATGAGCCTGCCCGAGTTCCACTACGTCTTCAAAGACACCCCCCTGCTCGGTCCATTCTTCGAAGGCGCCATCGACTTCGCCATCTTCGGCCTGGGTTGCTTCTGGGGCGCAGAGCGCCGCTTCTGGCAGCGTGAAGGGGTGGTCAGCACCGTGGTCGGCTATGCCGGCGGCTTCACCCCGCACCCCACCTACGAAGAAGTTTGCTCAGGCCTGACCGGCCACACCGAAGTGGTGCTGGTGGTGTTCGACAAGGACAAGGTCAGCTACCGCGAACTGCTGGCAATGTTCTGGGAGCTGCACAACCCGACCCAAGGCATGCGCCAAGGCAACGACATCGGCACCCAGTACCGCTCGGCCATCTACTGCACCAGCCCGCAACAGCTGGAACAAGCCAAGGCCAGCCGCGACGCCTTCCAGGCCGAGTTGACCAAGGCCGGCTTCGGCCAGATCACCACCGAGATCGACCAGGCGCCGACCGTGTACTTCGCCGAGGCCTACCACCAGCAGTACCTGGCCAAGAACCCGGACGGCTACTGCGGCATCGGCGGTACCGGCGTGTGCCTGCCACCCAGCCTGCAAGGTAACTGAAGCATGAGCACGATGACCCTGTTCCACTCGCCGTTGTCGCCTTTCGTGCGCAAGGTCATGGTGGTGTTGCACGAAACCGGCCAGCTTGAGCGGGTGCAACTGCAGCCGGTGAACATCAGCCCAGTGAGTGGCGACCCGCAGCTCAACCTGGATAACCCGATCGGCAAGATCCCGGCCCTGCGCCTGGAAGACGGCACCGTGCTGCATGACAGCCGGGTGATCTGCGAGTACCTCGACCTGCAGCACGTTGGCCTGCCGCTGCTGCCGCGAGAAGGCTCGGCGCGCTGGCGGCGCATGACCTTGGTATCACAGGCCGACGCGATCATGGATGCGGCGGTGTCGAGCCGGTATGAGAGCTTCCTGCGGCCAGAAGACAAGCGCTGGGATGGCTGGCTGCAGGCGCAGGGTGACAAGATCCGCCGTAGCCTGGCCAATCTGGAGCAGGAGCACTTGCCGGAGCTGATCTCCGGCTTCGACCTGGCGGCGATTGGCGTGGCCTGTGCGCTGGGCTATCTGGACTTGCGCCAGCCCGGGTTTGGCTGGCGTGAGCGCCAGCCAGGGTTGGCGGCGTGGTATGCCGAGGTGGTCAAGCGGCCGTCGATGGTCGCCACAGCGCCGGCTGCCTGACAGACGCCGCAATCTCTTGTAGGAGCGGCCTCGCCGGGGCGCTCCTACAAGTGCCCGACCAAACTTCAGGTCAGCAGCTCGGCTTGCCCGCGGTGAACTTCTTGGCCGGGTTGACCGCCGCCTTGAACTCGCGCAGTGCCTTGGACCCCACCAGCAGCGGGTAATTGAAGCTGCTGCGGTCCACCAGGTTCACCTCGACGGTGCGCTTCACATCACCCAGGCACAGCTCCAGATCGACCACCGGGCGCTTGGAGATTTCCGGCGCATCGCCTTCGTCTTCCTCGTCGGCACGGCCCTTGATCTTGCTGATGCGCGAGACCTTGTGCTCGTACACCTTGCCGTCCGAGTCCTTGGTCGCCAGGCGGAAGCGCACCCACTCGTCGCCATCGCGGGTGAACAGCTCGATATCCTTGGCCGACAACGACGCGGTGAAGGCACCGGTGTCCATCTTGGCTTTCAGGGTTTCGCCCAGTTCAGGCAAGGCAATATTCTCGTAACGGCCGTAGATAGTGGGTTCGGCGGCCATCACCGGCAGCGCCAACAGCGACAACATGGCTAATAGAGATTTCACAAGCAGGCTTCCTTGAAAGGGTCAGTGCTTAGACTGCACTGGGCAGGTAGGTTCGCTGTCACAAGCCTAATCAACATAATGTGAAACATTTGTTGCCACCGCAGGGCATTGGACATTTGGCGTAAGCCACTGCCCTGCATATCATTGCCTACCATTTATCTCCTACAACAAGAGTCTCTTTATGCGCCGCCTGCTGACCGGCATTCTCACTACCACGCTGCTGCTGCTCAACACCTTGGTGTTGATCTGCCCGCTGCTGGTCTTCGCCCTGCTCAAACTGGTGCTGCCGGGCCGTGGGCGTGACTACGCCTCGTGGGCAGTGATGTGGGTGGCCGAAACCTGGTCGGAAATCGACAAGGCCATCTTTGCCCTGTGCATTCCAACGAAGTGGGATATCCGCGGCGTCGAGAACCTGCACAGGGGCACCTCGTACCTGGCGGTGAGCAACCATCAGACCTGGGTCGATATCCCGGCGCTGATCGAAAGCCTCAATCGCCGCACACCGTTCTTCAAGTTCTTCCTCAAGAAAGAGCTGATCTGGGTGCCGCTGCTGGGTCTGGCCTGGTGGGGGCTGGATTACCCGTTCATGAAGCGCTACAGCAAGGCGTTTCTGGAAAAGCACCCCGAGCTCAAGGGCAAGGACCTGGAAATCACCAAGGCCGCCTGCGAGCTGTTCAAGCGCCAGCCGGTGACCGTGGTCAACTACCTGGAAGGCACGCGCTTTACCGAGGCAAAGCGCCAGGAGCAACAGTCGCCATATCGCTACCTGCTCAAGCCCAAGGCGGGTGGGGTGGCGTTTGTGCTGGCGGCGTTGGGTGAGCAGTTGGATGCGCTGCTGGACGTGACCATCGTGTATCCCGGCAACCAGGCACCGGGGTTTTGGGACTTGCTCACTGGCGGCATCAGCCGGGTGATTATCGACATTCAGGTGCGGGAGCTGGACCCGGCGTTGTGGGCGGGGGATTACGAGAATGATCCTGAGTTTCGCCAGACGGTGCAGGCCTGGGTCAACCAGTTGTGGGTAGCGAAGGACCAGCGGATCGAGCAGCTGCGGGCTGAGATGGGCTGAGATCTTTGCCGCCTGAACGGGCCTCTTCGCGGGTGAACCCGCTCCTACAACTGGGCACCGCAGCATTCAGGCATGCCTTGTGGGAGCGGGTTCATCCGCGAAGAGGCCCGTCCAGGCAGCGCAAGAATCCTCACCCGACCGTCAGACCGAGGGCTGAGCCAAAGGCGCTGGTGTGGTCCACAAACTCCCCAGATTCTGCAACAACGCCCCGGCAATCCCCTGCTGCCCCAGATACTGCAGCAGCAACGGCGCAAACTGCCCGATCATCCCGGTATCCATACCTAGTGCCTTGAACGCATTGTCCAGGTCGCTACGGTTTTCCACGTTGTTGCCCAGTGCGTTGCTCAACGCCGACTGGCTCTCGCTGTTCTTGCCCAGCAAATCACCCAGGCCACTCAAGCCGCCCAGCGCATTGGCCCCGGCCAGCAGGTCCAGCCCCGGCACCGCCTTGGTCAGTTGCCCATAGTCATCGCTGCTCAGGTTATTGCGCGCCAACCCCAGCATCGCCCCCGCCCCGCCCACGGCCTGTTCAGGAGTGATCTTCAATTCGCTGCCCAGGGTATTAAGCAAATTGGCCTGCGCCTCAGGGGCCTGCACCTGGCCTTGCTGCTTTTGGTTTTGCATGGCAGACACCGCGCTGGCGGCGTCGCTGAGGTTGAAGGCAAACACCGGGCTTGCGGCCAGGGTCATCAGGGTTGCCAGGGTGAATGCTTTCATTGGGAGGGACCTCGTGGGCCGGGATGGCCGGGGAATGAGGCTTTTGACTCAAGACCTAAAGATTTGTTCCGGGCAGTCTCACCTGATAAATCTGCCAGTTGTAATCAAATGCGCAGGCGCGCAGATTGGAACTTCTCTAACCGTTTCACCGCTTCTCGAGGCTCAAAGAGATGATGACCAATACGGACAAAATAAAACCAAGCGCAACTTTACTGGCCGACAATCGAGGAACGACGGCGGCAAGCCGCGTCATGCGTTTGTATCAAAATGACCACTTGGCAACTGAGATTTCAGACAAAGACACTCGCCACATACTTTGGTCACAAGACATCGCGATAGCTCAACTGGAGCAGGCAATGGCCGCCAACATGCTCCAGGTGGACCAAGCCAACTGCGTGCTTGGCATGGCGTCTGACTCGATAGCGTATTCGCCCTTTGGCCATTTTGAGAGGAGCAATTCAACAGCCTTACTCGCGTTCAACGGGCAACGGTTTGATCTGATTATAAAAGGGTACGCACTGGGCAATGGGTACCGGATATATTATCCAAACTTGGCGCGTTTCGGCAGTCCGGATACACTAAGCCCTTTCAGCAGAGGTGGGCTGAATGCTTACAGCTACTGTGAAGGTGATCCCATAAACAGGGCCGATCCATCGGGCCACTTCTCACTGTTAAAACCCCGCACGTGGTTTAGGAGCTCAAATAAAAAGGTTAAGCAACGGACTAAGGCTTTAGATGATATGCGCCCGACCCTTGAAGAAACAACAAAAGTGCTAAGTAATAACCACAAAAAGTACCGCCGCACCTATGACCTAGAAGATTTACACAACGTGAAAGCTGCACGGAAAAATCTCTTCGAGATCGTACCAATAGCAGTAAGAAAACATGAAGGCATTAAAAAATACCGCCCTGATTACCAAAACGAAACAGTAGAAGCTGCCGTTGCCACTTTGATTTCTACCAAAATAGAAACACCCAAATACAAGGCAACTAAAGACACGAAGAGCTGGTTCGATCATCACACACCTAAAGACGACCAATACGACGATGCTAACTATATAAGAAAAACATGAGTCTCAAGCTATTTCTGGCTCTGCAGGGCAGACACGGCGTTGGCAGCATTGCTGAGGTTGAAGGCGAACACCGGGCTTGCGGCCAGGGTCATCAGGGTTGCCAGGGTGAATGCTTTCATTGGGAGGAACCTCGTCGGCCGGGATGGCCGGGAAACGGAACGTTTGACTGAGGATTCGAACGTTTGTTCCAAGGCGGATTGGGCGGGCCGTTGCGCAACCAAAGGTGAT
The DNA here is from genome assembly GCF_021378985.1 of Pseudomonas sp. JR33AA. Classification (NCBI taxonomy): domain Bacteria; kingdom Pseudomonadati; phylum Pseudomonadota; class Gammaproteobacteria; order Pseudomonadales; family Pseudomonadaceae; genus Pseudomonas; species Pseudomonas sp. JR33AA. The sequence continues at coordinate 125,158 of NZ_JAJSAW010000008.1, forward strand.
CACCTGTTATTTCTACCAGTTGTGCGTGGTCTGGGCTTGAACAAGAATGTCGGCTTACTGTCTTTTCGTGAGGCCAGGCCCAGTGTCAGTAATTCTGCTTGCTTATGGTCCTTATGGCCAACATGGCAGCCCAGCAGGCCAAGCACCGGTGTCGGGCTTCAACGGTGAACGGTACGACCCGCTCACCCGCTCGTATGCGCTGGGCCAGGGTTATCGCAACTACAGCCCGACCTTGATGCGCTTTCGGGGGCCGGATGACCTCAGTCCGTTTGCAGAAGGAGGGCTGAACGCCTACGCCTATTGTGCAAACGATCCCATCAACCTTTTAGATACTACAGGGCATGCTCCCACCCCTGCGCAATTGCAGGCGAGGATGAAGCAGATGGGACTGAACGTACCCTTGGATAGCTCTCGAAAACACCACCGTGCAGACGCACTCAAAAGACAGAACCTGCACCACACCCGCTCGGACCCAAAACATGTCAAGCGGAAAAAGACGGTCGCTTTCAGCGAAGTGACAAAGACAATTTACTACCGCGAAGAGCGGTTACGCTTCAAGCGCGAGCTCTACCAAGAGCGTAAGTCACTAATAAGCTACATGGAGAGGGAATTTAGGATTTTTGAACTATACCAGCGAGAATTTCGCGTGCTGCTGGAGCCCTCTACCGAAGCCATGTTCAAAAAGCTCAAAAATCCCCGTGGACAACTTGCGCTGATTACCTTTACCCAAAGCCAGTTAGGGGACTCACGTAGGCGCCTCAAACAGCTTAACAGAACGCTCAAAAGCATCCGCTTATAAGAACCGGTGTACGGTGATTAAAATGTCGGTGCGCAATATAATGATACCGACGGTGTAGTTGCAGGCGCCGGAGTTATTCTTTTCCACATCGGCGCGGCGCTGGTGGCGTCGCTGAGGCTGAAGGCGAACACCGGGGTTGCGGCCAGGGCCAGGGTGGATGCTTTCATCGGTAGGGATATCGTGGGCAGGGATGGCCGAGGAAACGAGGCATTCGACTCGGCGTTCGGGGGGGGGGGCCGGGCCAGTCGTCCGAGGTGTTGTACTGCCTTGAAGAGTTCCTCAAAACTGTCATTTCTACCAGTAGTCTCACCTGCGAAATGCAGCGAGACTTGAGCGATCATCGAATCACCGCTAAAAGAGGTAAATTCAATGGAACGCGAAGAAGGTCATACTTATTCCGCCTATGGATATTCTGCAACGCTCCCATCAGCGCGGACATCAGTTGGATTCAACGGCGAATACGCAGAGCCTCTGACAGGTTTTTACATCTTGGGATCTGGTTACAGAGCTTACAGTCCACGCTTGATGCGCTTTCTTTCCCAAGACAGCTTGAGCCCGTTTGGCGCAGGCGGGATAAATGCATATGCATATTGTACCAGTGACCCAATAAACAACTCGGACCCAAGCGGCCATTCGAATTTATTCATACGATTCTACAAAGGTGTTTTGAACAGAACCGGATTGAGACAAAGACCCATGCAGCCTGCTCGAAGCAACGTCTCCCAGTCGTCAAATACCCGCTCCATCAATGACGTCGCTTCATCCTCACCACAAATATCCACCTTGAGTAACAGAAATAGCATAGTATCTCACGCACCATCGCGTTCCACCTCTTCTGGACGCCGAGGGTCCGTCAGTTCAACAAGTTCGCAAGACTCCATAAGTTCAACAACAAGCCATGATTATGCTCTTCCTCCTTCCTATGACGAAGCCGTCGGTAATGTGCCCCCTTCGTATAAATCAGCAGCTGCAGAAATTTACGCTAATGACATGACCCCCTACTTGAGGCCGTCCAGATATGAAGACCGCCACCGTTATCTGCAAGATAATCTTAGGCGTGCCTTTGACGCCGGCGATCAGCTTGCAGGAATACGAAGAACTAATCCTTCAAGCTTGAATGACACGATTGATTTATTAGCTACTCGCATAGGTATTCAACCTTAGGAAGACTTCGGCTTCCCGACCACTGCCACACAACACCCATCTCATCATGGATAGAGGTGTGGCAAATACCCAATTCAGGAGATCGCAGCCTGATAATGCAAAGATGCCCTCGAACGAGGGCATCTTTATTGGATTTTAAGCCGCACCCCACATCTTATGCGGGTCAATCACAAACTTCTTCGGCACACCCGCATCGAACTCGCCATACCCTTCCGGCGCCTGATCCAGGTTGATCACCTGCACCCCCACCACTTCAGCGATGTTGATCCGGTCCCACATGATCGCCTGCATCAGCTGGCGGTTGTACTTCATGGTCGGGGTCTGGCCGGTGTGGAAGCTGTGGGACTTGGCCCAGCCGAGGCCGAAACGGATGCTCAGCGCGCCGATCTTGGCAGCGGCATCGACCGCGCCCGGGTCTTCGGTTACGTACAGGCCCGGGATACCGATATTGCCGGCTACACGAGTCACCTGCATCAGCGAGTTCAGCACGGTAGCCGGGGCCTCGTGCTTGGCACCTTCGTGGCCATGGCCACGGGCCTCGAAGCCGACGGCGTCGACGGCGCAGTCCACTTCCGGCTCGCCGAGGATGTCGACGATCTGCTCGTGCAGCGGGGTGTCCTTGGACAGGTCGACCACTTCGAAGCCTTGCGACTTGGCGTGAGCCAGGCGGGCCGGGTTGAGGTCGCCGACGATCACGCAAGCAGCGCCGAGCAGGCGCGCCGAGGCCGCAGCGGCCAGGCCGACCGGGCCGGCGCCAGCAACATAAACGGTGCTGCCTGGGCCGACACCGGCAGTTACGGCACCGTGGTAGCCGGTGGGCAGGATGTCGGACAGGCAGGTCAGGTCACGGATTTTCTCCATGGCCTTGTCGCGATCCGGCAGTTTCAGCAGGTTGAAGTCGGCGTATGGCACCAGCACGTATTCAGCCTGGCCGCCGGTCCAGTCGCCCATGTCGACGTAGCCGTAGGCACCACCGGCGCGGGCCGGGTTGACGGTGAGGCAGACACCGGTGTGCATCTCTTTGCACGAGCGGCAGCGGCCACAGGCGACGTTGAACGGTACCGACACCAGGTCGCCGATTTTCAGGCGTTCGACGTCACGCCCCATCTCGACGATTTCACCGGTGATTTCGTGGCCCAGGACCAGGCCTACCTGGGCAGTGGTGCGGCCGCGGACCATGTGCTGGTCGGAGCCGCAGATGTTGGTGGAGACCACCTTGAGGATCACGCCGTGCTCGATCTTCTTGCCGCGTGGGTCTTGCATTTTCGGGTAGTCGATCTTCTGTACTTCGACCTTGCCAGCGCCGAGATACACCACTCCACGATTGCCAGACATGCTCTTACCTCGCTTGATTTTTATTTATGCAGCGGTGGTGGAACGCGCCGCCATTCATGGGCGGCATGTGTTTCTGGAATGCAGGGAATTGTGGGCCGGATGGGGCGGGATGCGCTGACTGAAAACGACAGGGGGATGCCTTTTTACGGCAGGCCAAATGCAGGGGGCCGCTTTGCGGCCCTATCGCGACACAAGGCCGCTCCTACAGGAGACTGAAATCGCCTGTAGGAGCGGCCTTGTGTCGCGATAGGGCTGCGCAGCAGCCCCTGAATGGTTCAGAGCACGACCGTCCGATTGGCATTGAGGAACACCCGCCGCTCAATGTGATACCCCACAGCCCGTGCCAGGGTCAGGCACTCGATATCGCGCCCTTTGGCAATCAGGTCTTCCGGGTAATGGCTGTGGTCCACCACTTCCACGCCCTGAGCAATGATCGGCCCTTCGTCCAGGTCGTTGTTGATGTAGTGCGCGGTCGCGCCGACCATCTTCACGCCCTTGTTGTACGCCTGGTGATAAGGCTTGGCGCCCTTGAACCCAGGCAACAGCGAGTGGTGAATATTGATCGCCCAGCCATCCAGTCGCCGGCACAGCTCAGGCGATAGCACCTGCATGTAACGGGCGAGGATAACCAACTCGGCACCGGTCTCCTCGATCACCTGCAACACCTTGCGCTCTTGCCCAGCCTTGTCGTTGGGGTCGAGTGCAAAGTGGTAGTAGGGAATCTTGTGCCAGTGCGCCAGTGGTTCCAGATCAGGGTGGTTGGACACCACCGCGACCACGTCCATGCCCAACTGACCAATGCGCTGGCGATACAGCAGATCATTCAGGCAATGGTCAGCCTTGGACACCATGATCACCACCTTGGGGCGGTGGTTGGGCGCGGTCAGCTCGAAAGCCATGCCGAACGCTTCGCTGCGCTCGGCGAGGCCGGCCCGGAAGCCCGCCTCGTCGAAATCATCCGGCTGACGGAACTCGACGCGAATGAAAAAGCGTCCCGACTGCCGGTCATCGAAGGAGTGGTGCTCCGTCACGTAGCAGCGCTGCTCGAAGAGGTAACGCGTCACCACGTCGACGGTGCCGAGCATGCTCGGGCAGTCGGCGGTGAGAATCCAGGTATCCGGTGCCCGACTCATGTTCTGCGCTCCTTACGCTTCGATGCTCAAGCCGTATTCGGCCGAAGCGTCCTGCAGCCACAGCCACCAGTAGTCGGCGAAGCTGCGGCGAATCACCAGCTCCCAGGTGTCTTCTGCAGTGCGGCGGATCACCAGTTGCGACTTGGCGAACACGGTGCCCACGGCCTTGCCCACCGGGAAGTTGTTCGGGTGAACATCATAGCTGGTGGATTTCATCAGCACGTCGCGCACGTTCGGGCCGCGCAGTTCCAGCAGGCTTTGCCCGCCGCTGACATTGACTACCTGAATGTGCTGGCCTTCAAGGGCCGCGCGCAGCTTTTGCTCCGCTGCCAGCTCCTGACCGCCGGGTACGATCAGCAGCCACTCATCTGGACCGACCCATTGCAGCGACATGTCCTTGTTGGCGACCACGGTCAGCGCCACGGGCAGCTCCAGGCCAAGGGCCTTGTGCACGCCGGCGGCGAATTCCGGGTTGTGGCCGTCACCGCGCAGGGTGAGGTGGCCGAGGAACTTGCGTTCACGCAGGGTCACGCCTGCGTTCTTGCGGCCTTTACCTACCAGGCTGGCCAGGTCGGCATGGTGCAGTGGCGACTGGGCTTTGGCCTCGGCGCCGGGGTTTTGCTGGAAGACGTTGATAGCGCTCATTTCTTACCTGCCTTGAATTCTGTAGTCCGTAAGACCTGGATCGTCACGGGTTGCAGGGATCCTGTAGGAGCGGGTTTACCCGCAAAGAGGGCGCTGAGCCCACCATCGCATTCGCGGGTGAACCCGCTCCTACAGGGATCGCATTACAACCTGGCTTTCCGGTAAGGCCTCAAACGTTCTGCCGCTCACCCTTCGGATCGAAGAACACCGAAGACACGATCTCCGCCTCGATCACGCTGCCATCCGCCTGCGGCGAGTAGACACGCTCGCCCATGCGCTTGAGGCCGCCTTTGACCACACCCATGGCGAACGAGTAGCCCAGGGAGTTGGACGCGTAGCTGGAGGTGACGTGGCCGACCATGTCCATCGGGATCGGTTGTTTCGGGTCGAACACCAGTTGGGCGCCTTCCGGCAGCCACTTGGTCGGGTCGACCGGCTTCAGGCCTACCAGCTGCTTGCGGTTCTCACGTACGCAGTCTTCGCGGTTCATGCCACGCAGGCCGATCCACGAGAACGGCTTGTTGCGGCCAACGCACCAGCTCATGTTCAGGTCGTCCGGGTTCATCGAACCATCGGTGTCCTGGCCAACGATGATGAAGCCCTTCTCTGCACGCAGTACGTGCATGGTCTCGGTGCCGTACGGGGTCAGGTTGTACTTCTTGCCAGCCTCGATGATCTGTTCCAGCACGCCCATGGCGTAGTTGGCCTGCACGTTGACTTCGTACGACAGCTCACCGGTGAACGAGATACGGAACACGCGGGCCGGCACGCCACCGACGTTGCCTTCCTTCCAGGTCATGAACGGGAAGGCTTCCTTGTCCATGTCGATGTCGGTCAGCTCGCTCAACAGCTTGCGGCTGTTAGGGCCGGACAGGGTCATGGTGGCCCAGTGGTCAGTGACCGAAGTGAAGTACACCTTCAGCTCTGGCCATTCGGTCTGGTGATACAGCTCCATCCACTGCAGCACGCGGGCAGCGCCGCCGGTGGTGGTGGTCATGATGAAGTGGTTGTCGCCGACGCAGGCGGTTACGCCGTCGTCGAAGACCATGCCGTCTTCCTTGCACATCAGGCCGTAGCGGGCCTTGCCCACGTCGAGCTTGGTCCAGGCGTTGGTGTAGATGCGGTTGAGGAATTCGCGCGCGTCCGGGCCCTGGATGTCGATCTTGCCCAGGGTCGAGGCGTCCAGCAGGCCGACGCTGTCGCGCACGGCCTTGCATTCACGCGTGACGGCAGCATGGATGTCTTCACCGGCTTTCGGGAAGTACCACGGACGTTTCCACTGGCCGACGTCTTCGAACTCGGCGCCGTTCTTCACGTGCCAGGCATGCAGGGCAGTGAAGCGCACGGGCTCGAACAGGTGACCACAGTGACGGCCCGCTACCGCGCCGAAAGTGACCGGCGTGTAGTTGGGACGGAACATGGTGGTGCCCATTTCCGGAATGGTGATGCCGATCGAACGGGCGGCGATGGCCAGGCCGTTGATGTTGCCCAGTTTGCCCTGGTCGGTACCGAAGCCCAGCGCGGTGTAGCGCTTCACGTGCTCGACCGACTCGAAGCCCTCACGGGTGGCCAGCTCGATACCGGCCGCCGTCACGTCGTTCTGCTGGTCGACGAACTGCTTCGGCCCCTTGGTGCCTTTGTCGTGCGGCACCAGGAACAGTGCCACGGTGGCCTCTTCCTTGCGCGCCACGGTTTTTGGCAGGGTGCCGACAGTGGCCTTGAAACCGGCCTCGGTGGCTGCGCGGACGCCGCCTTCGAAGCCATCGGCAATCACATCGCCCAAGGCATACACGCCGTTGATACCACCAACGCACTCGCGCTTCTGCGGGGCATCGCCCGGCACGAAGCCAAGGATATCGTCACGCCATACCGGGCGACCGCCCAGGTGCGAAGCCAAGTGCACGATCGGGCTGTAACCGCCCGAGGACGCGACCAGATCGCACTCGAGAATTTCGCCTGGGCTGGTGACCTTGTGCGCCTGCACATCGATTGCCGCTACACGGGCACCGGTGACGTGCTTGCTGCCTTTGGCCTCGACCACGGCGCTGGAGGTGAGGATGCGAATGCCTTTGGCACGCGCTTCTTCAACCAGCGAGCCACGTGGGTTGTGACGGGCGTCGGCGATCGCGACCACTTGCAGGCCGGCATCGTGCCAGTCCAGTGCAGCGCGGTAGGCGTGGTCGTTGTTGGTCGACAGTACCAGCTTGCGACCCGGCGCTACGCCATAGCGGCGAACATAGGTGGAAACAGCACCGGCCAACATGTTGCCCGGCACATCGTTGTTGCCGTACACCAGCGGGCGCTCGTGGGCGCCGGCAGCCAGTACCACGCGCTTGGCGCGAACGCGGTGCACGCGGTGGCGAACCTGACCGATCGGGGCGCGGTCGCCGAGGTGGTCGGTGAGGCGCTCGTGAATGGTCAGGAAGTTATGGTCGTGGTAGCCGTTGACCGTGGCACGTGGCAGCAGGGTCACTTCCGGCAGGCCTTCCAGCTCTTTGACCACGGCGTTGACCCAGTCGGTAGCAGGCTTGCCGTCGAGGGTTTCGCGGGTGTCGAGCAGGCTGCCGCCGAACTCTTCCTGCTCGTCAGCCAGGATCACGCGGGCACCGCTGCGCGCAGCGGCCAGTGCGGCAGCCAGGCCAGCAGGGCCGGCGCCGACGATCAGCACGTCGCAGTGCCGGTTCATGTAGTCGTAGCTGTCCGGGTCGTTCTGCAGCGGTGCACGGCCCAGGCCGGCGGCTTTGCGGATGTACTTCTCGTAAGTCATCCAGAACGATTTGGGGTACATGAAGGTTTTGTAGTAGAAGCCCGGCGGCATCATGCTGCCGCCAACCTTGCCGAGGATGCCCATGACGTCGTTGTTGACGTTCGGCCAGCCGTTGGTGCTGGTGGCGACAAGGCCCGCGTACAGTGCCTGCTGGGTGGCGCGCACGTTGGGGATCTGGGTAGCTTCGCTGGAGCCGATCTGCAGGATGGCGTTCGGCTCTTCGGTACCGGCGGCGATGATGCCGCGTGGGCGCGAGTACTTGAAGCTACGGCCGACAATGTCGACGCCGTTGGCCAGCAACGCGGCGGCCAGGCTGTCACCGGCATAACCCTGGTAGGTCTTGCCGTTGAAGGTGAAGTTCAGGACCTTGCTGCGGTCGATACGGCCGCCGCTGGCGAGGCGATAGGTCTGGCTCATACTTTTTCCCCTTGGCCTTTGACGGTCGACGCGGCGCTGGCGGCTTTGCCGTTGGCGGTCACTTGCGGCTTCTCGCCAATCTTGTAGGTTTCCAGAATTTCGTAGGTCACGGTGTCACGGGTGACGTTGAAGTACTGGCGGCAGCCGGCAACGTGGTCCCACAGTTCATGGTGAATACCGCGCGGGTTGTCACGGTAGAACATGTAGGTCCCCCACTCCTCGTCGGAGCAGGCGTTAGGGTCCAGCGGGCGGGCGATGTGCGCCTGGCCAGAGGCGTGGAACTCTTCTTCGGAGCGCAGCTCGCCGCAGTGGGGACAGAAAATATGCAACATGACGGTGTCTCCGGTTAGTGGGCGACGGCGGCGGCGCCGTGTTCGTCGATCAGTGCGCCGTTGTAGAAACGGTCCATGGAGAACGGCGCGGCCAGTGGGTGCATTTCGCCCTTGGCCAGGCTCGCGGCGAAGACGTTGCCCGAACCGGGGGTCGCCTTGAAGCCGCCAGTACCCCAACCGCAGTTGAAGAACATGTTCTTGACCGGGGTTTTGGTGATGATCGGGCAGGCGTCCGGCGAGGTGTCTACGATGCCGCCCCACTGGCGGTTCATGCGAACACGCGAAAGGTTGGGGAACATCTCGACGATGGCCTGCAGGGTGTGCTCGATCACGGGGTACGAACCGCGCTGGCCGTAGCCAACCCAGCCGTCGATACCGGCACCGATTACCAGGTCGCCCTTGTCGGACTGGCTGATATAGCCGTGTACGGCGTTGGACATGATCACACTGTCGATGATCGGCTTGATCGGCTCGGATACCAGTGCTTGCAGCGGGTGCGATTCCAGCGGAAGGCGGAAGCCGGCCAGCTTGGCCATGTGCCCGGAGTTGCCGGCGGTAACCACGCCGACGCGCTTGGCGCCGATGAAGCCTTTGTTGGTTTCCACACCGATGACCGCGCCGTTTTCCTTGCGGAAGCCGATCACTTCGGTTTGCTGGATCAGATCGACGCCCAGGGCGTCGGCAGCGCGGGCGAAGCCCCAGGCCACGGCATCGTGACGGGCAACGCCGCCACGGCGCTGAACGGTCGCGCCGAGGATCGGGTAACGGGTGTTCTTCGAGCAGTCCAGGTACGGGATTTCAGCCGCAACCTGGGCAGTGTTGAGCAGTTCGCCATCGACGCCGTTGAGGCGGTTGGCACTGACCCGACGTTCGGAGTCACGCATGTCCTGCAGGGTGTGGCACAGGTTGTAGACGCCGCGCTGAGAGAACATCACGTTGTAGTTCAGGTCCTGGGACAGGCCCTCCCACAGCTTCATGGCGTGCTCGTACAGGTGCGCCGACTCGTCCCACAGGTAGTTGGAACGCACGATGGTGGTGTTACGGGCGGTGTTGCCGCCGCCCAGGTAGCCCTTCTCGATCACGGCAACGTTGGTGATGCCGTGTTCCTTGGCCAGGTAGTAGGCCGTGGCCAGGCCGTGGCCGCCACCGCCGACAATGACCACGTCGTAGACCTTTTTAGGGGTTGGCGTGCGCCACATGCGCTGCCAGTTTTCGTGGTGGCTGAGGGAGTGCTTGAAAAGGCCGAAGCCCGAGTAACGTTGCATGGTGTGTGACTCCACTCAGCGGTAGACAGGGAAATCTGCGCACAGCGCTGCGACGTTCTTCGCCACATCGGCTTCGACGTCTGCGTCACCGAGGTTGTCGAGGATGTCGCAAATCCAGCCAGCCAGGGCCACGCACTGGGCGACCTTGAAGCCGCGGGTGGTGACGGCCGGGGTGCCGATACGCAGGCCCGAAGTGACGAACGGCGACTGCGGGTCGTTCGGCACAGCGTTCTTGTTGACGGTGATATGCGCACGACCCAGGGCGGCGTCGGCGTCTTTGCCAGTCAGGCCCTGACGGATCAGGCTGACCAGGAACAGGTGGTTGTCGGTGCCACCGGAAACCACATCGTAGCCGCGGTCGATGAACACTTGGGCCATGGCCTGGGCGTTTTCGATCACTTGCTGCTGGTAGGCCTTGAAGCCTGGCTCCAGCGCTTCCTTGAAGCACACCGCCTTGGCAGCGATCACGTGCATCAGCGGGCCACCCTGGGCACCCGGGAATACAGCGGCGTTCAGCTTTTTCTCGATCTCTTCGTTCGACTTGGCCAGGATCAGGCCGCCACGCGGACCGCGCAAGGTCTTGTGGGTGGTGGTGGTGACCACATCGGCGAACGGGATCGGGTTCGGGTACAGGCCAGCGGCAACCAGGCCGGCAACGTGGGCCATGTCGACGAACAGCAGCGCGCCCACTTTGTCGGCAATGGCGCGGAAGCGTGGGAAATCGAGGGTCTTGGAGTAGGCCGAGAAACCGGCAACGATCATTTTCGGCTTGTGCTCGACCGCCAGGCGCTCGACTTCGTCATAGTCGATCAGGCCGGTGTTGGTGTCGATGCCGTATTGCACAGCGTTGTACAGCTTGCCCGAGGACGACACTTTGGCGCCGTGGGTCAGGTGGCCACCGTGGGCCAGGCTCATGCCCAGGATGGTGTCACCGGCTTGCAGCAGGGCCAGGTACACCGCGCCGTTGGCCGACGAGCCGGAGTGCGGCTGGACGTTAGCGTAGTCGGCACCGAACAGCTGCTTGGCGCGCTCGATGGCCAGGGCCTCTACCTTGTCTACGTGCTCGCAGCCACCGTAGTAACGCTTGCCAGGGTAGCCTTCGGCGTACTTGTTGGTCAGGCCGCTGCCTTGGGCCTGCATGACGCGCTTGCTGGTGTAGTTCTCCGAGGCGATCAGCTCGATGTGATCTTCCTGGCGCTGTTCTTCGGCATTCATCGCCGCCAGCAGTGCATCGTCGTAACCCTGGATCTGGTCTTGCTTGCTGAACATTGTGTATCTCCCGGCAGCGATCATTTTTTGTCGTGGGGCACTGTGGCCCTTTGTGGCGATGTTATGACTGGCGGGGCCGGGTCAGATGCCTGCGCACGCCTTGCAATGGCGCGTTTACGACATTCGCTGTTGAGCTGTTTGCGCTGGCCCTTTCGCGGGTGAACCCGCTCCTACAGGTACGGCGGCGCTCTGAAGGCTTGCGGCGCCCTGTGGGAGCGGGTTCAACCGCGAAAAGGCCAGCCCGGACAATACAAAAATCAGCCGATGCACGGGTTGTATAGGCAAGTGCTGAATCGATGGTTTAGAGTGCTGGTCTGCGTCGTTCACAGGACCGTGCCATGACAGACAAGAGCCAACAATTCGCCAGCGACAACTATTCCGGCATCTGCCCCGAAGCCTGGGCGGCGATGGAAAAAGCCAACCGCGGCCATGACCGCGCCTACGGCGACGACCAGTGGACCGAGCGTGCATCGGCGTACTTCCGCAAGCTGTTCGAAACCAACTGCGAAGTGTTCTTCGCCTTCAACGGCACCGCTGCCAACTCCCTGGCCCTGGCGTCGCTGTGCCAGAGCTATCACAGCGTGATCTGCTCCGAGACCGCCCACGTCGAAACCGACGAATGCGGTGCGCCGGAGTTTTTCTCCAACGGCTCCAAGCTGCTGACGGCAGCCAGCGTCAACGGCAAGCTGACGCCACAGTCGATCCGCGACGTGGCGCTCAAACGCCAGGATATCCACTACCCCAAGCCGCGCGTGGTGACCATTACCCAGGCCACCGAGGTCGGCACGGTGTACCGCCCCGACGAGCTGAAGGCGATCAGCGCCACCTGCAAGGAGCTGGGCCTGAACCTGCACATGGACGGCGCACGCTTTACCAATGCCTGCGCGTTCCTGGGCTGCAGCCCGGCCGAGCTGACCTGGAAGGCCGGCGTGGATGTGCTGTGCTTTGGCGGCACCAAGAACGGCATGGCGGTGGGCGAGGCGATTCTGTTCTTCAACCGCCAGCTGGCCGAAGACTTCGATTATCGCTGCAAGCAGGCCGGGCAACTGGCGTCGAAAATGCGCTTCCTGTCGGCGCCATGGGTTGGGCTGCTGGAAGATGGCGCCTGGTTACGCCATGGCAACCACGCCAATCATTGCGCGCAACTGCTGGCATCGTTGGTCAGTGACCTGCCGGGCGTAGAGCTGATGTTCCCGGTGGAGGCCAACGGGGTGTTCCTGCAGATGCCGGAGCACGCAATCGAGGCGCTGCGGGGCAAGGGCTGGCGCTTCTATACCTTTATCGGCAGCGGTGGCGCGCGCTTCATGTGCTCGTGGGATACCGAAGAAGCGCGGGTGCGTGAGCTGGCGGCGGATATCCGCACGATCATTGGTGGCTGAGCGAGTGCCGGGGCCGCCTTGCGGCCCCGGCGATCTAGAGCCTGAAGCCGCCCATCTGCCGCGCCAGGTCATCAGCCAACCCACGCAACGCCTGGCACTCCTCGCGGCACCCTTGCACCTCCGCCGCCGTCTCACGCGCCAAATCGGAAATCCCCTGCACCGTCCGGTTGATTTCCTCGGTCACCGCCGACTGCTCCTCGGTAGCCGTGGCCACCTGATGATTCATATCACTGATGTGCTCCACCTGGTCGGTAATCGCGCTCAGCGATGCCCCGGTGCGCTGGCTCGATTCCACGCCACTGCCGGTCGCCTGCTGCCCTGCCTGCATTGAACTCACCGCCGAACCTGCGCCTAGCTTCAGGCGCTGGATCATCTGCTGCACTTCATCGGTGGACAGCTGTGTACGCCGGGCAAGCGTCCGTACTTCATCGGCCACCACAGCGAACCCGCGCCCCATCTCCCCTGCCCGCGCGGCCTCGATGGCAGCGTTCAGTGCAAGCAGGTTGGTTTGCTCGGAAATGCTGCGGATTACCGCGAGCACTTCATCGACCGAGGCGACTTCGTCGGCCAGCTGGCTGACCGCATCGGCCGCCTTGCCGATGTCGCCCGACATGCCCTCGATGCCCCGAATGGATCGTTGCACCACCTCGCGGGCCTGCAACGCCTCGTCTCGTGCAGACTGCGACGCCTGGGCCGCATCGCCGGCATTGCGGGCGATGTCCTGCACGGTCAGGCCCATCTCGTGTACAGCAGTGGCGACCATTTCGGTCATCTCCTGCTGGCGCCCGGAGCGTTCGGCGGTGTTGTCCACCACCTGGGTGACCTGCTCCACGGCCCGCCGCAGCCGCTCGGAGGTACTCAACACCTCGCCGATCAGGCTGCGTTGGCTGTCCAGGAAGCGGTTGAAACCACGGGCCAGGTCACCCAGCTCATCCTGACGCGAATCGTCCAGGCGGTGGCTGAGATCACCCGCTCCACTGCCAATCTGAACCAATGCGGCGGTAACGCGGCGGATCGGCCGCACCAGGCCACGCGCCAGCAATACCACCAACAGCAGCGACACCAACGCTACGGCGCCACCGATCAGGCTGGTCAGCCAGACGGCCTGATGCATTTGCGCGTAGATTTCCGACTCTGGTACTTCGGCCACAAGGGTCCAGTTCAGGTCGCGCAGCGGCAGGCCCAGCGCCAGGTAGCGCTCACCGTCACGGCTGAAGCGGCTGCTACGCAGGCTCCCGCCTCCGGCCATGACGCCCTTGGCTGCGTACGCGCCAAGCTGCTCGGCAAGCTGGCGCTTGCCACTGAAGGCAGCATCGGGATGCACCTGGATCAGGCCATCGTTGCGCACCAGGAACACCCTGCCGTGTTCGCCAAAGCTGAAGTCGTGGATCAGCTTCGATAACTCGGTCATGCGCAAGCCCAAGCCGGCCACACCCACCAGCTTGCCTTCCTTTTCCACGCGATAGTCGATGAACAGTGCCAGTTCGCCGGTGGCACCATCGATGTCGATGTTGATGAACCGCTCGGCGCCGCTGTCGATGTAACCGTAAAACCACTTGTCCTTGGGGTTGCTACGGCTAAGGGTGCGGTCCAGGCCGTTCTCGTTGTAGTAGTGGCCGGTTTCGGTCGAGGCGAACAGCGCAGTAAAGGCGTGGTTGCGCTGTTTGGCGGCGGCCAGGTATTCGATGAATTGGGGTGCCTGCGCAGGATCTTCACCGGCAGCAAGCCAGTCGCGCAGCAGGGTGTTACCGGCAATGTCCGCGGCAGCGACCAACGGTTGGCCCAGCATGCGCTCGATGTCATTGCGGATGGCTTCGATACTGGCTGGCAGGGCAGTGTCGACCAGGTAGCGGTCGGTGAGGCGGTTGAGCGCCACGGTGAAGATAATGACCACAACCAGGATGCTCGCCAGCAAGGCAGCGCCCATGCTGGTGATCAATTGCAACTGGATGCTCTTACGCCAGATACGCATGCCCCTACTCCCCCGCACATTATTGTTTTGCGGAAAGTGTATACACTTGCGTATCCAGTTAATCCAGTGATCTGACGCAATCAGATGCACCCTGTAGGGGTGGGTTTGCCCGCGAATGCGATGTTGAAGCCGCTGATGCTTTCGCGGGTGAACCCGCTCCTACGGGGGGACGGTGTAAGGCCTTATTGCTCGGCGATGGTCCGCACGATGGCATCCACCGTGGCGTCGATCTGCGCTTGAGTGCGCGCAAGGGTCTGCTGATGCTCTTTCTGCAGTTCAACCTGTTTGGAGCACAGGTTAAGGGCAGCCAGCACCAGCAGTTTGTCACCGATCAAGGTCGGGTACTGACGCTTGGTCTCGTTAAGGGCTGTGTTGAGCATCCGTACCGCCTGGGCCAGGGTTTCTTCCTGGCCTTCGGGCGCCTTGATCGAATAGTCGATGCCGAGAATCGACACGACATTGATCGGCTGCTCTTGCAGTCTCATGCGCCAACAACGCCCGCGCTGGCGCGCTCGACCAGGGCCTGGATACGTGCTGCGGTGGCGCCGTTCTTCTCTTCCTGTTCCATCAGCGACAGCTGCAGGGTTTCGTTCTCTTCCTTGGCCTGGGCCAGTTCCTGGCCAAGGGCGGTGTTCTGCTCGATGAGTTGAGCGTTTTTCTGCAGCAGGTCGCTGACCAGTTGCTCGATTTGATTCAGGGAAGCTTCCAGCATGGGTCTATCTCAGGTTGTTGCGAGGGGCACACACGATAAAGAAAAGTGCAGCCCATCGCCATTAAATATCGGATTCATAAGGTGTCTGCCCCGCAGATTGACAGGGTAATCGCCCCCTTGTTCCGACCTGGATCAACCGCCGGTCAGGAAAAGGTTCTTGGTTGCACAATTTTCCCCGGACGCATTCAAGACTGGCCAGTCACGACCGATAGCCCGGCAAGTCATGTTTTGTCGCCCTTTTCCCACTTGCCTGGATCCTCCTCTCCATGTCCCTACGCAACATGAATATTGCCCCGCGCGCGCTGCTCGGCTTCGCGCTCATCGGCCTGCTGATGCTCGGCCTTGGTATCTTCTCCCTGGTGCAGATGGGCAACATCCGCCAGGCGGGCATTGCCATCGAGCAAGTCAGCGTGCCCAGCATCAAGATCCTCGACGAACTCACCGCGCTGAACCTGCGCATGCGCACGCTTTCCTACCGCCTGCTGCTCAACCGCGAGCCGGCAACCCAACGCGACACGTTCGATCTGCTGGAACAGCGCAACAGCCAGATCGACCGGGCACGCCAGGCCTACTTGCCAATGATCGTCGCCGCCGACGAACAGGCAGCGTTCGACCAGTATGGTCAGTTGCTCAACCAGTACCGCCAGCTGGAATCGCGCATGCGCACACTGAGCCAGGCCGACCGCCTGGATGAATTGCGTGACCTGCTCAACCGCGACCTGCTGGCCAACTCCGAGCAGATCAACAAGGTCATGGACACCTTGGTGCGCATCAACACTGATCAGACTCGCGCCACCAACGAGAAAGCCGCCAACCAGTATGCCAGCGCTTTCGCCCTGGTGATCGGCCTGCTGATTGCCGCCACCGTACTGACCTTCGCCTGCGCCTTCCTGCTGACCCGCAGTATCGTCAAGCCGATCGAAGAAGCGCTCAAAAGCGCCGAGCAAGTCGCCGACGGCGACCTGACCCACGTCATCCGCGCGGAGGGCACCGACGAAGCCGCCCGGCTGTTGCGCGCCATGGCACGCATGCAGGACAAGCTGCGCGACACCTTGCAGCAGATCGCTGGCTCCGCCACCCAGCTGGCCTCGGCGGCAGAAGAGTTGAATGCCGTCACCGACGAAAGTGCCCGCGGCCTGCAGCAGCAGAACAATGAGATTGAACAGGCCGCCACTGCAGTCACCGAAATGACCAGTGCGGTGGAAGAAGTGGCGCGCAATGCCGTGAGTACCTCAGAAGCCTCCAGTGAAGCAAGCCGCTCCACCGGAGATGGTCGTGACCTGGTGATGGAAACCGTGGGTGCGATCGAGCGCATGAGCGGTGATGTACAGGCCACCGCTAAGCTGATCACCCACCTGGCCGAGCAGTCGCGCGACATTGGCAAGGTGCTGGACGTGATCCGTGGCCTGGCCGACCAGACCAACCTGCTGGCGCTGAACGCCGCCATCGAAGCGGCGCGCGCCGGTGAAGCGGGCCGTGGTTTTGCCGTGGTCGCCGATGAAGTACGGGCGTTGGCTCACCGTACCCAGCAGTCGACCAGCGAAATCGAGCGCATGATCGGCAGCATCCAGGGTGGAACGGAAGAGGCGGTAGAATCGATGCGCACCAGCACCGAGCGTGCCGAGTCGACACTGAACATCGCGCGCGGCGCGGGCATGGCACTGGACACCATCGCCGGCGCGGTGGCGCAGATCAACGAGCGCAACCTGGTGATCGCCAGCGCAGCGGAAGAGCAGGCGCAAGTGGCCCGGGAAGTGGACCGCAACCTGGTGAACATCAATGACCTGTCGGTGCAGAGTGCTACCGGGGCGCATCAGACCAGCGCGGCGAGTGCCGAGCTGTCGCGCCTTGCCGTGGACCTGAATGGGTTGGTGGCACGCTTCCGTACCTGATCTGAATGACTTGGGGCCGCTATGCGGCCCTGATCTGTTCAACGCTTTTGATCGGGCTCGAAGACCTGCTGGCGATAGGGCCAACAAAGGGCGAGAACTCGGCCTCTGCCAGATCCATCACAGAGAGGCCATAGCCGCCTCCCTTAAGCTTTTTGTTCAGGGACTTGGCAGTCGAAAATCCTTTCACCCCAACCTTCACAAGGCCTGCGGCAGCGACCAACTCAGTACTACCAGGTACGCCGTAAGAAACCAGCTTACTACCAACGAGGGCCGTCCACTTCGCTGTTTCAGACAATACTTTTAGCCTGCTCGGGCCAGACCAGGCAGCTTTGATCCGCGAACCTAACCATAAAGCGTTTTTTAACAACGCAAGAATACTGAACGCCCCGCTTGGGTCATGCCTGTTGATCGGATCGCCCAGGCAATAGGCATAAGCACTGATGCCACCCTTGGAAAATGGGCTCAGATGGTCTGCAGATAAGAATCGCCTTAACGCTGGGCGATATACTCTTCTGCCGTTGCCGAGCAAGTAATTACCAGTGAACCGATCTTGGAACTCTCCATTGAATACGAGCAATGACTCAGGTCTGCCAGGCTGTAGGCCGTAAGGATCGTACCGCACCGGGCTCAATATATTCACGGCAATCGAAGCGCGCGGCATCATACAGATCCTCTAAGTGGTCTGAAGTGAAGTTACTTCACTTTCAGATACTCTGGAACTGACAAATCTGCTAGCTCTCCGATAGCGCCGAGGGCCGCTTCTCAGCCCCAGCATCCCTTAATCAGTAATCGATCCGCACATCCCCTTTCGGCACACTGCAGCACGACAGGATATAACCCTCGGCTTCGTCCTCTTCGGTAATGCCGCCGTTGTGCTCCATCTCCACCTCACCGCCCAGCTTGAGCACCTTGCAGGTGCCGCAGATACCCATGCCGCAGGCTTTCGGGATCATCAGGCCTACCTTGGCTGCCGCCGCATGGACGGTCTCACCCGGGGCGATGCGGATGCTCTTCTCGCTGCCGATGAACTCCACCAGATTGAGGTCGGACACGTCCAGTTCCGGTGCATCGGCCGCCTGCTCGGCGTGCTCCACGGCATCGGCCTTGGCTTCCGCCGGCGTGGCACCGAACGATTCCTCGTGGTAGTTCTTCATGTCGAAACCGACTGCTTCGAGCATGCGCTTGACCGCCGTCATGTACGGCGTCGGGCCGCAGCAGAACACGACACGGTCCATGTAATCAGGCGCAATAAGCTCCATCAGCCGCTGGTTCAGGTAACCGCGATACCCCGCCCAAGGCTCACCCAGGCCATGCTTCTCGCAAATGATGTGCAGGCTGAAGTTGGGGATACGCGAGGCCATCTGCTCCAGCTCGCGGTGGTAGATGATGTCCTTCGGCGAACGGGCGCTGTGCACGAACACCATGTCGACATTGGCGTTGGTGTCGTAGAACCAGCGCGCCATCGACATCACCGGGGTAATACCGACGCCGCCCGACAGGTACAGCACCTTGCCGGCCGGGAAGTCGATGGCGTTGAACAACCCCACCGGGCCGTGCACCGGCAGCTCGAGGCCTTCGTGCATGGTGTCGTGCAGGAAGTTGGAAACCAGGCCGCCCGGCACGCGCTTGACGGTGATCGAGAAGCTGTAGGGCACTGACGGCGAACTGGAGATGGTGTAGGAGCGCATCACGGGCTTGCCTTCGATCTCCAGCTCCAGGGTGACGAACTGCCCTGGCTTGAAGAAGAACATGATCGGCTGGTCGGCCATGAAGCAGAAGGTGCGCACGTCCCAGGTCTCCTGGATGACCTTGACGCAGCGCACGATGTGGCGGCCGTTGGCCCAGGTCTGGGTAGTGACCGGATTGAGGAAGGTATCGGACATGTTCATCTCCAGCGGCCGACTATGGCCCTTTTCATGCTGCGATAATGCGCAAGCTGAAGACGACGCACATTCCTGCCTGCGACATCGACGTGCTTATCGCGACCAGCCCCGTGGCACAAGGGCTAGCGCGTCGTTATTCAAATCGGCCATGTCGCCCATGGATACGGTTCGCGGCGTCTTCGGACGCACACTCCACGGCAAAAGAACGAGCTGTTTTATCTGAAGCAGCCTTGCGGCACCACAACAACGATTAGCCACCTTTTGCCGGCCGCATACGGCCCCGAGGAATACACGATGGACGTCACCGCAACCCTGAGCCTGGGCGATCCACTTGAACCTGCACGCAAGGCTACCGCCGAGATGCTGCAGACCCGCGAGCGCACCTACTCGCTGCCCCAGCCTTTCTACACCGACGAGCGTCTGTTCCAGATCGACATGCAGGAGATCTTCCATAAAGAATGGCTGATCGCCGGCATGACCTGCGAGATCCCGGCCAAGGGCAACTATATCACCCTGCAGATCGGCAAGAACCCGATCATTGTGGTGCGCGGTGCCGAAGGCAAGGTGCATGCCTTCCACAACGTCTGCCGCCACCGCGGTTCGCGCCTGTGCGTCAGCGAGAAAGGCAAGGTGGCCAAACTGGTGTGCCCATACCACCAGTGGACTTACGAGCTGGACGGCCGCCTGCTGTTCGCCGGCACCGAGATGGGTGCTGACTTCGATATGAACCAGTACGGCCTCAAGCCGGTGAACGTGAAGGTTGCCGGCGGCTACATCTTCATCAGCCTGGCGGAAAACCCGCCTGCCATCGACGAGTTCCTGGCCACCCTGGACCATTACATGGAGCCGTACGACATGGAGAACACCAAGGTGGCGGTGCAAACTACCTTGATGGAAAAGGCCAACTGGAAGCTGGTGCTGGAAAACAACCGCGAGTGCTACCACTGCAACGGTTCGCACCCGGAACTGCTGCAAACCTTGCTGGAATGGGACGACACCAACGACCCGCGCGCCAGCCAGGAATTCAAGGACCACGTGGCCGCCTCCGCCGCTGCCTGGGAAGCCGAGAAGATCCCTTACCTGCACAAGAGCCACGGCCTGCGTAACCGCATCGTGCGCATGCCGCTGCTCAAGGGCACCGTATCGATGACCATGGACGGCAAGCAGGCCTGCCAGAAGCTGATGGGTCGCATCAAGAACCCGGACCTTGGCTCGATGCGCATCCTGCACCTGCCGCACTCGTGGAACCACTGCATGGGCGACCACATGATCGTGTTCACTGTGTGGCCTATCAGCGCCCAGGAGACCATGGTCACCACCAAGTGGCTGGTGCACAAGGATGCCGTGGAAGGCGTGGACTACAACCCCGAGAACATGCGCAAGGTGTGGGATGCCACCAACGACCAGGACCGCCGTCTGGCGGAAGAGAACCAGCGTGGGATCAACTCCACCGCTTACCAGCCTGGGCCTTACTCGAAGACCTATGAGTTTGGCGTGGTGAACTTCATCGATTGGTACAGCGGGCGGCTACTGAACAACCTGGGGGCGGAGCCTGCGCCGTATCTGAAGGAAGTGCAGGCGCAGTAACCCGTACCACCCACTGGCATGGCAAATTGCCGTGCCAGTGGGTTTATGGTTGCCTTGTGTCCCCAGTCGGAGACGGAGGCGGCGCACTGGGTTGAGTACCCCAGGCACGCCACGCATCCGCAGCTGCTCGACCTGCCGAAGCGATCCTGGCCCCTAGTGCCATGCCTCGGCCCCACACGTACGAAGCCCCTTCGACAACCATCCGCACACCGGTGACTTCATAGACTGTCTCCCAGGCTACCCTTACTCCCGACACTCCGGGCTGTCCTACCCCCCTCCATACAGCCTGTGCCGCCTCGGCGTTGGAGAACAAGCCACCGCTGATGTTCCCAATTGCGTTGCCCAGCCCCAGGCGACGGCCATTAGTGGTCAGTACATTACCAATCCACCCTTGCTCGACACCACTCAAGGCGGTGCCTGCAACCCCCATTCCTCCTGCGTAGAAAAGGCTTGTATTACCAATCCGGGATCTTAGGCTCGGCTCGGCATAGAGCGTACCGGAATGCTGACTTTGCAAGCGGGCAACCGCGTTTCTGGCCGTTCGTGCGACAGCCCCGCCAAGCGTCACCGAACTCGAAAACATGCTTATGCCACTGATCACCGGGCTAATCACGTCGACCCGGTTGCGGGCGAACAAGGTGACCGAGAAGGCGCCACTGGGGTCGACCCGGTTGATCGGGTCGCCAGCACAATAGGCATAGGCATTCAGCCCACCATCTGAGAAGGGGCTGAGTGAGTCGGCAGAGTGAAAGCGCATCAACACAGGGTTGTAGGTTCGCCGGCCGTTGCCCAGGTGATAGCAACCCGTCAGGTGATCGACCATCTGCCCGGCGAAGGCAATATTCCTTGCCCCGGCATAGGCCCCGTATGCTGAATACGACCTTGAAATCCCGCCCATGTGGGGAGGGGTAACTGTTTGCAGCATGCCATGCATGATGAACGCTCGCCCGATGGTGATCGCTCATTTTACTTGCCTGAAATAGGACTGCTAACTGATAGAAATGATAGGTTCTTGGTACTTATTCACAGGTTTTGACTCAGGTGATCCTGAATTTTTACCTGCACTCGGGGTTCAAGCGTGTGTGAGCCCCGATTGGCTGTTTTCTGATCAAAGCACTCGAAGACAGGAACGGCGGGGTCTACAGCCGCTATCAAACAGATTATCCACAGACCGGCTCACAGAGATTGTGGGAAAATCCTGGCAAAAAGCAGCATGCCCGCATCAGGCGATGCCGAGGGAAGCTGATCATTTTATGATCTAATCCGTGTAAGCGCCGTTATATAAGGCTCCCAGCCATGCACCAACAATTTATCCACACCTTGGCGAACAGATTCCGTGGGCAAAAACATCGTACCTGACGGTTCGTCCAGTTTGCTGGGGCATGTGACGGGGAAAATGAATAACTTATACACAGGGGAATGGGCTATGGATTGTGTCGCAGGGGCCGCAGCGCGGCCCCAGGATCTGGATCCTGCCCCAAATTAACAGGGCTGCTAAGCGGCCCATCGCGTCACACAGGCCGCTCCCAGGGGGACTCAGCGCAATACACCCTCTTCCACCAGCAGCTTGAGGATCGCCTCAGCTCCTTCCTGCGGCGAAACGTCCTTCAGTACCTTGCCACCACCGCCACTGGCCTTGGCCGTCGCCGCTTTCATCCGGTCAGCGCCGCTCTTGGCCTTGATCACCTTCAAGCGCTTGGGCCGAGGGCGGGCCGGTTGCAGCTCGGCTTCGGCCAACAGTTCATCTTCGACGATGGCCACATTACGCGCCGCCAATACCCCCCGGCGCGCGGGCCCAAAAGCGCTCTGGCGCGGCTTGGGCGCAGCGTTATCCACAGTCGCCAGCAACGGCAGGCGTACCTTCAGCCGACGCCGCTGACCACGCGGCAGAGCCTGCAACACCTGGGCGGTACCGTTGTCGATCGACTCCACTTCGGCCAACCCGACAATCAGGGGCCAGCCGAGCTTTTCGGCCAGCAGGAACGGCAACATGCCCGACCCCTCGCCGGTCTCGGCCTGGCTACCGGTCAACACCAGTTGGGCCCCGGCGTCGCGCAGATAATCGCCCAGCACGCCCAGCACATCGGCACCGGCCGGTTGCTCCAGCACGTCGAGGTGGTCGAGGCCCATGCCCAGGTAGGCGCGCAGTGCTTCTTCGCGCGGGTCGCCAGCGTGCACCACCTGCAAGTTATCCCCAGCCAGCTGCAAGCCAAGCTCTACGGCGCGGGCATCCTGCTCGGCGCGGCGAGCGCGGCCGGAGCTTGGGTGGGCGCCAATGGAAACCAGGCTGATCACTTTCGTACTCATGCTCGTGCCCTTATGCCGCGTCGCGCTGGCCGCCACTGCGGAAGTTGTCCACAGCCTCGATCAGCGCCTTGAGAATCGCCGAGCTGTCGCCAATCACCGACAGGTCAGCCCGTTTGATCATGTCGCAGCCTGGGTCCATGTTGATCGCCACCACCTTGTCGCAGGCACCGATACCCTGCAGGTGCTGGATCGCGCCTGAGATACCCACAGCCACATACACGCGTGCGGTAACCCAGGTACCCGTGGCCCCGACTTGGCGGTTGCGCGGCATGAAGCCGTCGTCCACCGCCACCCGCGAAGCGCCTTCGGTTGCGCCGAGGGCTGCGGTGGCCTTGTGGTACAGGTCCCAGTCCTTGACACCGTTGCCGCCCGAGACGATGAATTCCGCTTCGGCCATGGCGATGGTGGCCGGGTCGACGGCCACCGAACCAAGGTCTTCGATGCGCGGCAGGCTGCGCACCACACTTGTGGACAACTCCACCGGTAGCGCTTCGTGACGGGTCTCGCTGACCGGCTCGGCGCACTCGGCCGCCGCCAGGATCAGACGTGGCACGGCGCGTTGCAGGTCCTGCTGGCCGGCACCGGCGCGGCCAATGCACTGACCGTCCTTGACCTGCCATACCCGCGTTGCCGGGCGCTCGCCCAGCGCGGCGCCCAAGCGCCGACCCAGTTCACCGCCACCGGTGCGGCTGTCGGGCAGCAGCCAGTGGCGCGGCGCGAACTGGTTATCCACAGCGCGCAGGCCTTGCACCAGTTGCTCCGGTGCATAACCCTCGAAGGCCTCGCCCTCGATAACCAGCAGGCGGTCGACACCGGCTGTGGAAAAGTTGCTTTCCTTGTGCTCGTTGAACACCACGGCCAGCACCGCCCCGTCGCTGCCGGCCAGGCTGTGGGCCAGGCCAAGCAGGTCGCGGTCGTGGCTGCTCAGGCGGCCGCCAACCATGTCCGGCACGACGGCAATGTAGAACGCCGGCGCCGCCACCTGGTGCAGTGGCAGCTTGACCTCGACCGCCGCCGTGCGCCGACCGCCCGCACCGGTGCCCTGCTGGGCGCCGCTGCGGTCGATCCGCTTGATGCCGGCCGGGCCGACAAAGCCTGCTGCAATCGCATGCGGGTTCTTGCGAATGATGCCGTTAGGCCCCATCCAGCTGGTCTGCTGCGTCTGCATCGCGGCATGCAGCGGATGCAGACGGTTACGGGCGATCCACTCGGTGCGTGGATCGCGGCGGATAATGTCGCTCATCAGTGCACCTCCGCAGGTTCACGTTTAGCCGTTTGCGGCTTTGGGACAGTGGATGCGTCCTCCTCGATCAGCACGTCGGCCACCAGTTCGGCCAAGTCCTTGATCTGTGGGCGCGGCTCGACCACGCCTTCAAGCATGGCGGTGCACTGCGGGCAACCCACGGCTACCAGCTCGGCCTCGGTCTCACGGATGTCGTCCATGCGCATATCGGGAATACGCTGCTTGCCAGGGATGTCAGTGATCGGCGCACCGCCACCACCACCGCAGCAACGGGAACGGAAGCCCGAGCGCTGCATCTCGCGCACCTCGATCCCCAGCGCCTTGAGCACTTCGCGCGGGGCTTCGTACTCGCCGTTGTAGCGGCCCAGGTAGCACGGATCGTGGTAAGTGACGCTGCCGCCCTTGTGCTGGCCAAGGTTGAGTTTCTTGGCCGCGATCAGTTCGGCGATATAGGTGCTGTGGTGCTGCACCTGGTAGTTACCGCCCAGAGCGCCGTATTCGTTCTTCAGCACATGGAAGCTGTGCGGATCGCAGGTGACGATACGCTGGAACCTGTACTTGGCCAGGGTCTGGATGTTGCGCTTGGCCAGTTGCTGGAAGGTCGCCTCATCGCCCAGGCGACGCGCCACGTCGCCGCTGTCGCGCTCTTCCAGGCCGAGCACGGCAAAATCCACGCCCGAGGCTTTCAGTACTTTGACAAACGAACGCAAAGTGCGCTGGTTGCGCATGTCGAAAGCACCATCACCGACCCAGAACAACACGTCGGTCGCTTTCACTTCAGACAGCAGCCGCAGGTTGAGGTCGGCAGCCCAGTTCATGCGCCCGCCGGGGGCAAAGCCGCCGGGGTTGTCGGTGGCGATCAGGTTGTCCAGCACCTCGGCGCCCTTGTTCGGGGTAGCGCCCTTTTCCAGGGTGAGGTGGCGGCGCATGTCGACGATGGCATCGACGTGCTCGATCATCATCGGGCACTCCTCGACACAGGCACGGCAGGTGGTGCAGGACCACAGCGTTTCGGCGTCGACCAGGCCATTGACGATTGGCTGGTGTGGATTGCCGCCGTGTTCGCCGATCGGTTTGCCAGGGTACGGGCTACCGGCGAATTGGGCGTCAGTGCCACCGGCAAGGCCGATGACCATGTCCTGGATGAGTTTTTTCGGGTTCAGCGGCTGGCCAGCGGCAAAGGCCGGACACATGGCTTCACATTTACCGCACTGCACGCAGGCATCGAAGCCCAGCAGCTGGTTC
This sequence comes from Pseudomonas sp. JR33AA, assembly GCF_021378985.1. Classification (NCBI taxonomy): domain Bacteria; kingdom Pseudomonadati; phylum Pseudomonadota; class Gammaproteobacteria; order Pseudomonadales; family Pseudomonadaceae; genus Pseudomonas; species Pseudomonas sp. JR33AA. Next base: position 150,504 of record NZ_JAJSAW010000008.1, read on the forward strand.
CAGGTGAAGTCGACTGGTTTTTCCACGCCAAGGGGTGCGTTCGGGTCTTCCAGGTCCAGCGGCTTGAGGCCGGTGGAGCGGCCGCCGCCGAAGCGTTCGGCACGGCGGTGCCAGGCCAGGTGCAGGGCACCGGCGAAGGCGTGCTTCATCGGGCCGCCCCAGGTCATGCCAAAGAACAGTTCCGACACACCCCACAGCACGCCCAGCCCCAGAACGGCGACCATCACCCAGCCACCGGTGTTGGCCGGCAGGATACCGGCTACCGGCAGGGTGGCAATGAAGAAGCTCACGGCGAACGCCAGCAAACTCTTCGGCAGGCGCATCCACGGGCCCTTGGACAGGCGGGAGGGCGGGTTGAGGCGGCGTTTGAAGACAAAGATGGCACCAGTAAACATGATCACCGTGGCTACCAGCAGTGCGTAGCCGAGGATCTTGCTCTGCAGGCCAAAACCATGCACCAGAATGGCCAGAGCAGCAGACAGCACAAAGCCGCCCGCAGTGGCCACGTGGGTCTTGGACATGTATTTGTCGCGCTCGACCACATGGTGCAGGTCCACCAGGTAGCGGCGCGGCATGGCCAGCAGGCCGCCGATCAGGTTGACCTGGGACGGCCGGCCACGGCGCCACATGCGCACCCGGCGCAAGGCACCGAGCACTGCCAAGCCAAGGGCAGCGAACAGCAGGATGGGTAGAAGGGTGTTCAACATGGGAGGCTCCCACAAACAGCTGGATTCTTGCGCCGACCAGAGGGCGAGACTGGCCCCGTGTGGGAGCAGGTCCACCCGCGAATGCGTCCGGTCAGGCAACAATGTTGTCAGTGCTGACGCATTCGCGGGTAAACCCGCTCCTACAGGGATCGCGCCCGATGGCGGCGACTGTTAACGATCAGAAGTCCTTGCACAGGCGCAAGGCGTCGTAGATCGCCGCATGCACGTTGCGCTGGGCCACGCAGTCGCCGATGCGGTACAGCAGGTAGCCTTCGCCCGGCTGGCTGAGGATCGGCTGTGGCTTGATGGCGAACAGCGCCTCCACATCGATCTGGCCCTTGTTGCGCGAACCTTCCTTGAGCGCGTAGTACAGCTCTTCGTCAGGGCGCACGCCGTTCTCAACCACGACTTGATCGACCACGCGCTCTTCCTTGGCGCCGGTGTATTCGTTCTCCAGTACCGCCACCAGCTTGTCGCCTTCGCGGTAGACCTTTTCCAGCATCATGTCGCCGGTCATGATCACTTCTTTGGGGTACATGCTGCGGTAGTAGGTGGGGAAGGTCGTGCCGCCCATGGCCACGCCTGGCTTGATGTCGTCGGTGACGATCTCGACCTGGCTGCCCTTGTCGGCGATGAAGTCGGCGACCGACATACCGGTGAATTCGCAGATGGTGTCGTACACCAGCACGTTCTTGCCCGGCGCTACCTTGCCATCGAGCACATCCCAGCTGCTGACTACCAGCCCTTCAGCGGCGCCCCAGTGCTCGTTCTGCTCCAGGAACGAGTGCCCACCTACGGCCAGCACGATGACGTCCGGGCGCAGGTCCTGGATGGCGGCCACATCAGCGGCAGTGCCCAGGCGCAGGTCGACTTTCAGGCGAGCGAGCTCAAGCTGGTACCAGCGGGTGATACCGGCAATCTGGTCACGCTGCGGGGCCTTGGCGGCAATGGTGATCTGCCCGCCGATTTGGTCCCTCTTCTCGAACAGGGTCACGTCGTGGCCGCGTTCAGCAGCCACGCGGGCCGCTTCCATGCCGGCAGGGCCTGCGCCCACCACCACCACCTTGCGCTTGACGCCGGTGGTCTTCTCGATGATGTGCGGCACCCCCATGTATTCACGGGAGGTCGCGGCGTTCTGGATGCACAGCACATCCAGGCCCTGGTACTGGCGGTCGATGCAGTAGTTGGCACCGACGCACTGCTTGATCTGGTCAATCTGGCCCATCTTGATCTTGGCGATCAGGTGCGGGTCGGCCATGTGCGCACGGGTCATGCCGACCATGTCCACGTAGCCGCCTTCAAGAATGCGCGTGGCCTGGTTCGGGTCTTTGATGTTCTGCGCGTGCAGCACCGGGACCTTGACCACTTCCTTGATACCGGCCGCCAGGTGCAGGAACGGCTCCGGCGGGTAGCTCATGTTGGGGATGACGTTGGCCAGGGTGTTGTGGGTATCGCAACCCGAACCGACCACGCCGATGAAGTCGAGCATGCCGGTGGCGTCGTAGTAGGCAGCGATCTGCTTCATATCCTCGTGGCTAAGGCCATCAGGGTGGAACTCATCGCCACAGATACGCATGCCCACGCAGAAGTCGTCACCCACTTCGGCGCGCACGGCTTTCAGTACTTCCAGGCCGAATTTCATACGGCCTTCAAAGGTGCCGCCCCACTCGTCGGTACGCTTGTTGACCCGTGGGCTCCAGAACTGGTCGATCATGTGCTGGTGCACCGCCGACAATTCCACGCCGTCCAGGCCGCCCTCTTTGGCGCGACGCGCAGCCTGCGCGTAGTTGCCGATTACCCGCCAGATCTCTTCCACCTCGATGGTTTTGCAGGTGGCGCGATGCACAGGTTCGCGAATGCCCGATGGCGACATCAGCGTCGGCCAGTTGAAGCCGTCCCAGCGCGAGCGACGGCCCATGTGGGTAATCTGGATCATGATCTTGGCGCCATGCTTGTGCATGGCGTCGGCAAGGTTCTGGAAGTGCGGGATGATGCGGTCGGTCGACAAGTTGACCGATGCCCACCATTCCTGCGGGCTGTCGATGGCAACCACCGACGAGCCGCCACAGATGGCCAGGCCGATGCCGCCCTTGGCCTTCTCTTCGTAATACTTCACATAGCGGTCGGTCGTCATGCCGCCGTCAGTGGCGTAGACCTCGGCGTGCGCGGTGCTGAGCACACGGTTGCGGATGGTCAGTTTGCCGATCTGGATCGGCTGGAACATTGCTTCGAATGCCATGACGCTATCTCCGGCTTACAACGGCTTTGTAATGAACAGGCCATCTTCGTGGCCTTCTTCCGACCCGCCATAGACCTGCTCGGCCACGGTGCGGATCTTGCTGCCGCGGGCAGCGAGAATCTGGTCCATCGCGCCAGCGAACCAGCCGGTGAACATATAGTCGACCTTGCGGCCGCACTTGCCATAGACGTACACGAACGCAGAGTGCTTGAGCTTGACGCTGCAGGTACCTTTGTCCAGGTCGATGTCCTGGATCTCGAACAGGCCCCAGCCACGCTGGCTCAGGCGCTTCATGTAGTGCTCGAACACCGCCACGCCTTCCAGGCCATGGCATTCGGCCTCTTTTTCACACCAGTGCCAGGCGGACTTGTAGCCAGCCTTGTAGAGGATCTCGGCATAGGCGTCGGCGCCCAGCACTTCCTCGATACCGATGTGGTTATTGACGAAGAAATGCCGAGGCACATACAGCATCGGCAAGGCGTCGCTGGTCCAGACACCGGTCTCGCTGTCGACTTCGATTGGCAATTGCGGGGCGATTTTGGCCATGGAAACTCAACTCCATAAAATTTTTTTGTGGGTGCCCCGGCGTTGCTGGCAGGGGCTATCAGGCTTGGAGAGCGGCTTACTCGCCCCAGACATCCTTGAGGACGTTTACCCAGTTCTCGCCCATGATCTTGCGTACCACACGCTCGGAGTGGCCGCGTTTTAGCAAGGTCTCGGTGAGGTTGGGGAATTCGCCGACGGTGCGAATGCCCAGCGGGTTGATGATCTTGCCGAAGTTGGTCAGGCGGCGGGCGTAGCCCTTGTCATGGGTCAGGTATTCGAAGAAGTCCTGGCCGTGACCTTGAGTGAAGTCGGTACCGATACCGATGGCGTCTTCACCGACGATATTCATGGTGTACTCGATGGCTTCGGCGTAGTCGTCGATGGTCGAGTCAATGCCTTTGGCCAGGAACGGCGCAAACATGGTGACGCCAACGAAACCGCCGTGATCAGCGATGAACTTCAGCTCTTCGTCCGACTTGTTGCGCGGGTGCTCTTTCAGGCCCGAGGGCAGGCAGTGCGAGTAGCACACCGGCTTTTTCGATTCGAGGATGACTTCTTCGGAAGTCTTGGAGCCAACGTGGGACAGGTCACACATGATGCCGACGCGGTTCATCTCGGCAACGATCTCGCGACCGAAGCCGGACAGCCCGCCGTCACGCTCGTAGCAGCCGGTGCCAACCAGGTTCTGGGTGTTGTAGCACATCTGCACGATGCCCACGCCCAGCTGCTTGAACACGTCCACATAAGCGATCTGGTCCTCGAACGCATGGGCGTTCTGGAAGCCGAAGAGGATGCCGGTCTTGCCCAGCTCCTTGGCCTTGCGGATGTCGGCGGTGGTGCGCACTGGCATTACCAGGTCGCTGTTGTCGCGAATAAGCTTCTGGCTGGACGCGATGTTGTCGACCGTAGCCTTGAACCCTTCCCAGACCGACACCGTGCAGTTGGCCGCAGTAAGGCCGCCTTTGCGCATGTCTTCGAACAGCTCGCGGTTCCATTTGGCGATGATCAGGCCATCGATGACGATGCTGTCGGCGTGTAGTTCGGCTGGGCTCATCAGGCTGTCCCCTTTTATAGAGTTGGGTCGCGCCAAACCTTCTGCCGGCGCTTTGAGGCCAGCATATGCCTGTGCCCCGAGGCGCCCCGGTGCAAAAACGACAGGGGGTTTGCCGAAAGCGTCAATGCGCGACAAGAGCGCGTCTGGCGCGTGCTCCGGGGATGAGAGGGAGTCTCGATAACGACATTTGCAACCGGTACATGAACATTTGGTCAGGGAGCTACCGCCTGATCGCTGGCTGAGCGAGAATCCCTGCAATTCGACAGCCTGTTGAGGAGAAAACGGATGAAATCAATGGCATGGCTGGTGCTGCTGGCCGTCGTGAGCGGGGCCCAGGCCAATGAGGACGAAAGCACACCTTGCGACAATGTGGAGACCGACCAGCAGACCTTCGCCTGTGCAGCATTCAACAAGCAGGTCGCCGAGCGTGAGCTGCAGTCGGCCTATGATGACCTGGTCGCGCGCATGCGTGATCAGTTCGGCGACGAGGCTGGGCTGATGTCGCAAATAGAGGCAGCCGAGAAAGTCTGGAGCCAACTGCGCGATGCAGACTGCAAGGTCGAAACCCATGCTGAACAACCCGGCAGCAAGGCCTACCAGATCGCCTGGAACAGCTGCATTGCACAGCGCAGTGATGAGCGAGCAGAGTATTTGCGCAGCCTGGGCTCGCAAAACAGTGACGAGCCAGCACCCGAAGATTGATCGGCACGTGCGAGTGAAGGATCAACTCCAGAGGAACAACATGCCGCTGATGCCCCCTGCGTAATTGCTCGATAGTGCCCTCAGACCACGTGCTCACCATGTGTGTCTTGAAACTCACAACTATCAAGGAATTACAAAGTGGCTGACATCAAAGTTGAAATGGAAAAGATCCGCAAAGAGGGTCAAGAGCGCGTAGCCGCTACCGGCCAGACCATCTGCGTCTTCGCTGACAATGTGCCTGCCAACATTGCAGAAGACATCCTGGCCGGCATGCGCCTGATGACCGAACTGGCCAACAAGAAGTTTGACAAGGAAACCCAGCAGCGCGAGTGGTACAACTTCTACAACGATGGCCTGATCAAGTTTGGCTGGACCATGACCGGCGCAGCACATGCCGAAGATGCCATTGATGAAGACAACCTGACCCTGGCAGAGCTGATTACCAAGTCCGTCACCATCAGCGTCTCCGCGGACCCTCGTCGCGCCGCCTGCGCCAGGCGTGTTCTGCAAGTTGTCGTGCAGAAGCCGGAAGTCAAGGCGCACCTGGAAAAGCACAGCCATAGCGAATCCGGCAAATCGAGCAACTTCGTGGTCGCCCAGTGCGAAATGACGCCACAAGGCCTGCCTGCGATGCACATGACCAGCTTCCAGGCCAGCTACGACTCGAAAGTCGAGCGTGAAGGCGCCCTGACCCGCAAGGTCGACAAAACGTCTACCCGCGTCTATCGCGCGTCGCAACAGGGTACGTTCAGCGTTCGTCACTTCGACGCTGCTCGTGACCTGGTGAATGAGAAGATAAAAGGCGACATCGCCGCATTTCTCGCTATCTGATTAGCGAGACTGGGTACCAGCTCCCTGGTACCCGGTTCTGGTCATATGCATCCATCAAGGAGCAATGCCACATGGGAGATACGAGCCTGGATACCCGAGTATTCGAGGAGCGACTAAGAAACAAGCATGCCTCCTGGCTGACACTCGAAACATGGGAAGATTTGCAGCTATGCCTGCGTTATTCACAAGCAGTGGCCAATGAAAAATACTCGATGGAGACCCAGCCTCAGCAATGGTTCACTGTCGCTCTCGCCACCTTGCAATCATTGAAATTCACCCTGTTCGAACATACACATAAAACCATTGTGTATGAGCCGCACCTGCTTGCATTAAGCGATGTTTACAGTGGCTATCTACCCCCGCCGCGCGAGAAAGGACCTTGGTTCACAAGCCTCGAAGAAAATGTTCAAGCCGCTCTGCAGTCGGCAGGTACGCATACCTTCAGCGTAATGAACGCCTCTTCACACCTAAGTATCGAACTCGACCATGAAGGGGACCAGGTCCCGGTGGCGATCCTGTTTTATGCCTACTGCATTACCGACCCGGTCGAGCCCACCAGAAAGTTAAACCTGATATTCGACCATCTGGGTGCACGCTTCAATGCAGCAGGCTTCGCCCCGCTTCGCAAGGATCTGCAAGCAAGGAATCGCGAGAAGCTAAGGGCCTTTCTAGAGTGGGAACTGGATTGAAGCTCACTTTGTACCGCTGGGCCGTCGCTCCTCCCGCGGGCACCGTCCAAACCTCAGCTTGTAGCGCCGCGTGAAATACGATGGCAGTTCAAAACCGCACGCAAGGCTGACTTCAGTCACCGACATGTCGGTCTGGGCCAACAGCTGGCGCGCCTTGTCCAGCCGCAACGCGAGGTAGAAACCGCTCGGTGTTGCATCAAGATGCATGCGAAACAAACGCTCCAGTTGACGCCTTGTCACCTTGATCGCGGCAGCCAGTTCCAGCGTGCTCAGCGGTGGCTCGATGTGTTTTTCCATTTCACCAATGGCATGGACCAGCTTCTTGTTACTGATGCCATAACGCGCACCGATCTGCATGCGCTGGTGATCCTGGCGCTGACGGATGCGCCCCAGCACGAACTGCTCGGACACCTTGACCGCCAGTTCGCTGCCGTGAGACTGGGCAATCAGGTGCAGCATCAAGTCTATCGAGGCCGTTCCGCCGGCACAGGTGATGCGACTGCGGTCAATCTCGAACAGCTCCTGGGTAGCTTGAAGGCCTGGATAGCGTTCCTTGAATGCCTCCAGCGCCTCCCAATGCAATGTTGCCCGGTAACCCTCGAGCAGCCCTGCCTCGGCCAGCACCATCGCGCCCGTGTCGATGCCACCGAGCATGACAGCTTCGTGGTTGAGCCGGCGCAGCGCATGCAGCAGTTTGGGTGCGACATTGGCCAATGGCTCGAAGCCCGCCACCACCAGCAGGATGTTGGCCGGCTCCCCCTCCCCCAGGGCGGCATCGGCATTGATCGACATGCCGTTGCTCGCCAGCACCGCCTCACCGTCCAGGCTAAGCACCTGCCACCGGTACAACTGCCCACCAAAACGATTGGCCACCCGCAGTGGCTCCACCGCCGAAATGAAACCCATGGCGGAAAAGCCGGGCACCAACAGAAAGGCAATCGTCTCCATCATCCCCTCCTCCACCGAAACTGGTCGCCCAGGTGCTAATTCCTGTCGCTAGCGTGCGCTTGGGCAAGGTACCGCCAGCGTAGCGTATTCACACGGTCCGCAGAGGCCGCCCTCAATAACAATATGCACTGCCGATGGAGAGCCACCATGCACAGCTTGATCCGCCGCAGCCTGTTGTCCCTTGCCCTGAGCAGCATCGTTGCCACCCCGCTTTTCGCCGCCGAGCCCTCGGCCTGCAAGAACGTGCGCCTGGGCGTGGTCAACTGGACCGACGTCATTGCCACCAGCGCCATGGCTCAGGTACTGCTCGACGGCCTGGGGTACCAGACCAAACAGACCAGTGCCTCGCAACAGATCATCTTCGCCGGCATCCGCGACAAACGCCTGGACATGTTCCTGGGTTACTGGAACCCGATCATGACCCAGACCATTACCCCGTTCGTCGATGCCAACCAGGTCAAAGTACTGGACAAGCCAAGCCTGGAGGACGCGCGCGCCACCTTGGCCGTGCCGAAATACCTCTACGACAAGGGCCTGAAGACCTTCGCCGACATCCACAAGTTCGAGAAAGAGCTGGGCGGCAAGATCTATGGCATCGAACCGGGTTCCGGCGCCAACACCCAGATCAAGGCAATGATCACCAAGAACCAGTTCGACCTGGGTAAGTTCCAGCTGGTCGAGTCCAGCGAGGCCGGCATGCTCGCCGCCGTCGACCGCGCGGTGCGGCGCAAGGAGGCCGTGGTGTTCTTCGGCTGGGCGCCGCACCCGATGAACGTGAACATCGACATGGCCTACCTGGGTGACAGCCAGGATGCACTCGGCCCTGACGAAGGCCGTGCGACGGTGTGGACGGTGACGTCGCCGGACTACGCCGAACGCTGCCCCAATGCCCACCGCCTGCTGGCCAACCTGAAGTTCAGCGCCGAGGACGAGAGCCGCATGATGCAGCCACTGCTTGACCACAAGGACGCGCTGGAATCGGCCCGCCAGTGGCTCAAGGACCACCCCGAGGACAAGGCGCGCTGGCTTGAGGGGGTGACCAGCTTCGATGGCAAGCCGGCCGCGGACAACCTCAAGCTCACTGCCAACTGATCCGGCCCTTTCTCGCCGGTAGACCCCACTGACAGGTTAAACCGGTCGGTGTAGGAGCGGCCTTGTGTCGCGAAAGGGCCGCAAAGCAGCCCCCAGGTTTCTGCAGCGCCGCATAGACCCTGGGGCTGCTGCGCAGCCCTTTCGCGACACAAGGCCGCTCCTACAGAGATCCTGTTACCCAGATATAACAAGGAACCGCCATGAACCACGACGTCATCATCACCTGCGCCCTCACCGGCGCCGGCGACACCGCCTCGAAAAGCCACTTGGTCCCGATCACCCCCAAACAGATCGCCGAATCCGCCGTAGAGGCCGCCAAGGCCGGCGCCACCGTGGTCCACTGCCACGTCCGCGACCCACAGACCGGCCGTTTCAGCCGCGATGTAAACCTCTACCGCGAAGTCATGGAGCGCATCCGCGAAGCCGACGTGGACATCATCGTCAACCTCACCGCCGGCATGGGCGGCGACCTGGAAATCGGCCCGGGTGAAACGCCGCTGGCGTTCGGCCCAGGCACCGACCTGATCGGCCCGCTGGAGCGCCTGGCCCATGTCGAAGCACTGTTGCCGGAAATCTGCACCCTCGATTGCGGCACCCTCAACTTCGGTGACGGCAACTCGATCTACGTGTCCACCCCGGCCCAACTGCGCGCCGGCGCCAAGCGCATTACCGAACTGGGGGTGAAGGCCGAGCTGGAAATCTTCGATACCGGCCACCTGTGGTTCGCCAAGCAAATGATGAAGGAAGGCCTGCTCGAAGACCCGTTGTTCCAGCTGTGCCTGGGCATCCCGTGGGGCGCACCGGCCGACACCACCACCATGAAGGCCATGGTCGACAACCTGCCTGCCAACGTCACCTGGGCCGGCTTCGGCATCGGCCGCATGCAGATGCCCATGGCCGCGCAGGCCGTGTTGCTCGGCGGCAATGTGCGGGTGGGCCTGGAAGACAACTTGTATTTGGACCGTGGCGTGCTGGCGAGCAATGGCCAACTGGTGGAACGCGCAAGCGAGATCATCACCCGCATGGGTGGCCGCGTACTCAGCCCGGCAGAAGGCCGGGAAAAAATGAACCTCAAGCGCCACTGATCCCTTCAACGATCTCAGCTGCGCGTTAACTGTGGGAGCGGGCTTGCCCGCGAACACGGGCAAAGCCCTTGCTATCCACCGCGTCGCTTGCTTGGCGGGCATGCCCGCCCCCACACGGATTTGCGCTAACCCGAACCTTTCTATTCAGCTCTGAGGAATTGCTATGCGTTTCATCACCGAGATCAAGACCTTTGCCGCCCTGGGTAGCGGCGTGATCGGCAGCGGCTGGGTCGCCCGCGCCCTCGCCCACGGCCTGGATGTGATCGCCTGGGACCCGGCACCCGGTGCCGAGCAGGCGCTGCGCAAACGTATCGCCAACGCCTGGCCGGCGCTTGAAAAACAAGGCCTGGCCCAAAGTGCCTCTCAGGCCCGGCTGAAGTTCGTCAGCACCATCGAAGAATGCGTACGCGACGCGGACTTCATCCAGGAAAGCGCGCCAGAGCGTCTGGACCTCAAGCTCGACCTGCACGCCCGGATCAGCGCCGCTGCCAAGCCCGACGCGATCATCGGCTCCAGCACTTCGGGCCTGTTGCCCAGTGAATTCTACGAGTCCTCCACCCACCCGGAGCGCTGCGTCGTCGGCCACCCATTCAACCCGGTGTACCTGCTGCCACTGGTCGAAATTGTCGGCGGCAGCCGCACCTCTCCCGATGCCATTGAAGCCGCCAAAACCATCTACACCGCCCTGGGCATGCGCCCGTTGCATGTGCGCAAGGAAGTGCCCGGCTTCATCGCCGACCGCCTGCTCGAAGCGCTGTGGCGTGAGGCGCTGCACCTGGTCAACGACGGCGTGGCCACCACCGGCGAAATCGACGACGCGATCCGCTTCGGCGCAGGCTTGCGCTGGTCGTTCATGGGCACATTCCTTACCTATACCCTGGCCGGTGGCGATGCCGGCATGCGTCACTTCATGTCGCAGTTCGGCCCGGCCCTTAAGCTGCCCTGGACCTACCTGCCAGCGCCGGAGCTGACCGACAAACTGATCGACGATGTTGTCGACGGCACTTCGGAGCAATTGGGCGAGCACAGCATCGCCGCGCTGGAGCGCTACCGTGATGACACCCTGTTGGCAGTGCTGGAAGCGGTGAAAAACAGCAAAGCCAACCATGGCATGTCATTCAGCGACTGAGGAGAGCATGATGCCCGCACTGATCACCTACCGCACACCAGTCCAGGAGGACTGGGTCGACTACAACGGGCATCTGCGCGATGCCTTCTACCTGCTGATTTTCAGCTACGCCACCGATGCCCTGATGGAGCGCATCGGCCTGGATGCCGATAGCCGTGGGAAGAGTGGGCATTCACTGTTCACCCTGGAGGCGCATATCAACTACCTGCATGAGGTGAAACTCGGCACTGAAGTGTGGGTGCAGACACAGATCATCGGTTTTGATCGCAAGCGCCTGCACGTCTACCACAGCCTGCACCGGGCCGGGTGCGACGAGGCGCTGGCCGCCAGTGAGCAAATGCTCTTGCATGTGGACCTGGCGGGGCCGAGGTCGGCCCCGTTCAGTCGATACAGCAGCTCCGCCCTGCAGTCCATCGTCAATGATCAAGGGCCTGTACCGCAGAGCGCGTACGTTGGACGGCTTATCAAACTGCCGGCGAGTGGATAGAGGGTGGCCTAAAAGAACGATGCAATATGATAGAGGTTGTCATTGAGATTCTCGCCCCTTCGGTCAATGGTTAATCCTGCGGGGGGAGAAATGTCATCGTCCAGGAAGGGGATATCCAGGTCACCGCTGTAGGTAGTACTAGTGAAAGTTAGGGCCCCACCGTTTTGCGTGAAAAAGTTCAGCCGAATACCCGGCACGAAACCACGAATGCGAGCGGAGGAAACGAGTTTGTCCCAACCATCGCCACACTGGACCCCCGGCCAGGAGGACGACGTACGTACATGGGTCACGACACATGAACGTCCCTGGAAATTGGCGTGCTCGTACAGCGTATACTGCACCTCCCTCGGGTAAAAATTCTCGACAACTTCTCTGCGCTCGTTGAAGCGACGGGCGACATCGTGATGCGCGAGAGTGCCCATTGGATAATTTCGGTATAGCAACCGAGGGTTCGAGTGGTAGGCGATACGAGGGCATCCAGTCGCACAGTCATAAGACATCTGGGTACGAAAGAACCCGTACCCGTCCAGCTCGAGCCTGTAGCCGTACATGTACGGTGGATTTCCTTCGGGATCCCCGTCATCCCAATTGTGATTAGCGCCCAGGTTATGGCCCAGTTCATGGGCCAATGACTCAGTACAGGAAATAACCGAATGAGCCGATGTCTTGCTTGATGTTACGTACGCCAACCCGCAATATTGAGTTGCCCTTGAATACATTGAAACCAGATCTGCCTTCAGGCTGTCTCTTACGGGCAGTATCCCCTCACCAAGTGGCGCAGCCGGCGCCATATCCTCAAGTTGCTGATTATAAGATCTGCCAGTCTCGTCATAGGCAGCATCGTAATAACCCGCCAGCTCGTACGTTATGTCAACTCTACTATTGATCATGTACTGATTCGCATCATTCAATGCTTGTGCCAATTCTAACCGGGGGTTGGGTCTCGAAGCTCTCACTTGATTCGTCGTCACGAACAGCACACGAATCGTGCTGTGGGTCGATTGGGGAACCTTGCCCACAGTGTCATCGCGAGCAAGAGCTCCGGGCGACACAAGGGGCTCCCCTTCCGGTGGCAACTTCGACTCGTCCACCTTGATCAACGCATGCTGCCCAGGGCCAACATAGTCAAGTCGGTAATTCTGGCCGTCGATCAACAACCTGCCCACCAACTTGTCGCCCTCGCGAGCAATCGACAGGTAATAGAGCGGGTCGTTATCGATTTCCGAACTTGATGACGGATGCTTCTGCTTCCATGCCGACGGCCTATAGCCGACCCAACCATCGATTCCGCTGGTGATCGTATTGAAGTCACGCAAGTGGAACTGCGCGGTCTTGCCGTCGGGCAAGGTGATTGCCAGGTCTTGCGTGTCTTTGCTGATCAGCGCCGGGTTGGCGTTGACCAGGGTGATCTGTTCGTTCGCCGGTTCCGCAAGCAAGGTGGCAAGGTATCCCTTGGCTGTGCGCTGCAGCGCGTTCCGGTCTGGGGTGGGTTCGAGGGTGAAGAGTTGCGATGCGCTACTTGTCGTCGTGCTGACTTCAGGCGTTGGTGAGCTACAAGCTGAAACCATCACCAATCCTGCGCCCAATAAACATGCCTTCCAGACCGTCCCTTTCATGCTTTGCGCTCCTATGGAATACAGGTGCTCACTAAACGTCGAAAAGGAGGATTTGATCTACTGGCAAAAATGCTAGGTAATGTGGATGAAAGGGCAAAAATAACCCCGCAAAGCCGTGAGCTAGCGGGGCCAAGAGCGAGCAACATCCACTGTGCGTGAGCGAGGGTGACCAAACCCTCTGGTACCGTGAATGGCTTCAGTGTGCGGGCTTGCCGAGCAGGGGATTTAGCCGTAAACGACCTGTTCTTAGCCAAAGCAGCCATGGCGACATTCTGTTGTTGCGGGGCTGTCGTGCTCGTCACAGAATCGATCGCGAATGAAGCAGAACTCTCTCGCGATAAAAGGGACAACAGCCATGATGCATGCGGATTTGATTGATCAGGACGACCTGGCAGGCCACCTGCGCGCGCGCGGTTTCGACATCCCCGCCGGGGCCACTGCCGAGCAGGCCTGCGAGGCGGTGGTGCGAGGGCTGACCGAGCCCAATGCGCGGGCGCTGAAGGGGATGGTCGAGCAGATGTATACCGGGAGTGCAACAATCCTGCCGGCAGTGCGCCAGGCGATCGACAAACAGCTGTTGCCAGCGCTGGCGCAGTTCAACAAACGCGCCTGACCGGGGTTTCCTGTACTGGCCTCTTCGCGGGTAGAACCACTCCCACAGGCGTTGTTCAAATTCCTGTGGGGGTTACCCGCGAAGAGGCCAGTCCTGTTTCAGAGCCTTACACTGGCAAAGGTCGACTCGTTGCGCGCCTGGCTCAGTGCCGCCATCGGCCCACTGTGCGGTGACAGCGCCATGGCCTGCGGGATCGGCATCATCGCCACCTGTTGCGCAGTGTTGGACCCCACGCGCTCATCCCGCGGCGGAATGCCGAAGTACTCGCGGTAGCACTTGGAAAAGTGCGGTGTGGACACGAAGCCGCACACCGATGCCACTTCGATGATAGACATCGGCGTCTGCTTCAGCAGCTGCCGCGCACGGATCAGGCGCAACTTCAGGTAGTAGCGCGAAGGCGAGCAGTGCAGGTACTTCTGGAACAGGCGCTCCAGCTGGCGCCGCGAAACCGACACATAGACTGCCAGTTCGTCCAGGTCGATCGGTTCCTCCAGATTGGCCTCCATCAACGCAACGATTTCCTGCAACTTTGGCTGGTTGGTGCCAAGCATGTGCTTGAGCGGCACACGCTGGTGGTCCTGCTCATTGCGAATACGCTCGTAGACGAACATCTCGGAGATCGCCGCCGACAACTCACGGCCGTGATCACGGCTGATCAGGTGCAGCATCATGTCCAGCGGCGCGGTGCCACCGGAGCTGGTGAAGCGGTTGCGGTCAAGGGTGAACAGGCGGGTGCTCATGTTCACCCGTGGGAAGGCTTCCTGCATTGCGGCCAGGCATTCCCAGTGCACGCTGCAGTCGAAGCCGTCGAGCAGGCCAGCGCAGGCCAATGCCCAACTGCCGGTGCACACGGCGCCCAGCCTGCGCGACTGACGGGCCTGGGCTTGCAGCCAGGTGACGTGTTCACGGGTGACCGAACGCTGAATGCCAACCCCACCACAGACAATCACGGTGTCGATAGCCGGAGCATTGCTGATTGCGGCATCCGGTGTGATTTGCAGACCATCGCTGGCCCACACCTGGCCGCCATCGATCGTCAACGTGTGCCAGCGATACAGCTCGCGGCCAGACAGCTGGTTGGCCATGCGCAGTGGCTCGACCGCCGATGCCAGGGAAATCAGGGTGAAATTGTCCAATAGAAGAAACCCGATGGACTGGGGTGTTGTGCGGTTCTGGGTTGGATTCCCGGAGGTGTACGACGTCATCGCGATTTCTCCTCACACAAATGCAGGGTGTGCCTCAGGCGGGCACTTACTTCTTGTTATGACCCCTCGGTCATTTTCCGGGGGTAGGTTTGCCAATCTCAACGCAAACGCCGTGCCTAAAATTGAACGGCCATCCAAAAAAACCTGAAAACGACGCCTTTACTGGGCATTTCAAGTGCTTGCATCAAGTTGGCCCGTCATCCAGAACAGGCGAGCTAGCGCGTTGCCTGTAACGGTTGAGCAGTTTAGTGACACGCGCCGCGTGGGTTTCCCAGAAGCGACACCTTTAAGTGTCACCGACAACGCCCACACTGATCGCGACATCCGACCATCGGTAGGCGGGCGCCGCATCATCGCACCATAAAGAGGCATCGACGGTTGTGCTGCACCTGCATCAGCCTCAAGGGCGTCTTCGCGAGCAAGCCCGCTCCTACAGGGATGACACAGGTCCTGTAGAAGCGGGCTTGCTCGCGAAGACGCTCTTGAGGTCAGGAAAATCAGCACTCGATAGCGCTGACCGCCAGGCCGCCGCGCGAGGTCTCTTTGTACTTGTCGTGCATATCGGCCCCGGTATCGCGCATGGTGCGGATTACCTGGTCGAGGGAAATGAAGTGCTCACCATCACCGCGCAAGGCCATCTGCACCGCGTTGATGGCCTTCACGGCAGCAATTGCGTTGCGCTCGATGCACGGCACTTGCACCAACCCGCCAACCGGGTCGCAGGTCAGGCCAAGGTTGTGTTCCAAGGCAATTTCAGCGGCGTTCTCAACCTGTGGCGGGGTGGCGCCGAGCACTTCGGCAAGCCCCGCTGCGGCCATCGCGCAGGCCGAGCCGACTTCCCCCTGGCAGCCCACTTCGGCACCAGAGATGGAAGCGTTTTTCTTGCACAGGATGCCCACGGCGGCGGCGGCCAGGAAGTAATCGACAACGCTGGACTCATCAACCGCATCGCTGAATCGCATGTAGTAATGCAGCACCGCCGGGATGATGCCCGCCGCGCCGTTGGTAGGCGCGGTCACCATGCGTCCGCCGGCGGCGTTTTCTTCATTGACCGCCAAGGCGAACAGGTTGACCCATTCCATGGCACTCATGGTCGAGCCGATCACGTTGGGCTTGCCGATTTCCTGCAGGCTGCGGTGCAGCTTGGCGGCGCGGCGACGCACGTTCAGCCCGCCGGGTAGCGTGCCCTCGTACTTGAGGCCGTTGTTGACGCATTCCTGCATGGCTTCCCAGAGCTTGTGCAAGCCAGCGCGGATTTCTTCCTCGCTGCGCCAGACTTTCTCGTTGGCCATCATCAATTGCGACACGCTGAGGTCGTTTTGCTTGCACAGGCGCAGCAGTTCGGCGGCGCTGTTGAAGTCGTACGGCAATACCGTCTGGTCAGCATCCAGCACACCGCTGGCGGCTTGGGCTGCATCGACCAC
Source organism: Pseudomonas sp. JR33AA (assembly GCF_021378985.1). NCBI lineage: Bacteria > Pseudomonadati > Pseudomonadota > Gammaproteobacteria > Pseudomonadales > Pseudomonadaceae > Pseudomonas > Pseudomonas sp. JR33AA. The sequence goes on from NZ_JAJSAW010000008.1 coordinate 166,871, forward strand.
AAAGCCGCCGCCCACCGAGTAATAGGTGTCGCGGTGCAACTCGCCCTGCTCCCCTTCGGCAATCAGGGTCATGGCGTTGGGGTGATACGGCAGGTTCTCGTCCAACAGCAGCATGTCGCGGGCCCAGACGAATTCGACGGGCAAGCGGCTATCGAGCTGCAGGGTGTTGGTTTCGCGCAGCTCGGCGATACGCGGCACGATCTGGGTCGGGTCAATGGAGTCAGGCCACTCGCCCATCAGGCCCATGATGGTGGCGTTGTCGGTGCCATGACCGATACCGGTGGCCGACAGCGAGCCATACAGCCGCACTTCGATCCGTTTTACACGCTCCAGCTCGCCGCGCTCGCGCAGGCCCTGAACGAACAGGGCGCCAGCACGCATGGGGCCGACGGTGTGGGAGCTGGAGGGCCCGACACCGATCTTGAACAGGTCGAACACGCTGATGGCCATTGTCGAATCACCTCTTGCTGGGCTTGTCTCTGCGCGCCATGCGCAGGGCGGGGTAGCTGCTAGGCTCAAACAGCGGGCCGCCTTGAATGCCAGCATCATCGGGCTTTTACCGCCCACCTCGCCGTCTGCAACCGACGTACTTTTGTCCAGCAGCGCCGCGCTGTTCTCAACCAGAAACTGCGCCCACCGCGCCGTTTTCCAGCGGCCTGGTGACGCAAAAATGCGGGTGAGGGGGTGGAACAATCCATAAGCGACATCGCCCGTACTGGATACGACCCGTTCCGTACTGGATACGACCCAACCAGTAGGCGATTGCCCGGCGCTGGAGGATTATCGAAAGCGACTCGTAAAGCACGGCCACGCATCCTGCCCTCTGCAGGCCTGGTCGACCGGACCTTCAGAAAGCCCGGCGACCCACGCGAACCCGAAGACAATATCTCAGGAGTCCATCCATGAAAGGTTCACCCTCGCTGTTACTGGTTGCGTTGCTGTCCGCGCCATTGCTGGCCCAAGCAGCCGAACCCGAGCAATGTCAGACTGTACGCTTCTCCGATGTCGGCTGGACCGACATCACGGTCACGACCGCGACCACCAGCGTTGTGCTCGAAGCCCTGGGTTACAAGACCCACACCACCATGATCTCGGTACCGGTGACCTACAAGTCGCTGGCCACCGGCAAGGACCTGGACGTGTTTCTCGGCAACTGGATGCCGACCATGGAGAACGACATCAAGCAGTACCGCGACGCGGGCACGGTAGAAACCGTGCGCGCCAACCTGGAGAACGCCAAGTACACCCTGGCAGTCCCCCAGGCGCTGTACGACAAGGGCCTGAAGGATTTCAGCGACATTCCCAAGTTCAAGAAGGAACTGGACGGCAAGATCTACGGCATCGAACCGGGTAACGACGGTAACCGCACCATCCAGAGCATGATCGACAAGAACGCCTTTGGCTTGAAGGACGCAGGTTTCAAGATCGTGCAGTCCAGCGAGGCGGGCATGCTGTCGCAGGTTGACCGCGCGCAGAAACGCGGCGAGGCAATGGTGTTTCTGGGTTGGGAGCCACACCCGATGAACACCCGCTTCAAGATGCAGTACCTGACCGGCGGGGACGACTTCTTCGGCCCCGACTTCGGCAAGGCGACCGTGCTGACAAACACCCGCAAGGGCTATACGCAGGAATGCAGCAACGTTGGCCAACTGCTTAAAAACCTGTCGTTCGAGCTCAAGGATGAAAGCACCATGATGGGCTACGTCCTGGACGACAAGATGAAACCAGAAGCCGCCGCCAAGAAATGGATCAAGGACAACCCGGGCAAACTGGATGCCTGGCTGGCCGGCGTTACCACCGTTGATGGCAAGCCTGGCCTGGAGGCGGTCAAGGCCAAGCTTACGCAATAACGAACTACGCAGTAGCGCTACCTCGGGGCAGGACCGTGCCTGCCTCGGGTTGATTTCAATCTATGCAGGTGGAAGCTCGCTATCATGCTTATCGATCAGAAAATACCCCTGGGCCAGTACATCGCGTCGTTCGTCGAATGGCTGACCCAGAACGGCGCGAATTACTTCGACGCCATCGCGCAAGGCCTGGAGTTCATGATCCATGGCGTCACCAGCGCCCTGACTTTCTTCAACCCGTTCGTGCTTATCGCCCTGTTCGCCGCCCTGGCGCACTTCATCCAGCGCAAGTGGGCACTGACCGCATTTGTTGCCCTGTCGTTCCTGCTGATCCTCAACCTGGGTTACTGGCAGGAAACCATGGAAACCCTGGCGCAGGTCACCTTCGCCACGGTGGTATGTGTGGTGATTGGCGTGCCGCTGGGCATCCTCGCCGCGCACAAACCAATGTTCTATACCGCCATGCGCCCGGTGCTCGACCTGATGCAGACGGTGCCCACCTTCGTCTACCTGATCCCTACCCTGACCCTGTTCGGCCTGGGCGTGGTACCGGGGCTGATTTCCACCGTGGTGTTCGCCATCGCTGCGCCCATTCGCCTGACCTACCTGGGCATCTGCGACGTACCGCAAGAGCTGATGGACGCCGGCAAGGCCTTTGGCTGCTCGCGCCGTCAACTGCTTACCCGTATCGAACTGCCGCACGCGATGCCAAGCATCGCCGCCGGTGTCACTCAATGCATCATGCTGTCGCTGTCGATGGTGGTGATTGCCGCCCTGGTTGGCGCTGACGGCCTGGGCAAACCTGTGGTCAACGCACTGAACACCGCCGATATTTCCCTGGGCTTCGAAGCGGGCCTGGCGATCGTGCTGCTGGCAATCATGCTCGACCGTATCTGTAAGCAACCGGAACTGCCGGTAAGGGGTGAGGCATGAGCATCATTCGTTTCGAAGACGTCGACGTCATCTTCTCCAACAAGCCGCGCGAGGCACTGGCGCTGCTGGACCAAGGCCAGACCCGCGAGCAGATCCTCAAGCAGACCGGCCTGGTGGTGGGTGTCGAAAAGGCCAACCTCGATATCAACAAGGGCGAGATCTGCGTGCTGATGGGCTTGTCCGGCTCGGGCAAGTCAAGCCTGCTGCGCTGCATCAACGGCCTCAACACTGTCAGCCGTGGCAAGTTGTTCGTCGAGCACGAAGGCAAGCACATCGACATTGCCAATTGCTCCGCGGCCGAGCTGAAGATGATGCGCACCAAGCGCATTGCCATGGTGTTCCAGAAGTTTGCCCTGATGCCTTGGCTGACGGTGCGCGAGAACATCAGCTTTGGCCTGGAAATGCAGGGTCGCCCGGAAAAGGAACGGCGCAAGCTGGTCGACGAGAAGCTTGAGCTGGTGGGCCTGACCCAGTGGCGCAACAAGAAGCCGGATGAGCTTTCTGGCGGCATGCAGCAGCGCGTGGGCCTGGCCCGGGCACTGGCGATGGATGCCGACATCCTGCTGATGGACGAACCGTTCTCGGCACTGGATCCACTGATCCGCCAGGGCCTGCAAGATGAGCTGCTGGGCCTGCAGGCCAAGCTGAGCAAAACCATCGTGTTCGTCAGCCACGACCTGGACGAGGCACTGAAACTGGGTACCCGAATCGCGATCATGAAGGACGGGCGGATCATCCAGTACAGCAAGCCGGAGGAGATCGTGCTGAACCCGGCCGACGAATACGTGCGAACCTTCGTCGCCCATACCAATCCGCTGAACGTGCTGTGTGGGCGCAGCCTGATGCGCAGCCTGGACAACTGCAAGCGGGTCAATGGCTCGGTGTGCCTGGACCCAGGTATCGATTCGTGGCTGGACCTTGGCGAAGGCGGCGCACTCAAGCGTGCACGCCAGGGCCAGAATGGGCTGGACATGCAGAGATGGGCACCGGGGCAGGATGTGGAGCTGCTGGAGCGCAGGCCGACTGTGGTGCACGCCGACATCGGCATGCGTGAGGCACTGCAGATTCGTTATCAGACCGGCAACAAGCTGGTGTTGCAGGATAACGACAAGGTGGTGGGGATTCTTGGGGATACCGAGCTTTACCACGCGCTGCTCGGCAAGAACCACGGTTGAGACCTTTGGGGCCGCTTCGCGGCCCTTTCGCGACACAAGGCCGCTCCCACAAGTACCGCATCAGCCTCAGGCTCAGCGCTGTACGGGTGGGAGCGGCCTTGTTTCGCGAATGGAGGGCAAAGCCCTCCCGGCAATCTGTCAGCGGACGACGATCCCGCGCGAAGCCATGTAAGCCTTGGCTTCAGGCACGGTGTACTCGCCAAAGTGGAAGATGCTGGCCGCCAGCACCGCGCTGGCATGCCCTTCCAGAATGCCGTCTGCCAGGTGCTGCAGGTTACCCACCCCCCCCGAGGCAATCACCGGAATGCCCAGCGCATCACTGATAGCGCGGGTAACGCCCAGGTCGAAGCCGTTCTTCATGCCGTCCTGGTCCATGCTGGTCAGCAGGATCTCGCCAGCGCCCAGGCCTTCCATCTTCTTCGCCCACTCGACTGCATCCAGCCCGGTCGGTTTGCGCCCGCCGTGAGTGAAAATCTCCCAGCGCGGCGCTTCACCTGGCCCGGACACTTTCTTGGCATCGATGGCGACAACGATGCACTGCGAACCGAAACGGTCCGCCGCCTCGCCGACAAACTCGGGGTTGAACACCGCGGCGGTGTTGATCGAGACCTTGTCGGCACCGGCGTTGAGCAGGTTGCGGATGTCCTGCACGGTCCGCACGCCACCACCCACCGTCAGCGGGATGAACACCTGGCTGGCCATGCGCTCGACGGTATGCAGCGTGGTGTCGCGGCCATCGACGCTGGCGGTGATGTCGAGAAAGGTGATTTCGTCGGCACCTTGCTCGTCGTAGCGACGTGCGATTTCCACCGGGTCGCCGGCATCACGGATGTTCTCGAACTTGACGCCCTTGACCACCCGGCCGTTGTCCACGTCCAGGCAAGGGATAATGCGCTTGGCCAGTGCCATGGTTCAGTCCTCAGCCTTGATAGTTGTCACAGAAGGCCTGGGCCTCAGCGACATCCAGGGTGCCTTCGTAGATGGCACGGCCGGTGATGGCGCCGATGATGCCCGGGGCCTTGGCGTCCAGCAGGGCCTTGATGTCGCCCAGGTTGTGAATGCCGCCCGAGGCGATCACCGGGATACGGGTGGCTTCAGCCAATGCCTTGGTGAAGGGCACGTTGCAGCCCTGCATCATGCCGTCCTTTGCAATGTCGGTGTAGACGATTGCCGAGACGCCATCAGCCTCGAAACGCTTGGCCAGGTCGATGACCTGCACCGAACTCACTTCGGCCCAACCGTCGGTGGCGACGAAACCGTCCTTGGCATCCAGGCCGACAATGACCTTGCCCGGGAAGGCTTTGCACGCTTCGGCGACGAACTCGGGCTGCTTGACTGCCTTGGTGCCGATGATCACGTAGCTGACGCCAGCCTTGACGTAGTGTTCGATGGTTTCCAGCGAACGGATACCGCCGCCGATCTGGATCGGCAGGTTCGGGTAGCGCTTGGCGATGGCGGTAACCACTTCACCATTGACCGGCTGGCCTTCGAAGGCGCCGTTGAGGTCAACCAGGTGCAGGCGGCGGCAGCCACCGTCGACCCACTTGGCGGCCATGCTCACCGGGTCGTCGGAAAATACCGTAGAGTCTTCCATGCGGCCCTGGCGCAGGCGCACGCAAGCACCGTCCTTCAGATCGATAGCGGGGATAATCAGCATCTTGGGAACCTGTCTATTTGTTGGGTTTCAGGGCTTCTCGAGTGCCCACAGGTCGCTTTCGATGCTCTCGAACCGCTCCTTGAGGTGCAGCTGAACATCGGCAATCGCCCTGTTGTAGTAATGGGGTGCAATCTCTTTGCTGAACAGCTCGAGGACCTCGGCCACCTCGAACGACCCCAACTGCAGCTCGAAGCGGTCTTCGAGAAAACGCTTCAAGGTTTCGAGCGCTTCGCGCTCCTGCTCGGGGGCCAGGGTGATGGTCGCGGCCTTGGTCTTCGACCTGCTCATTTACCAGCGCCCGTCCCAGGCGATGAAGTTCTGCAGCAGCTGCAGGCCATGGGTATGGCTCTTCTCCGGGTGGAACTGCACGGCAAAACGCGAACCGTCGGCCAGCGCTGCGGCGAAGTCGACGCCATAGTGACCGCGCCCTACCACCTGGCCTGGCTTGCCGGCATTGATGTAGTAGCTGTGCACGAAGTAGAAACGTGCGCGGTCGGGGATGTCGTGCCACAGCGGGTGGTCGATGGTCTGGCTGACTTCGTTCCAGCCCATGTGCGGCACCTTCAGGTGCTCACCGTCTTCTTGCAGGTCTTTGCCGAAAAAGCGCACCTGCCCAGGGAACAGGCCGATACAGTCTACGCCGGTGTTTTCCTCACTGTGCTCGAGCAGCGCCTGCATACCGACGCAGATGCCGAGGAACGGGCGGTCCTGGCTGACTTCGCGCACCAGGCTGTCGAAGCCCAGGCGGCGGATCTCGGCCATGCAGTCGCGAATCGCGCCCACGCCCGGGAACACCACGCGGTCGGCCTCGCGGATCACTGAGGCATCGCTGGTAACCAGCACTTTGCCGGCACCTACGTGCTCAAGCGCCTTGGCCACCGAGTGCAGGTTACCCATGCCATAGTCGATTACGGCTACCGTTTGCATTTACAGGCACCCTTTGGTGGAAGGCATCTGCCCGGCCATGCGCTCGTCGAGGGTGATGGCCATGCGCAGGGCGCGGCCGAATGCCTTGAATACGGTTTCGATCTGGTGGTGGGTATTGTGGCCACGCAGGTTGTCGATGTGCAGAGTTACCAGGGCGTGGTTGACGAAGCCCTGGAAAAACTCCTGGAACAGGTCGACATCGAAGCCGCCAACGCTGGCACGGGTATACGGCACGTGCATCTGCAGGCCTGGGCGGCCAGAGAAGTCGATGACCACGCGTGACAGCGCTTCGTCCAGCGGCACGTAGGCGTGGCCGTAGCGGAAGATACCTTTCTTGTCACCGATCGCTTGGGCGAATGCCATGCCCAGGGTGATGCCGACGTCTTCGACGGTATGGTGATCGTCGATATGCGTGTCACCCTTGCACTCGATATCCAGATCGATCAGCCCATGGCGGGCGATCTGGTCCAGCATGTGTTCAAGGAAAGGTACACCGATATCGAATCGGGCCTTGCCACTGCCATCGAGGTTGATCGAGCACTTGACCTGGGTTTCCAGGGTATTGCGCTCGACGGAAGCCTTACGTTCGACCATCACCAGCTCCGCAAAATCATTGGGCGAAAAGGGTTTCATTATAGGCCCAGAACGCGCCAGCTTGAAACGCGGATGACATATGGCAAAGCCAGGTTTTACGCGGGCCGGATGCTGCTACAGGTCTATACAACTGCGTAATGGGGGCTGCTTTGCAGCCCATCGCGACACAAGGCCGCTCCCACAGGGACAACCCTGAAGCGTACGCGGTCCCTGTGGGAGCGGCCTTGCGTCGCGAAAGGGGCGCAAAGCGCCCCCATGCAGTTACATCAATGGAACAGGACAGCAGTCTTCTGCAGTGTCACCCACACACCCCAGGCCAGCGGCACGACCACCACCGCCCATGCCAGCAGCACTAACGGCAGGCTGCCTGGCGCCGCCTTCCACTCCAGCGACCGCGCCCCATCGGCGCCCTTGTCATGGCTCAACGCGCGCTCGGCCGCCAGTTCGGCATCACTCATGAAGTGTTTGTCGGCCACCGGGCGCACCAGCATGTTGCAGATAAAGCCCAGCACCAGCAGACCCGCGAGAATGTACAAGGTCATGTCATAAGCCGCCGCCCGCTCCACGCCCGCTGCCAGTTGATACTCGCGCAGGTAGGTGATCAGCACTGGCCCCAGCACCCCGGCTGCCGCCCAGGCGGTCAGCAGGCGGCCATGGATGGCACCCACCATCTGCGTGCCGAACAGGTCGGCCAGATAGGCCGGCACTGTTGCAAAGCCACCACCATACATCGACAGGATGATGCAGAACGCCGCCACGAAAAGCGCCACGTTACCCAGGTGCCCCATGTTCGGCACCAGGCTGTACAAGCCCACGCCCAAGGCGAAGAAGGCAAAGTAGGTGTTCTTGCGGCCGATATAGTCGGAGAACGATGCCCAGAAGAACCGGCCGCCAATGTTGAACAGGCTCAGCAGGCCGGTGAAGCCTGCGGCGATCGCGGCAATCTGCGCCAGCTGCGCAGTGCTCAGCTGGCTGAAGGTCAGTTCGTTGCCCAGTAATTTACCGGCGAACACTTCCTGCAGCAGCGGTGAAGCCATGCCCAGAATGCCGATGCCCGCCGACACGTTCAGGCACAGCACCAGCCAGATGAGCGCGAACTGCGGGGTCTTCCAGGCCACACTGACGTGCACGTGTCGGTCGGTGACCATGGCGTTACTGGCATTTTTCAACGGCGCAGCCCAGCCTTCAGGTTTCCAGCCGGTCGGTGGTACGCGATACGCCAGGGCGCCAGCGGTCATGAACACGAAGTAGATCGCTGCCATGGCGACAAAACTCTGCCATACGCCAACTTCGTGCTCATTGCCAAAATGCCCCATAAGCGCGGTGGCCAGCGGCGCCCCAACCATGGCCCCGCCGCCGAAGCCCATGATCGCCATACCGGTGGCCATGCCGCGTTTGTCCGGGAACCACTTGATCAAGGTCGACACGGGTGAGATGTAGCCCAGGCCCAGGCCGATACCGCCAATCACGCCGGAGCCAAGCCACATCAGCCACAGCTGATGGGTTTTCACACCTATCGCCGAAAGCAGCATGCCACCGCACCAGCACAAGGCCGACACCAGGCCAGCTTTGCGCGGGCCGGCGTGCTCCAGCCAGCCGCCCAGCACCGCCGCCGAGCAGCCGAGGAAGACGAAGAACAGGGTGTAGATCCAGCTCAGCATCGAGATTGGCCAGTCGCATTCGGTGCTGAACATCCGGGCCATGAAGCTCATGTCTGCCGCACAGACGACGGGGGCGGTGATCCCCAGGGCTTGCGACAAAGGCAGCCAGAATACCGAGAAGCCGTAGGCCATACCGATGCACAGGTGAATGGCAAGGGCAGCTGGCGGGACCAGCCAGCGGTTGAAGCCTGGGCGGGCGATTATGCGTTCCTTCGACAGGAAGCCTGGCTCACTGGCCGAGCTTCCCGTCGCGACGGTACTGGTCATGAATCTGATCCTTGTTATAGGGAAGGTGCTCGCGAAGCGGCGCAAGGGTAGCAGTATCAAGCAGCATGAAAGCAATCTGCCGTCGTTCATTTTTGCCGGACTGATACGGTCATGTGCCCGGTAAAAGCTCAATATTAGGCTGTCGAAAGCCGTACTCTCTGATGCAGGCGTAGGAATTTCCTACATCTCTAGTCGTACAAGCAGGGGTAACCGCTACAGCGTTATACTCTGCCGCCTGAACTTACTAACGGACTAAAAGGACTCGCCCATGAAAGCGTTCGGCAAAATCCTGGGACTGGGGCTTCTCGGGTTACTGCTGATCATCGTGGCGCTGGGCTTTGCCCTGACCCACCTCTTTGATCCCAACGACTACAAAGACGAGATTCGCCAGCTGGCACGCGACAAGGCCCACGTCGAACTGACCCTTAACGGTGACATCGGCTGGAGCCTGTTCCCGTGGCTGGGCCTGGAGCTGCACGAAGCCAGCATCGCTACCTTGAACAAACCCAAGGAACCGTTCGCCGACCTGCAGATGCTTGGCCTTTCGGTCCGTGTGCTGCCGCTGCTACGCCGCGAAGTGCAAATGAGCGACGTACGTGTCGAGGGCCTGAACCTGACCCTGGCGCGTGACGAGCAGGGCCATGGCAACTGGGAGGACATCGGCAAGCCGCTGCCCGCGCAGAATGGCGCAGGCACCGAGGCACCCACACAGGCACCTGCCGAGCAGACGCCTGCGACCACCGACAGCACCGACCGCGCCATCAAGCTGGACATCGACAGCCTGACCGTGAACAACGCCCGCGTGCAGTACACCGATGCCAAGACCGGTCAAAACTACAGTGCCGAAAGCATCCAGCTGAGCACCGGCCCGGTCCATGAAGGCGCAAACATCCCGCTCAAGGCCAGCGCCTTCATCAGCGCCAGCCAGCCGAGCATCAAGGTCCGCACCGAGCTGGCCGGCGAATTGCGCTTCGACCGCAAGCTCAAGCGCTACAACTTCGAAGACATGCGCCTGTCGGGCGAAACCTCGGGTGAGCCTACCGGCGGCAAGACCGTGACCTTCGCCGCCCAAGGCCAACTGCTGGTCGACCTGGCCGCCAATGTCGCCTCGTGGAACGGCCTGAAAGTCTCGGCCAACCAACTGCGCGCCCTCGGTGAGCTGAACCTGCGGGATCTGGACAAGGCACCCCAGCTGAGCGGCGGCCTGTCCATCGCCCAGTTCAACCTGCGCGCCTTCCTTGAAAGCATTGGCCACCCGCTGCCGGCCACCAACGACCCGGCCGCCTTCGCCAAGCTGGAGCTGGTGACTCGCCTGCAGGGCACGCCCAGCAGCCTGGCCCTGGAAGACCTGGCGGTGAAGCTGGACGACAGCACCTTCAGCGGCCGTGTGGCCGTCGAAGATTTCGCCAAACAAGCGCTGCGCCTCCAGCTTAAGGGCGACACCTTCGACGCCGACCGCTACCTGCCGGCCAAGAGCGAAGAAGCCAAGGGCGCCACCGCTGCGCGCCAGGCCGAGGTCAAGCAACAAGAGGCCAGCGCCGTAGCCAGTGCCGGCACCACACCACTGCCCAACGCCCCGACACAAGTGGCATGGAGCGATGACAAGCTGCTGCCGGTCGACCGTCTGCGCGCCCTCGACCTGCAGGCCGACCTGGCCTTCGGCTCGTTGACCCTGGACAAGCTGCCGATCGAGGACGCCCAGCTCAAGGCCGTGGGCCAGGGCGGCCTGCTGACCCTGCAAACCCTGCGCGGAGCGCTGTACAACGGCACCTTCGAAGCCAAGGGCACAGTCGACGTGCGCCCTGCCGTGCCACAGCTGGGTGTGAACACCACGATCCAGCGGGTGCCGGTGGAACACTTCATTAAGACCGAAGGCAAGGAACAGACGCCGCCGGTCAAGGGCCTGCTGACCCTGACCAGTGATCTGACAGCCACCGGTAACAGCCAGAAAGCACTGGTCGATACCCTGAATGGCAGCGCAAACTTCGCCATCAACGATGGCGTGCTGGTCAATGCCAACCTGGAACAGCAGCTGTGCCAGGCCATCGCCACGCTCAATCGCAAGACGCTGAGCAGCGAACCACGCGGCAAGGACACTCCGTTCCAGGAACTGCGCGGCAGCCTGGTGGTACGCAATGGCGTCGCCAGCAACCCGGACCTCAAGGCGCGCATCCCGGGCCTGACTGTCAATGGCCATGGTGACCTCGACCTGCGCGTGCTGGGTATGGACTACAACATCGGCGTCGTCGTCGAAGGCGACCAGCGTGCCATGCCGGACCCGGCCTGCCAGGTCAACGAACGTTATGTGGGGGTTGAAGTACCCCTGCGCTGCCGCGGCCCGCTGGAACTCGGCGCCAAGGCCTGCCGCCTGGACCAGAACGGCTTGGGCAAGGTGGCCGCCAAGCTGGCCGGCAACCGCCTGAAGGACAAGATCGATGAGAAGCTTGATGAAAAACTCGGAGACAAAGTGAGCCCGGAACTGAAAGACGCGCTCAAGGGGCTGTTCAAGCGATGAGCCCCGAGCAGTTCTCCAGCGCAGTGCTGGACTGGTATGACGAGCACGGCCGGCATGACCTGCCCTGGCAACAGGGCATCACGCCGTACCGCGTGTGGGTGTCGGAAATCATGTTGCAGCAGACCCAGGTCAGCACCGTGCTCAACTACTTCGACCGCTTCATGCAGGCCCTGCCAACCGTGCAAGCCCTGGCCGAGGCACCGGAGGACGAAGTGCTGCACCTGTGGACAGGCCTGGGCTACTACACCCGTGCACGCAACCTGCAAAAGGCCGCCAAGGTCGTCGTCGAGCAACATGGCGGCGAATTCCCGCGCAGCGTCGAGCAGCTTACCGAGCTGCCCGGCATTGGCCGTTCCACTGCCGGCGCCATCGCCAGCATCAGCATGGGCATCCGCGCACCGATCCTCGACGGCAACGTCAAGCGCGTGCTGGCACGCTATACCGCCCAGCCTGGCTACCCTGGCGAACCCAAGGTCGCCAACCAGCTATGGGCCACCGCCGAGCGCTTTACCCCGCAACATCGCGCCAACCACTACACCCAGGCGATGATGGACATGGGTGCCACGCTGTGCACGCGCAGCAAGCCCAGTTGCCTGATCTGCCCGTTGCAGCGCGGCTGCGAAGCGCACCTGCACGGCGAAGAAACCCGCTACCCCGAGCCCAAACCGCGCAAGGCGCTGCCGCAACGGCGCACACTGATGCCACTGCTGGCCAACCACGAAGGCGCCATCCTGCTTTACCGCCGCCCTTCCAGCGGCCTGTGGGGGGGATTGTGGAGCCTTCCGGAGCTGGACGACATCGCCCAGCTCGACGACCTGGCCTACCAGCACGGCCTGCGCCTGGCCGGCCGCCACGCCATGGACGGCCTGACCCATACCTTCAGCCACTTCCAGCTGGCGATCGAGCCTTGGCTGGTGCGCGTCGACGCGGTCGGCGAGCACGTGGCCGAGGCCGACTGGCTCTGGTATAACCTCGCCACCCCGCCGCGCCTGGGCCTCGCCGCTCCGGTGAAAAAGCTGCTTGAACGCGCGACCGACGAACTGATTGCAGGAGACGCCCGATGACCCGCACCGTGATGTGCCGCAAATACCAAGAAGAACTACCAGGCCTGGAACGCCCGCCCTATCCCGGTGCCAAGGGCCAGGACATCTTCGAACACATCTCGCAGAAAGCCTGGGCCGACTGGCAGAAGCACCAGACCATGCTGATCAACGAGAAGCGCCTGAACATGATGAACGCCGAGGACCGCAAATTCCTCCAGGCTGAGATGGACAAGTTTTTCGCCGGCGAAGAATACGCCCAGGCCGAAGGCTACGTTCCACCGGCCGAATGACCCCAAAAATCGTAAGCGACGGAATTAATTTAAAATTTTTTCAAAAAGTCGTTGACGAGCGGTCCGGAAATCTATTTAATTCACCTCGTCGCCCAGATAGCTCAGTCGGTAGAGCAGAGGATTGAAAATCCTCGTGTCGGCGGTTCGACTCCGTCTCTGGGCACCACCTTCAGCTTCTGGTGGTTGCAAAGTTACCCGAAGCGACAACAAGAAACCCGCCTAGTGCGGGTTTTTTGTTGTCTGTGATTTTTGCTGTGGATTAGGCAGCTATCCCACCTGCAGCCAAACCCGAACAAGGCTTACCCGGCAGAGCGCGGCAACACCTCGGCATGCAGCCTCACCCCAAGCGCTGCCATCACTTTCATGATGGTCGCCAGGCTCGGATTACCTTCAGCGGACAGCGCCTTGTACAACCCTTCCCGCGTCAGCCCGGTATCACGTGCCAGTTGGGCCATGCCACGCGCGCGAGCGATATCACCCAACGCAGCAGCGAGCAGCGCCGGGTCGTTTTCTTCAAGACAGGCTTCAAGGTACAAGGCCATGTCCTCTTCTGTCTTCAAATGGTCCACAGCGTCCCATTTGGTCAGTTTGATAGTTGTCATGGTGGCCTCCTAGAGGTCGCGAGCCAGCTTGATAGCAGATTTTATATCTCTGGCCTGGCTAGCTTTGTCGCCACCCGCCAGGAGGATGATCACTTCATAACCCCGCTGAACGAAATACACCCGATAGCCCGGACCATAGTCGATCCGAAGCTCGGACACTCCCTCAGCAACCGGCTTACAGCCCCCATCACGCCAAGCTCCACCCGACGCAACCGGACATTAATGCGAGCTTTCGCACGCGGATCCCGCAAAGCAGCGAACCACCTTCGGTACGTTTCGGATTGGATTAATGTATGCATGGGAAAAATGTAAACCGCAGTTCACACTACAGCCAATTTGTAGCTGTTTCAAACTGTTTATAGGCAGGCGGTTGACCGGCATCAAATGGCCGCAACTCGCCAGCCCCTGGGCAGGGGCGACAGCATGGCCCATGCGCCCGATGAACTGCTGGCCGGACGCACCTCACGCTGCGTCGAGGAGGACGAACCGCTCGCCCAGCCTGCCTGAAGGGCCTAGAAGTTGGCCATGGCACTGCAATAATCAGCTTTGCGCCGGGCCACGTCCTCGGCCTTGTCCAGGCGCTTGAGCGTGCCACCGCAAGCGCTGTAGCCGTGCACCACCAGCTCATAGTCGGCGCCTTTTTGCGGCACGAACGAGAACATGCCCAGGCAGTTCTGCACCGTGTCATAGCCGGCCGAGCGCCCCCCATCGAGAAAGTGCAGGGTAAACGGCTTACCGGCAGGCACCAGCACTTCGCTGACTGCGTCACCCGCCTGGGCAGATACACCGGCCGGCATGCCCAAGGTTTCGCCATTACGGTCGGCGAAGCCTTTGGTGGGTACCGCAATCACTCCGGCACCGGGGCTGTACCAGTCCACACAGTCCTTCTCCGGTACCGCACGTACCATACCGTCGGCGATTACCCGCAGGCGTGCGGTGTCACCGCCACTGGGCGAGCCGTAGGGGGTATTGAAAGATTTGACTGCGGCAATGTTGCCGCAGCCGGCAAGAGCGGCGGCCAGCAGGCCGAGCATGACGGGTGCTTTCATCCGTGAATGTCCTTTGCGCGAATGCCGAATGTCCGGCAGCCTGACTCAGACCCGCCAATGCCGCTTGGGTTTCACTGCCATCTGCGATTCAATACGCACTTTTCCAGCACCACCCAAGGACTCAAGCCCCCATGGCCACCCCTACCAAGCAACAGAAACGCGCCAAGCGCGCCGCCAGCAAGGCCAAGCAGAACCGCATGGTACGCAGCGGCCAAGCCGTCAAGGCCAGCGCCGGCGACAGCGCCAGCGCCAGCGCCAGCGTCGAGCAGGTGTACAACAAGGCCATGGAGTCGGGCAGCTACGACGCAATGTTCACCAAGATGAAGGAAGCCCAGGAAGGCGGCCTGGTGCCAATGATCTCGGTATTCCTGGTGGATCCGCTGCTCGCCCTGGTGCTCAAGGGGCACAAGGAAGAACACGCCACCGACTACATCGTGCTGGTGTTCAACGCCTACCGCAAATGGCTGGACGGCGCTGACGAAGAAACCACCATGGCCTGGCTGGAGAGTGATGAGTTCCAGGATGCCTATATCGCCGCTTCCGAACTCGTGGCCAAGCAGCAGCAACAGCAGAAGCAGTTTGGCTGAAGCCCGCACGGCCGCTCCTACGGGTTTGTGGTGATCCAGTGGTTTGCCCGCGCCAAGGCCTGCCAGACAACAAAAAAAGGCCGCGCCCTTCACAGGGCGCGGCCTTTTCATTTCAGCCAGCGCGAATCAGTTATCCAGCGCCACCCGCCCGGCAGCCTCGCGCTTGCGGTGCACCAGCAAGCCGGCCGCCACCACACCAATACTCAGCAGCGCAGTCGCAATGATCTCCGCACGGTGATCCTCACGCAGCGCCATGACCACCAGAATGGCAACGATGAAGGCAATGGTCGCCCAGGTCAGGCCCGGGAACAGCCACATCTTGAAGGTGATCTTCTCGCCGCGGGCTTCACGCTGGGCGCGCATGCGCAGCTGCGACACGGCAATCACCAGGTACACCAGCAGCGCGATGGCGCCCGAGCTGGCCAGCAGGAACTCGAACACCTGGGCCGGTGCCACGAAGTTGGCGAACACGCAAAGGAACGCCGCTGCGGTGGACAGCAGTACCGCCACGTGCGGGGTCGCCGCCTTGGTGGTGCGCTGGGCGATGGCCGGGGCGTCGCCACGCTTGCTCAGCGAGAACAGCATGCGCGAAGACGTGTACAGCGCCGAGTTCAGGCAGCTGGTCACGGCAATCAGCACGACGATGTCAACGATCAGCTTGGCGTTCGGCACGCCAATGCGGCTCAGCACGGTCTGGTAGGAGCCGGTCTCTGCCAGGGCCGGGTCGTTCCACGGCACCAGGGCCACGACCAGGAAAATCGACACCAGGTAGAACAGGCAGATACGCCAGATTACCGAGTTGGTGGCACGGCTGATCTGCTTGCCCGGGTCCTTCGACTCGGCAGCGGCGATGGTGACGATTTCGGTACCCATGAACGAGAACATGGTGGTCAGCATGGCTGCCAGCACTGCGCCCAGGCCGTTGGGCATGAAGCCCTGGGTATCGAAAAGGTGGCTGGCACCGCTCACCTGGCTGCTCGGTACAAAGCCGAACAAGGCAGCACAGCCCACGGCGATGAAGCCGATGATCGCCAGCACTTTGAGCAGGGCGAACCAGAACTCGAACTCACCGTAATTCTTCACACTGCACAGGTTGGTAAGGGTCAGTGCCAGGGTAATGATGAGGGAGAACGCCCACAGGTCAACCGCCGGGAACCAGGCATGTAGGATGGCCGCGGCGGCGTTGGCCTCCAGCGGAATCACCAGCACCCAGAACCACCAGTACAGCCAGCCAATGGTGAAACCGGCCCAGCGCCCGATGGCGCGGTCGGCATATGTAGAGAACGAACCGGTGTCAGGCGAGGCGACTGCCATTTCACCCAGCATACGCATGACCAGCACGACCAGCGTACCGGCAGCAGCGTAAGCCAGCAGCACGGCAGGGCCGGCAGCTGCGATGGCGTGGCCGGAGCCTACGAACAGGCCGGCACCGATGACGCCAGCGATGGACAGCATGGTGACATGCCGTTGTTTGAGCCCCTGAGCGAGGTCATTGGAATTGTTACCGCTCATTGAAACTACCTTTGTAAGGAGTGGACCACGCCGACTGCGGGTAGAGCGCACCAGGGGTTGACCCAGGCGTCGCTGCAATCGGCGGTTTCCAACTGGCAATAAGCGCGCCACATGCCGTATGCACCCGTCAGAAAGTTCTGTAGGCCTTTTAAACTGTGGCTTGGAGGGCTTTCGGCCATTGCATGACCGAAAGAGCGTCAAAACATCGGATTACTGAAATACCCACTTACAAATGCACCAAAGGTGCTCCTCGGTAACACCTGTGCACCACCGCAATGCCAAAAAGTGCAACCCATGGGTACAACCTGATGACATGAGCGTTGCATTCGTGGGTGAACCCGTTTGCACTGGCAAAAGGTCGGGTTTACCGCTCCAATGGGTCAAAACAGCTTCCATGAGCCGGCCAAAGCTGGCACCATCGCGCCTTTTTTCATCAAGGCTCTGGTGCTGGGCGACACCTTCGCAGACATCCGCGCGACGTTACGCTGTAGCGATGCGACAAACTGCCCCACCAGCGCCCCCAGTCCCCGGCGACCCTGTTGGCCGTCATAATGCCGCTATGCTAGCTTGGCGCACGCCAGGAAGGCCGCCAACAGCTGGGAACGCACCCGAACACATGAGGACCGCACATGGCTCAGGCCACGCCCGCGCTGGAAATCCGCAATTTGCACAAACGCTACGGCGAGCAGGAAATTCTCAAGGGCATTTCGCTGACCGCTCGCGACGGTGACGTGATCTCCATCCTTGGGTCGTCCGGCTCCGGCAAGTCCACCCTGCTGCGCTGCATCAACCTGCTCGAGAACCCGCACCAGGGCGAAATCCTGGTCGCCGGCGAAGCCCTCAAGCTCAAGGCCGCCAAGAATGGCGACCTGATCGCAGCCGACAACCGCCAGATCAATCGCCTGCGCAGCGAAATCGGCTTTGTCTTCCAGAACTTCAACCTGTGGCCGCACATGTCGATCCTCGACAACATCATCGAGGCGCCGCGCCGCGTGCTCGGCCAAAGCAAGGCCGAGGCCATCGAAGCCGCCGAAGCCCTGCTGAACAAGGTGGGCATCTACGACAAACGCCACAGCTACCCCGCCCAGCTTTCCGGTGGCCAGCAACAGCGCGCCGCCATTGCCCGTACCCTGGCCATGAAGCCCAAGGTCATCCTGTTCGACGAGCCGACTTCGGCGCTCGACCCGGAAATGGTCCAGGAAGTGCTAAACGTTATCCGCGCATTGGCCGAAGAAGGCCGTACCATGCTGCTGGTGACGCACGAGATGAGCTTTGCCCGCCATGTGTCCAGTGAAGTCGTCTTCCTGCACCAGGGCCTGGTCGAAGAGCAGGGATCGCCGCAGCAGGTCTTCGAAAACCCGACCTCGGCGCGTTGCAAGCAATTCATGTCCAGCCACCGCTAACGGAGCAATACATGCACACCTACAAGAAGTTTCTCCTGGCAGCTGCTGCCACGCTGGTGATGTCGGCAAACGCCATGGCCGCAGAAAAACTGCGCATGGGCATCGAAGCCGCCTACCCACCGTTCAACAACAAGGATGCCAGCGGTAACGTGGTTGGCTTCGACAAAGACATCGGCGACGCCCTGTGCGCCAAGATGAAGGTCGAATGCTCGGTCGTTACCTCCGACTGGGACGGCATCATCCCGGCCCTGAACGCCAAGAAGTTCGACTTCCTGGTGTCGTCGCTGTCGATCACCGACGAGCGTAAGCAGGCTGTGGACTTCACCGAGCCGTACTACTCAAACAAGCTGCAGTTCATTGCGCCGAAAAACGTCGACTTCAAGACCGACAAAGCCTCGCTGAAGGGCAAGGTCATCGGCACCCAGCGCGCCACCCTGGCCGGCACCTACCTTGAAGACAACTACCCGGATGTCGACGTCAAACTCTACGACACCCAGGAAAACGCCTACCTTGACCTGGTTTCCGGTCGTATCGACGGCATCCTGGCCGACAAGTACGTGCAGTACGAGTGGCTGAAAAGCAAAGACGGCTCGAACTTCGAGTTCAAGGGCGAGCCGGTGATGGACAGCGACAAGATCGGCATTGCCGTGCGCAAAGGTGACACCAAGCTGCGCGACGACCTGAACAAAGCCCTGGCAGAAATCAAAGCCGACGGTACGTACAAGAAAATCAACGACAAGTACTTCCCGTTCAGCATCGAATGATCCGCCCTGACCGGCGCGCCCTTGCGGCGCGCCAGTCCCTAAAATGACCTGCCCATGAATATCGACCTGCACGGATTCGGTCCGGCCATGATGGCCGGCACCCTGATGACCGTAAAACTGGCGCTTTGCGCCTTGCTGCTGGGGCTGGTCCTGGGCCTGCTCGGCGCCCTGGCCAAGACCTCCCCGCTCAAGCCGCTGCAATGGCTTGGCGGCTTCTACTCGACCCTGGTTCGCGGCGTGCCCGAACTGCTGTGGGTGCTGCTTATCTATTTCGGCACCGTCGGGCTCATGAACAGCCTCGGCGAAGCCCTGAACATGCCGGGCCTGGAGCTCAGCGCATTTGCCGCGGGCGTGATCGCCCTGGGCCTGTGCTTTGGTGCCTACGCCACCGAAGTGTTCCGTGGCGCCATCCTGGCGATCCCCAAGGGCCACCGCGAAGCCGGCCTGGCGCTGGGCCTGTCCAAGGGCCGTATTCTCTCGCGGATCATCCTGCCGCAGATGTGGCGCATCGCCCTGCCCGGCCTTGGCAACCTGTTCATGATCCTGATGAAGGACACCGCCCTGGTGTCGGTAATCGGCCTTGAAGAGATCATGCGTCACTCGCAAATTGGCGTGACCGTGACCAAGGAGCCGTTCACCTTCTACATGGTCGCGGCCTGCATCTACCTGGGCCTGACCGTGCTTGCCATGACCGGTATGCATTTCATGGAAAAACGCGCCGCTCGCGGCTTTGCGAGGGCTGAATAATGAATTGGGAAGTCATCTTCAAATGGCTGCCACGCCTGGCCGAAGGCGCGGTCCTGACCCTGGAATTGGTGGCCATTGCCGTGGTTGCCGGGTTGATCCTGGCCATCCCGCTGGGCATCGCCCGTTCCTCGCGCCACTGGTACGTGCGCGCCGTGCCGTTCAGCTACATCTTCTTCTTCCGCGGCACGCCGCTGCTGGTGCAGTTGTTCCTGGTCTATTACGGCCTGGCGCAGTTCGATGCGGTGCGCTCCAGCTCGCTGTGGCCGTACCTGCGCGATCCGTTCTGGTGCACGGTGCTGACCATGACCCTGCACACCGCCGCGTACATCGCCGAGATCCTGCGTGGCGCGCTGCAGGCGATCCCCAAAGGTGAGATCGAAGCGGCGCGGGCGCTGGGCATGTCGCGGGGCAAGGCGCTGTTCTACATCATGCTGCCACGCGCTGCGCGCATCGGCCTGCCGGCGTACAGCAACGAAGTGATCCTGATGCTCAAGGCCAGTGCCCTGGCCAGTACCGTGACCCTGCTGGAACTGACCGGCATGGCCCGAACCATCATCGCCCGCACCTACCTGCCGGTGGAAATCTTCTTCGCCGCAGGCGTGTTCTACCTGGTGATCTCGTTCTTGCTGGTGCAAGGCTTCAAGCTGCTGGAGCGCTGGTTACGCGTGGATGCCTGCCAGGGCCGCTGACATCTCCTAGCCTTCTTCGCGGGCATGCCCGCTCCTACAACAGGCCTATGCTCAACCTTCGTAGGAGCGGGTTCACCCGCGAAGAGGCCCTAAAACCCAACATACATCCCCATGCCCAGCCACCTCCACAGCCACCACCTAAGTACCCGCTTCCAGGCCCTCGACCAGTTCCTGATCGAGCACCAACAGCTGTGGAAACCCCGCCCCTTCACCACCCTGCAACTGCCCTGGGAAACCACCCATCCAGAGCTTGCCGCCTACCTGCGCCAATGTTCCCTGGCCGACGCCGAAGCCGACAGCGCCGCTGACCGCTTGCCTGCCCCATTCCCGCAACTGGCCGAACAAGCACAACAACTCGCCGCCCTGGGCAGCCTGCCGCAAACCAATCTACCGCCTGCCGCCCGCCGCCTGGACGTCGCTGTCCCCGGCCGCAAATGGCAGCAGATCGAAGCCTTCGCCAGCCACCTGGCCTTCCGCGAGCAGCCCCGGCACTGGCTGGACTGGTGCGCCGGCAAAGGCCACCTCGGCCGTCGCCTGCTGCAACCCGGCCAGCAGCTGACCTGCCTGGAATACGACCTGGAGCTGGTCAACGCCGGCCAGACCCTGAGCGCTCACCACCACCTGCCCGCACAGCACGTACATCAGGATGTGATGGCCAGCGACAGCGCTCGCCACCTGGCTGACGATAAAAGCGTGGTAGCCCTGCATGCATGTGGCGACCTTCATGTACGCCTGATGCAACTGGCCAGCCAGCAAGGTTGCCGGCAACTGGCCATAGCCCCCTGCTGCTACAACCGCATCGCCGCGCAGCAATACCAGGCGTTATCCACAGCCGCGCAGGCGTCGAGCCTGCAGCTGTCGCTGGACGACCTGGGCCTGCCCTTGAGCGAAACCGTCACTGCCGGCGCCCGCGTGCGGCGCCAGCGCGACACCTCGATGGCCCGGCGCCTGGGCTTCGACCTGCTGCAACGCCAGCAGCGCCAGGCCGACGAATACCTGCCGACGCCTTCCCTGCCGGTGGCCTGGCTGGAGAAGCCCTTCGAGCAATACTGCCGTGAACTGGCGGAACTGAAGCAATTGCCAGTGAGCGGCAACCCGGACTGGGCAATGTTGGAAGCTGCGGGCTGGCAACGCCTGGCCGAGGTTCGGAACCTGGAGCGCGTACGCAACCTGTTCCGTCGGCCGCTTGAGATGTGGCTGGTACTCGATCGCGCCCTGTTCCTCAAAGAACAAGGCTATGACGTGCGCCTGGGCCTGTTCTGCGACTACCCGCTGACCCCGCGCAACCTGCTCATTCTCGCGGAACGCGACGGTTAGCCGCAGCACAACCTGTGGATAAGTCTGTGAACAAGCTTGTGATTACCTGTTGGATCCAAGCGCTATTTCAAGCGCTTGGCTTATTCCTGCCTGCGGCTGAAGCCCAGTAAAAACAGGCGTTTGCGCAAAGACCAGCGGCGTAGCGATCCGGCATGCCTTTCGCTCAGGTCCCAAATGCCACTTGTGCATAAAGATTTCTTGTGGTTAGCGCAAGCGGCTTTTGTGGGAGCGGCCTTGCGTCGCGAAAGGGCCGCAAGGCCGCTCCCACAAATGACCGCGTCAATGCCTAATGCGCCTTGCCCTTGGCGATCTCGATATCGTTCATCAGCGCCTTGGCCATGTCGCACAGGTAATCGGCAGCCCCCAGAAATTTATGGTCATCCTCCATATCCCCCTCGCGCACCAGGTGCTTGATGTAGCCCATCAGGATCGAGACATGCTCGTAGGCAGCATCGATAGGGACGCCGGGCTCTACGCGTAGCAGATTGAGGGACGGGTTGCCGGCTGCGAGGAAGGTTTCCACGCCTGCGGTTGTGATTGGTTTGGGGCTGTTGGGATCAGCATCGATCGTTTTCACTTTTCAAACTCCCTAGTTCAAAGGAGTTGCCGTGTTCATTCTTTCTCACGGAACAAAGGCGGCAACCGTGCACGAGGTGAGAAACCGAGTGAACGTAGGAAGCTCGGCCAGACCAAGGTCTGCCCGCGCACGATCGCCATTACGCAGCCGACACGTTCAAAGTCGGGTTCTCACACCCGGTCGCCAGAGCGACCCGCAAACGGTATCTGTGAGCCATTTCCCCGACAACAGCGACACTTCGGCGGCGCGCGTAGGATACGTCCGAAGCATTCAAATGCTGAAGCTTTTAGCCCCATGGTTCAGAATTGCCTTACACAGATAACCCGGCTTACCCGCCCCCCGTCGTAGGAGCGGGTTCACCCGCGAAGAGGCCCTACCAGACAACACAAGGCTAATGCCCCACCGCCACAACGGTGTATCATCCGCCCCCAAATCATTAAAAAGTGACGTCGCGCGCTGCCCGCCAGCCCCGCGACCTTCTGGCGTTGCGCCAGAACCGACAATGGACCACCGGACCTGAGCATCGTGACCCGAGCCAACCCCCTCGCCCTGCTAACCTTCGCCCTGGCCCTGACCGGCTGCGCCAGCGGCACCTCGCCCCACCCCAACAGCAACCTGGGCTGGAACCACCCCGGCATGCAGCTGGGCGGCGACAACGGCCTGCCCCTGCGCACAGAAGCCCCATGCCGCAAGCGCGGTTGCGACAACGACAAGCTGTTTTTCAACCCGGGCAAAAGCGAGCCTAGCGTCACCACCCTGCACCGCGGCTGGTAGGAAAATTCTTCTTTTGGGCCGGTGACTTAGGTCTTTTGCGAACAATCGCAAGGAAGTGGTTTACAGGCGCCAAACGATCGCTATAATGACGCCCCATTGCCGGTATAGCTCAGATGGTAGAGCAACTGACTTGTAATCAGTAGGTCCCGGGTTCGATTCCTGGTGCCGGCACCATTCAAGGTTCCATAGAAAGCTTTCAAAATCTCTGGAACCCCCGAAAAACCCGCCTTCTGGCGGGTTTTTTCGTTTTGGCGTTCCGTCGGATTCCGAGGGTAGCCAGCGCAAATAAGGGTACTTTTAAGGATACCTACCAATTCGATATTGGAAAGTACCCTTATGGCTCGCACAACGGCACCCCTCACCGATAACGCCTGCCGCACTGCAAAGGCTCGCGAAACTGAGTACAAGCTTTTTGACGGCGACGGTCTTTACCTGCTCGTGAAGCCCAACGGCCGCAAAGGCTGGCGGCTCAGGTACGTGAAGCCCGATGGTCGCGAGGGCCTTACCTCTCTCGGCAATTATCCGGTGGTCGGACTGGCTGACGCTCGCCGTAAGCGCTTCGAGCTCAAACAGCAACTCGCCAATGGCATTGACCCTATACAGTCTAAGCAGCAGGCCAAGGTGCAAGCCGTGATCAATGGCCGTACCTTCGAAAGCGTTGCGCTCGATTGGTATGCCGGGATGGTGCCGAAGTGGGCGCCGGGCCACGCCAAGACTGTGCTCAGCCGGTTAAAGACTCACGTATTCCCTTTGATAGGTGCCAGAGCAATCGTTGAGTTGGACACCCACGACCTCATGCAACCACTAGAGGTCGTGACGAAGCGCGGCACCATCGACGTGGCGCTCAGGGTCAAGAACTACCTGCAAAGCATCATGCGCGAAGCCAAACGGCTGCGGCTGATCACGGCGAACCCAGCCCACGACCTCGATGGGTCGATCAAAACACCACGGGTTATACATCGACCCGCACTACCCTTATCGCGGTTGCCTGAGCTGCAGGCGCGTATCGACGGCTACAAAGGTCGCCCGCTCACGCGCCTCACGGTGATGCTGTCTTTGCATGTGTTCGTACGCTCCAGTGAGCTGCGTTTCGCCCGCTGGAATGAGTTCGACCTCAAGCGAGGTATCTGGGAGATCCCCGACACTCGCCCAGCCCTCGACGGCGTGCCCTTTTCCACAAGGGGTACAAAGATGGCCGGGGACATTCACGTCGTACCCTTATCGCCGCAAGCAGTGGCCCTGCTTGAGCAAATCCACGCGATCACCGGCAAATTCGACCTGGTATTCGCTGGGGATGCCAAGCCATGGAAACCGATGTCCGAAAACACTGTGAATGCTGCGCTCAGGACGATGGGCTACGACACCAAGACGAACATCTGCGGCCACGGGTTCCGAGCCATGGCGTGCAGTGCGCTGGTTGAGTCCGGGCTGTGGTCGGAGACGGCCATCGAACGGCAGATGAGCCACAAGGAACGCAACAACGTCCGCGCCGCCTATACCCACAAGGCCGAGTTCCTCGAAGAGCGCCGGATGATCATGACTTGGTGGAGCCGGTTTCTGGAGGCAAACCGCGAGGAGCATGTCACCCCGCATGAGTTCGCCAATCAGTCAGGTGAGAACGTCACGCGCCTTCGCAGTGCCAAGAGGACCGAGTAGCCCGCCGCGCTACCTCCCAAGCCCGCTGTGAAGTTACCCACAGCTCCGCATGAAGCTCCTCCGCGCGGGTCCATTGAAACGAGACGGCAAAGCCGCCCCGTTTCAATGGACCTAACCTTATTAAAAACCAATGGCACAGTTGTCTTCTGTGGAAAACCACTGATGTCCACCGGGGGATAGTTTTATCCACAGGCGCTAACCCCCTGAAATCGCTTTGCTTGACGAACATTGTCCACAAGCGTAGACCGGTAGATGCAAGCGCTGCCGAGGCAGCCGAATGTGGCCAGAAACCTGAAAGGTCACGCCGCTACCGCGGTGGTTCGCCCCCAAGTACGATTCGCGTCCGGTAGCTCGTACGGTCACCACCCATGTGATGGATGCCAACTAAATATCGTTGCCCATGCGGCAGCCAACCTACCCTCCTGCCCAGCAGCATCCTATCCGCTTGGCAATTTCTTATGCGCCAACCTGCGCCCGTCTCTTTCTCTGGAAAGAGACGGACGCTCCTACTACTGCTGCAGCTCACGTCGCACATGGCTTTGCGGCAATTCCCCTCGTGACAATCGGCGTGACAAACGCCGATGTCTCCAGCAACAGCGATGTAGATGATGGTGCCGCAGACCAAGGAATGGACTGCACCTGACTGACAGTCAGGCATGCCCCGGTCATCGCATTGCTGCGCTCACCCGGCTCAGGATCTCGCGGCACTGGTCTCGTCAGCCAATGCAGCCTCCACCCGCCCACCGGTAACGGTGTTCAGGAGGCCAGATCATGAGATGCCCTTGCTCCCGGTCGTAAGGAGCCGCCAGTCCCGCGTTAGAGGACATCCCCACAGGTCGCAGGGGCCTTGATACCTGATAACACTCAACATTCTTGGCGGGATGACGTGGGGCGAGGATCGGAGAACGGCAGATGAGGTGACCGACATGGCATTGGTAGGCAGACGCGATGGTCGCAATTTCGGTTATGGCAGGCAATTGAGCTACGCAGGGCCGCAGGCGCTTAAGGACATGTTCGGCGGCGGCCACTACGGCACGGTCAAGGCGCACAGTGATCGGTGGCAGGCATTCGTCAAATGGTGCCGCTCCGAACAGGGGCCCGGTATCAATGATGCGCGGCAGATTGATCGCAAAGTGTTGGCCGACTATGCGGCGTATCTGCGTGACGTGGTTAGGCGCGGTGACCTCGCTGTCAGCACCGCACAAAACCGGCTATCGAGCGTTAACAGGACCATCGCGGCGCTTCGCGGTGATCAGTATGTGAAAATGCCCAGTCCGAGCAAGACATTGGGTATGCAGCGCTCCGGGATTCGGCAGTCAGTGCCGCAAGGCCAGGATCGTGAGCACGTGAAGCAGATCGTCAATGCACTTTGCAGCCAACATCGTCAACGCGCCGCCGCGCTTGTGCTGTTGGCCCGAGCCACCGGCATGCGCTTGCGAGAAGCCATCTTGGTCGACCTGCCACGATTAAGCCGTGAGGCTAACAACCTTGGCAGGATTAACATTCAGGATGGCACCAAAGGTGGCCGCGCCGGTGCATCAGCGTCGCGCTGGATTACCGTGGATCAGTATGTTCGTGATGCGCTTGAATTTGCAGCGCAGGTTTCGCCAGCAGGTAGCCGAAACCTGATTGCCCCTGACGGAAGCTACATGAGTGTGCTTCGACACGTAGTACGCCCGGCGCGAGATGTCCTGCACACACATGACCTCAAAGGCTTTCATGAACTGCGAGCGGCTTACGCCTGTGAGCGCTATCAACAGATCACCCGACTCCGGGCGCCTATCAATGGCGGTCGCTGCTACGAAATAGATAGGTGCCTAGACCGTGATGCCCGCATGCAAATCAGCTATGAGCTGGGGCACGGTCGGATCGATGTGATAGCTGCCTATATCGGTGGCCGACATGGGTAAGCCCTTCGATATGGAACTGTTCCTGGCTGGCGTACTGACCGGCTCACACGCAACTCGGCAACGCCATTTGCGCCAAGCAAAGGTAATCCAAGCTGAAATCGCAGCACGCTGGCAGCGAGAAATACCTTGGGCTTGGCAGAGAAAACATTTGGCTTGGTTTCTCGAACATCGCCTCAGTCAGCGGAGTGAGGCGACGCGATATTACTACATGCTGACGATCCGGCTGCTTGCTCGACGTCTAAAAAGTTCATGGATTTTCACTCTCTGAGCGAACACTAATATTGATAGCCATGACCAAACACTAAGCCAATCCAGTGAATAAATCTTTTGCTTTCTTACTCAGCCCCAAAAGAAAAACGAAAACCAAGAGAGATACCATTTCAACAAAATCGACTCAATGTATATCCTAGAGAACAGAATTTCATCAAGTCAGAAAAAGCAAAGTAAAGCCCCTTTTTTCAGATAGTGAAAATTGGGATAGATAAAAAACCTACCCCCCAGTAATTCCCTCAAAGAAGTACTCAAGTATATAAGCTTCAAAATAAGTTAGATTCTTTATATTCCGCTTAACATGCAAGAATCCAATTTCATTAAATTCATCAATTGCTTGATGAATAGTTAACTCCTGATTTTCAAAATTCAAAATTTCCGACTGGTGAATTTTCCTTGAAATCATTCTTGGCAAGCCATATTCCTCAAGCTGATAAACAACTGAGGGTAGAAAAGCATGCGCTACTTTGGATGCGAACGGAGAAATATCTATATTAGACTTATTCAGTATAACCCTCTGCAGAGTATTTACATCCCTCAGCAGAGAAGACAATTTATATGTAGCATTTTTCTCAAGCTTGAAAAACAAATTAATATCTATACGGTGCTTTTCAAGCTCTTTAAGAAGCTGAGGAATAGTCCTACCCCAGTTATTAGAAATAATTTGCACAAATGCGACAAACCTACTGTACTCAATTTCCCAGCTGCCTGGCTGAAACTTTACCAGCCTGTATAGATAAGGTTCCCAGCTTAATGGCTCATTTGAGTTTAAATATGCTAAACCACGCCAATCCGATGAATTTTCATACAAGTCAGTCGCGATAGCTTTAACAACACTCCCGCTACACTGGAGCAAATTATCATTTTGAAATTTCTCAAAATTATTCGACCCAATAATTTCCGAAAGCTCTTCTCTATAAGCTATTATTTTTCCTATCTGCTCTTTTGACAGCTCCCCCTTGTAATCTTGCTCATTAATATCACTAAGCAATGCATCTGGCAGAGTCAAATCCAGAGATGTATCAACTGACTCGGGAGGCTTTTCCAAAATATATACATGACCTATAAAATGCTTAAACATACGGCCACCACGACCTATTATGTTCTTATAGGTGAAATCAGTCAGCTTTGAACTACCATTTTTATTACGCCATATCACAACATTTTGGGCCGAGGTATTAACACCTTCTATAATCGAGGATGTCGATATTATGTTATTTAGCCCATCAGTCTCTTCAAAAAGTTTGACCTGGATTTGACTCAAGGATCGGTGAAGCTGTCCATTATGAATACCGGTCGACCTCCTCACTAAATCGACTAGATTCCAATCTTTCCCGTAATTTTTTGCAATCCATTTAGAAAACTGATCCAACAACTTACCTTCCTTCTCAGGAAGGGATTTCAGCGCAATATCACTAACCCTATCTATATCGGCATAAGTTCCGGCATAAATCAATGTCTTGCCTGGTTTTTCCCTAAGGATTTTCCTAAGAGCCACTCTTTTCTGAGAGTCGTCATTAATATTCTTATATAAGTCATGCTTCTCTAAGAAAACAGTATTAAAATCAAGACAAATAAACCGCATTCCCTTTGTGAATGGATTTTCATTTAGCCTTGAAATATTGGGAGCTAGAAAGTACCGTTGCTTTGATATTGCGCTGAGTTTCATGATGGTTTTTATGAGCGCAGCTGACCTTTCCTTGTCAAAGGTCGCGCTCGCCTTGTAAAACTCATCAACAACAAGAAGATCAATTTTTTTTAGCTTCGGTATGTATGTTATCGCGCGCTCTTGCGGAAAAATAAATATATTTCTATCACTAGGTTCGGCATCAGTCGTAGTTACTATTTTGTATTCTTCTGAAAATTTAACATGAAGTCTACGACGTGTTTCATCAGTAAGCGCAATGGTGGGGACAATGATTACAATGTTTCTTGGTCTCTTTATCGATATAAACGAATCTATAACGAAGCTTTTCCCAAAGCTAGTTGGAGCACTTATCGCCAAACTTTCACCACTCAACAATAACTTGAGTAAATTTGACTGCTCTCGATGCAAGGTTATTGGCAACAACCCGCCTGTATCAACCTTGAACGCCTCATATACGTATCTGTCCTGCCAAGATGCAGTTTCTTTCTGGATATATGGATACAATCCAGTGGCGCGTATTAAATGATTAACTAGGGGGCTATGATCGATATCTTGGGATTCATGGTAAGCCAAGAGCTTGATGAGCAAGTTTCTTGCTTCATTTTCTTGGTTTGCATTGATCAGTTCATTGATTTCTGAGCAGCGACTAAAAATCTCCACGATTACTGATCCTTATAGTGCTTAACATTTGCCAAAAACTTATCAACTATTGTTTTTTTAGATGGCACCGGAAATAAAATTATGTGAAAATTAATATCTCCATATTTGTGAGAACTTTTCATTTTTGTCAATTGCTTTTTGAAATAAGCAGCAGCACGCTCCTTTTGATAATTAATCACCTGCTCCCTATAAGATGCAGTTATCTCGACATGTGAGCTTGTAATACCGCATTGATATAGCAATAGAATCGGTATATTAATCTTACTTTTTATCGCATCAATTGACTCCTGAGGTGACAGAGCAGTTCTAATCCGATCACACATCTCTTGGTCATCAACAATCAGATCAATATCGTTGACATTTACAATTATCGAATTTTCTTTCTTTAATTTTTCAGACTTTATTGAATTGGCAACTGATTCAACAACCCTAGCGAGACTTACATCTTCAATGCTTTTATAAAACTTTGCCTCACCAAACCATATTGTAAACTCATCACCAGCTATTACGATGTGAACGCTATCAGCTCCTTTAGCATTGTCTTGGGGGTTTTGCTTATAGAAAATCTTAGGGACAACTGGAAGAGCACCAAAATGATGCTTCATAATACCGTACAAGATAATTTCTGCTAGCTCACTCCCCTCACCAACTTTATCCTTATCTGTAAGCCTAAGGTTTTTAGCGGCTGCGGTTAGCAACGAATGATTAACTAAGCTATCACGCTCTCTTTGTGACAGAGCAGTTTCTGCGATATTATCCCATATGAAGTTTTGAAACTTAGAGAATCGCCAGTCCCCATCCTCATAGTCATTAATTAATCCTATTATTTTTTTATTATGGACTGGCGCAAGACCGCTACCTGGATTAATTTTTTCAAAAAAATCATTTATCAAAATTTCAAACTTAAAACCATTCCCTGTCTTCATTCACAGCCCATCACATGGTATTAATCTTTAAGAATCCTGCCAGCGCCTTGCAACTTCCCACATTAAAAGTCATTCACCAACAAAATCCCGCAAAAATCACTCAAGACCTCATAAGTTCTCTTCTTACCTTTAACAAACTTTTTAAAAGCATCAATAAATGCACTGCAACAGCACAGCTTACTAGAACGACTAAACAAAACGCAGTCCTAACTGAGCTATATTTAGTGTAGGCCCCAAACCCCATCTGTTCAGCCACACTCAAACTGTGCTTTAAAATCTCAAAAGCATCTGGCAAGAAAACTAAAGAAACCGCGATTGCCATAAACGTAAGAGGTACACACCGAGATAATAAAACCTGATTCACAGTAACAAGGGGGATAGCTCGATCATGCTTAGGTATTACAACATTGATAGCTTGTATAATTTCCTGATACCACGCCCCATACAATATGGCAACAACAGCCATCAGAAGACTAGCAGCAGATATTGCATCGCTCATGGCTGATACGTTACTGGGGCAATGCCCAAAGCCCCACAAAGCTCATCATAAGATGACTTAGAAATCTCATAGGTTGAAACGCTTCCTCTTTTCTTTGCAATAGAGGTCAACGTGCCATCTATATTTGCTAATTTTTTGTTTAATTCCTCAATCACATTCACACTATTCATAGTCACACAGTACGGTCCCGCAGCCGATTCTGGACTAGCATTCGCAAGTACATCCTTTAATGTTTCGTCAATAGCCCCACGAAGAAGGTACTGGTATTTTGATATCACTGACCGAATTAACCCCCTGCTTTCAGTCGCGGTTGTCTGAAATATCTTACTAACTGTTTGCTCATCCGGAACCCGCCCTGAAAAAGCATGTTCAATTAAAAGAAATAACCGATATTCAAGTATGTCGGAACCTCTTTTAAATGCTTTTTGTCCGCGTGCCATGGCGAGATATTCCAATAGAGCAGGCATTGCGTAGTTGCTCAAGACGGCGGGTAATTGAGCTTCTTCGCAGCCGAGTATTAAGCTAATATCGGATATGTCTTGTTGATTTAAATCAACATCAAACTGAATATTCATTAATCTTGCTCCTTAATATTAATTATATACAGCCGAGGCATTCAGTTGCTACGCAACCTCTTTAAATAGAAAGCCAACCACCTTAATTATCATCAAACAATTAACTTAACTCTTATACTGAATGAACGGCGTAGTTCTCCAGAGTGAGTGCATTCAATATTCTCATGCCTAGATCGTCTGTGGGCAACGGCGTTCCCTCTTCCATGGTGGAGAGCAGAATGCCATCACTCGCGTGTTATGTGAAGGGGGCTTGCTCTTTATACCTGATTCTGGATCTCCCCTTCGGAGTAGGCCCGGCATGAACCTCCGACCCCAGGCTCTGTACAAAACCGAGACCTCATACGCCCCCCTAAAAACCTTGAAGGGGCCTGCTAGGCGTACCTATCCAGCTCTCAAATGATCCTTGCACGAAAACAGTAGGGAACAGCCCGCGATGAGCTGTAGCACGAAATGGATAGATTTGCCTTCTATCTCACCGTCCGCTTTTGGCAGCAATTTCTGTTACTGCAGCCATATCAGCCCAAGCAAGATAGAGATAGTGAGTCGATGCTCAACACTAGGCTCGCCGAAGAGCGACCACCGCTTCCTACTGCTCGGCCGTTGCAATACAACTCAAGTTGCATTTTTGGAGAGCGATCCAAATACGGTCAGAATAGCTAAGAATCAGGTGTGCTGACCGATTCGGTCTATGCCCAGAAAAAGGATACTTAAAGGGATAACCCCATTTAAACTATCAAATAAATTCCATGAAAATCATATACATAACAAATCGTTCGACTCCTGGTGCCGCACCATACGCAGTATCAAAAAAGGCTCACCGAAAGGTGAGCCTTTTTGTTTTCCCCCCCGCAGCCCCCAATCCCCTGCCTTACAAATGCCCCGAAGCCACCACGATCGGTGTAGGAGCTGGCTTGCCTGCGATGGGCTGCGCAGCAGCCCCAACAACCCCAGCAGATGCCATTCTCTAATCATCAGCTCAGCTCAAAAACAGACACACCCTCGAATACAATCGCTTTGACTCACCAACCAATCCCGCTACGATTTATCGCAAATTTTATATATTTCTGCCGAGGCAAGCCAATGGCGCTTCAATTTCAAGAAAGCCCTTTCCACGCCACCCACGACGCAGATACCGCCAGCAAAATGGCCTTGAAAATGGACTTGTCTATTTTCATCACTGACTGCATCAAAAAAATGGGCCTCAAACAGCATGATGCCGCAGCCAAGCTGAACGTAACCCAATCCCGCATATCCGAGCTTGCAAATGGCAAGATCGAGAAATTCACCTTGGACGCCATGATGGACATGCTGGACAAGCTCGGCTTTCGCACAACCCTGACCCTGCCCTCGAACGATGCCGGCTCACCGCCCCAGATCGTGATCACCCAAACGCCTGGCAGCTAGCTCACCCCCTTTATAAGATATCTTTCCATGACATACATGGAGTGTCCGGAAACAGGTGAGACTGTGACGTTGGGTAGGCTGACACTTGCTGGTCGCACGGAAACCTTCGGTACCTGGGTTCATTGATGATGCGATGCGAGATGGCTGAGAGAACGACTGCTGCGCCGCACCGCTATGCATCTGGCTGGGGCTGAGCTGGATGCGGCGGCGGATGCAACAAGCTGCGAGAGACTGCTTGCTTAGGGGCGGGCTGCGAAGGCCTCTCCTGAAAGCTTGGTGCTTGCTTTCGATCCAGCAGCCCCCTCTCAAACCCTCCGCAACCCCCGCCGCACCTCTTTATCGGCATACATCAACTGATCCGCCACTTTAAGCGCGGCCTGCAGCGAGGTCGCAGCGGGATCAACACTCGTAATACCAAAACTCGCACCCGCATAGTCGAACCGGCAGTCGTCAAATTCGTAGCTACCAATCAGCAGCGGCACCAGCCGTCTGCGCATCGCGGCTGCAGTTTTGGCCATTTCGTCCGGGTGGACAGAAGCGGTCAAGCCGATCACAACGAACTCGTCGCCGCCCCAGCGCCCAAGTTCATCCGACGCCCGCAATCCACCCTGCAGGCGCCGGCTGCTTTCGATCAGGAACTTGTCCCCCACCTCGTGCCCGTACGTGTCGTTGATCGCCTTGAATTCATCGAGGTCGATAAACGCCACCAGCACCCCCTGCCCTGTTCGCTTCGCCAACGCGAAATGCCGATGCAAGGCAGCCAGGATTGCACGCCGGTTCTTCAACCCGGTCAGCGCGTCATAGTTTGCCGCATAGCGTTCTTCCTGGCGGCGCAACAGCATCTGCCCGGCCACACGGCTGGAGAGCAGGATCAAGATCAACCCGAGCGCGGCTACAGAGGCTCCGGTCCAGTAGTACTGCTGACGCATCGGCTGCAGGTGATCAAGCTTTGCCAGCGTCAGCAGCTGATATTGCGCGTCGTTCAGGGGCTGGCGATGCACCAGATAAGGGTGCCCGTCAATGAGCCATTGATTGGCCTGACCCGCGCCTGCCACAGCGCGTATATCCATGGGCTCGCCCGGCTCTTCGTCGCCATCCAGAGGCCTGCGAATATCGGGCGGGAGCAGTGTCACCACGTTACGCAGCATGAAAAGTTCGCTGGACGCGGTGGTCACACGGCCCTGACGGTTCACTATCAAGGCAATGTGACGCCCTGTCAGGTAGAGGGCTATGTCCGGGGCATCGAACTTGACCGTGACAGAGCCAAGTGGCTTGCCGTCAGCATCGTCGATGCGGCTGGCGACGAAATAGGAGGGGGTTTTGTTCAGGCGGGCGATGCCGAACATCTCACCACTGCCGGTACGCAATGCGTCGATGAGGTAGGCCCTGCCCGTATAGATCTGGCCAACGATGCTGAATGACTCCGCCCAGTTGCTGGCCGTCACCGTATCGTCTGAGAGGTTGTTCATGTAGATACGGGCATAGTGAAGATCACTGGCCAATCTATCCATGAAATTACCCACGCTTCGCACCAGCGGGTCACGGGTGAACTTCGAAGCGCGCTCCTCGCGCGTGAGTGCGGCGAAGCCGGGCGGATCATGGCGATATCGGGCAGCGAGTTGGATCACTTCGCTTTGACGGGCCACCATGTTGGCCACGCTGGCCATTTCGGTGAACAGGCGGTCTACGATTCGCCCCGTAATCTGGGCTTCGTATTCGGCGCCTGCCGCCAGGTTGTCGAGTTCTTCTGCCGTAAGGCGCTGCGTTATCCACCCGCCCAGGCTTGCCACAAATGCCAACCAGACGACCACAACGCCCATCGTCACCCGGCGCACGATGGAAGGGATGTCCCTGCGTTGCCGCCGTTGCGGCGGATCGTAACTCACGCCGCGCTTGCCGGTTGAATGGTGCTCCAAAGCAACTCCTTTTGCGATACAGCAATGTGCATCATTGACCCTGCGATACCCCGCCAAGGCGAAGCTCGCAAGATTGTAAAACATTCACCTCATTGGATCGCCAATGGATTGATGGCGGTCAAACGACAGGCTGCTCGAGGGGTTTACGTTCAGATCAGGCAGCCTGAGGGAGGATGAGCATGGCCAAGAAATTCCCCACAAACCCTCGCCACCCCGAGCGTATCTGCTGGGGTTGCGACCTGTACTGCCCTGCCAAGGCGCTAGCCTGTGGCAATGGCGCAGACCGGACCATGCATCCGGTGGAGCTGTTTGGCGAGGATTGGAATAGCTTCGAGGGCCATTTGGAGAAGCCGGCTGATCCAGAGCAAGCGGTAGAGCCCAGGTAGAAACGGGCCGCTTGGCGACCCAGCGCAGGCCTTGAACCTGCCGCTGGTTCTGTGGGCGCGGGCATGCCCGCGAAGCTGGCGATGCGGTTGCAGGCACCGGCTGCGCCGGTGTTCGCGGGTGAACCCGCTCCTACAGGTACAGCGCCAGGCTCTGTGGAAGGGCTTGATCAGAACGCGGTGCTTACCGTCAACGACAGGTTACGCGGGTCGCCATAAATCGCCCCGGCATAGAACCCGTACTGGGTGTAGTAGTGCTTGTCGAACAGGTTGTTGGCGTTGAGGCTGACGCTGGTCTCATCGGTGAGCTGGTACTTGGCCATGGCATTCCAGATGGCATAACCGGACCAGTTCACGTCGGTGGCACCATTGCTCACACCGTTGGTAGGCTGGCCAGCCGGGCTGGAAATGGCGCGAATGTTGGTCTGCGCAGTCACGCCGGCGCCCAGGGTCAGGCGGTCGAGCGGGCCGCTCAGGCGGTAGGTGGTAGAGGCCTTGAACAGGTGCGACGGGTCGCTGCGCCCGTCACTGTCGACGCGGCGGAAGTGCAGGTAGGTGTAACCGGCGTAGACGTTCCAGTTGGGGGTCAGGGCGCCCGCGACTTCCAGGTCGATACCGTCGGTTTCCTGCCCGGAGCCGGCCTTGTAGGCGCTGCCGCCGGTCGGGGTGGTCAGGTCGCCGTCCAGCACGGCCTTGTTTTCCTGCTTGGTGCGGAAGTAGGCCGCCGAGGCGTTCAGGCGGCCATCGAACCACTCACCCTTGATACCGGTTTCGTAGCTTTGCCCACGAATCGGTTCTACCTTGCTGCCGCTGCTGGTTTCAGAGGTTTGCGGGGTGAAGACGTCGGTGTAGCTGGCATACACCGAGTAGTTGTCGTTGAGGTCGTACACCGCGCCCAGGTAGGGGGTGACGATACCGTTCTCTTCCTGGCTGCTGCGCTCGCCGGCCACGCTGCGGGTGACCGAGGAATAGTTGCTGGTGCGCACGCCAACGATCACCGACAGCGGGTCGGTGATGCTCAGGCGAGTGGCGGCGTACATGCCCTGCAGGCGGGTGGTGGTCTTGCTGTGAAGGCCGGTGCGCGAGGCGATGAGGTCGTAGTCGTCATCCACGCCATTGTGCCAATCGGTCACCGGGAAGCCGTTGTTGGCGCGAAACTGGCAACCCAGTGCAGGCGCGCTGGTCATGCCGTCGCCGACCATGGTGCAGGTGTACTGGGGCGACCAGCCGACGGTGCGGCTGTCGTTGTAGCCAACCATGGCCTGGTGGGTGCGGCCGAACAGCTGGAACGGGCCAGACAGGTCGATCTGCGCCGACTGCTGGGTGGTGTCGCTGGAGCTGTGCAAACCATTCAGTACGGCGCCACTGCCGTCCTGGTCCCAATAGCCGCCGTAGCTGCCGCGCCCTGCCGAGTTCACCTTGGCAAGGCCCCGGTGGTTCAGGGCTTCGGTGGTGGCCTGGGCGGCCTTCACGTCCAGGGTCCAGTCGTTGTCGAAGCGGTGCTCGACCGAACCGAACGCAGTGCGGGTGGTGTACTCGCCAAAGCTCCAGCTGGGCACCACGTTGGTGCTGCGCGGCAAGTCGGTCTTGCTGCCGTCGCGGTACCAGATCGGGATGTTCGCGCCCCAGCCGCCACCCACAACCTTGTTGTACTCATACTGGTAACCGGCGCCCAGGGTGGTGGCGTCATCCAGGTCGAACGCGAAATTGGCCAGCGCGGCGCGGGAGCGCTCGGACTGGTTGTCGCGGAACGAGTTGGCATCCTGCTGGGTCATCACGAAGCGCGAGCGCAGGCGGCCATCTTCGGACAGCGGCAGGTTCAAGTCCGCCCCCAGACGACGCTTGTCCCAGCTGCCGTAGGTGGCATAGGCGCTGCCGCCGAAGGTTTTGGTCGGTGCCTTGCGGATCAGGTTGACAGTGGCCGAGGGGTCGCCGGTGCCGCCCAGCAGGCCGTTGGCACCGCGCACGATGTCGATGCGTTCGTACAGGTCCATGTTCAGCGCATTGCCGCTGCCACTGAAATCCGAGCCGCCCTGCGTCTGCAGGCCATCGACCTTCCAGTTGCTGATCGAATAACCACGCGCGCGGTAGTCGGTGCGCCCACCCACCTCGGACTTGTTGGCCGTTACGCCTGGGGCGGTTTCCAATGCCTGCTCGATGGTATGGATGTCGCGGTCATCCATCTGCTGGCGGGTGATGGTGGTAACCGATTGCGGTGTCTGCCGTGGGGTCAGTGCCAGGCCAGTGGAGCTGCGGGTGCTCTCGACCGTGTAGCCCAATTGGCCGGCCTCGTCGGCAGGCAGTAATGCGCTGTCTTCGATCTGTGTGGCGTCCAGTTCAAGGGGTTTGCTGTCGGCAGCCACTGCACCACCGCTGATGGCAACGGCGACGCAGAAGGCCAGCGGCTTGAGGCGATTGCCGCTTTGACTGAAGGGGGTGAACACTGTCGTGATGCTTTGGGGCTTCATTTGGGAAGGCTTCGTATTTGCAGATGATTTTTTGTTAGGATTCTAGGGATCGGCCCTCCGGGCTCCAGACCCGACATGTACGGGGATGTAACTGAACGTAACGAGCGCCACCGGCCCTCACCTAACAGGTGTTTTTCTGCATGAGCACGACCCTGCTGGTTGTCGATGATGACGACGAGATCCGCGAACTTCTTTGTGATTACCTGACCGATGCCGGCTACAACGTGCTGGCGGCCGCCGACGGTCAACAGATGCGCGACCAGCTGGCCCGGCACAAAGTGGAGCTGGTGGTGCTCGACCTGATGCTGCCGGGTGAGGACGGCCTTAGCCTGTGCAGGCAGTTGCAGGCCACACCTGGGTTGGCAGTGATCATGCTGTCAGCCAAGGGCAGCACGCTGGATCGCATCATCGGCCTGGAAGTGGGCGCCGACGACTACCTGGCCAAGCCCTTCGAACCACGCGAACTGATCGCCCGGATCAAAGCCGTACTGCGTCGTCCGCAACGCCTGGGCACCTCTGCCGAAGAACCCGTGGTGGACGCCCAGCTGTTCGCAGGCTTTCGCCTGGAACACGTCAAGCGCCTGCTCACCCGCCCGGATGGTGAGACCCTGACCCTGCCGCGCTCCGACTACCGCGTACTGCGCGAACTGCTGGAAGCCAACAACCGTGTGGTCTCCCGCGACCAACTGACCCGCAGCGCGTTCGGCCGCGACCACCTGCCCGATGACCGTTCGGTGGACATGTGCGTCAGCCGCCTGCGCCAGCAGCTGCGCCGGGCGCCGGCGGGGAGCGCGCAAATCCTGACCATCCGCAACGAAGGCTACCTGCTGAGTATCGCCCCCCTCGCGGCCGGTGCCTGACATGCGCTGGCTTAACCGGCTGTGGCCACGCACCTTGTTTGGTCAGTTGCTGCTGATCATGGTCAGTGGCACGCTGGTAATCCAATTGATGTCGAGCAGCATCTGGTTCGATGTGCGTTTCGCTCAGGCGCTGGAGGTGCCCGTGCGACTGGTTGCTGCACGCAGCGCACCCCTGATTGCCCAGGCCGAATGCCACGGCAGTACGCTGCAGGCGCCAGCCCACTATCAGCTTCGCTGCGTCGAAAGCCTGCCAGCGCAAGAGCATGACGAGCGCCGCGGGCGCAGGCGCGTCGAGCTGTTGTTGCAGCAGGCGCTGAAGTACGAGCTGGGCCATGCCCAGGACGTGCGCCTGATGAACGTGCAACTTACCGACGAACTAGGCCAGCCAATCGTCTGGCGCAGCCTGTTCGGCCTGCGCACGGCCCAGGCGCATATCCAGTTAGCGGTGCCGCTGCCCGATGGCCGCTGGCTGACCATTGCGGGCCAGGAACTGCAGGGCTGGAGCGGCGAGTCGGCCTGGGTGCTGATCAGCGATTACCTGCTGCGGGTGTACGCGCTGCGCATCGTCGCGGTGATGCTGGTATGCCTGGTTGCCGTGCGCCTGTGCCTGCGCCCGTTGCGGCGCCTGGCCGATGCCGCACGCGGCCTGGGCAGCAACCTCGAGCAGCCTCCCCTGGCGCTGGATGGCCCGGAGGAAGTGCGCCAGGCGGCGCAGGCGTTCAACGCGATGCAGCAGCGGCTGATTGCCATGGTCAACGACAAGGCCTACTTCCTGGCCGCCGTGTCTCACGACCTGCGCACCCCACTGACCCGCATGCGCCTGCGTCTGGAGCGATTACCCGATGACGAACACCGCCAGCGCCTGCGGCAGAACATCACGCAGATGGACGATATGATCGGCCAGGTTCTGGATTACCTGCGTGCCGGAGAGCAGCAGAATTTGCAGCAGGTGGACCTGGACCGATTGGTTGCGCGCCAGTGTGCGGACCTGGCCACTGCCGAAGAACCACTTACGGTGCACGGCAAGGCGGGCAGCGTGCGGGGAGATGCCTTGCTGTTGCAGCGCTGCCTGCAAAACCTGTTGGTCAATGCGTTGCGCTACGCCAAGCACATTTCGGTCACGTTGGAACGGGCCACCACAGGTGTGTTCATTCATATCGACGACTGCGGGCCAGGGATTGCCCCGGGGCTGCTGGCGACCATTACCGACCCCTTCGTGCGCGGTGACGGATCACGTAACCAGGCGTCCGGCGGATATGGGTTGGGGTTGAGCATTGCTCAGCGGATCGCCGCCAGCCATGGGGGTGAGCTTATGCTGTCGAACCGTGAGAGCGGTGGGTTGCGGGTCAGCATAATGCTGCCTGGCTAACACGATCTTCTGTGGGCGGCCTTGTGTCGCGATGGGCTGCGCAGGCCTGGGAATTCGCAATCAGGTAACAGTCTTTTACCGATTACCCAGGTTTTCCCTCCCCTGCGTTTGCCTATCCTATGCCCGGTCATCCTGCCTGCGATGGACCCATGAAACACTCTCTTCCCAGCCGCTACGCCTGCCTCGTACTCTGCCTTGTCTTCACGTTCGCCAGCCTGCCCCTGCTGGCCCAACATGCCTGGTTGTGGCCGGTAACGCTGATCACCGCGCTGCTCAGCCTGATCGGCCTAAATGACCTGCGTCAAAGCCACCATGCGGTGCGACGCAACTACCCGATCCTGGGCAACATCCGTTACCTGATCGAAACCATCCGCCCGGAAATCCGCCAGTACCTGATCGAAGGTGACGACGACAAGCTGCCGTTCTCCCGCTCGCAACGCTCGCTGGTCTACGCCCGCGCCAAGAACGAAAGCGCCGAGAAAGCGTTCGGCACACTCAACGACGCCTACAAACCTGGTTTCGAGTTCATCAGCCATTCCATGCTACCGGTGGCCACGCCAGACCCTGCCTCGTTCCGCATTGCCATCGGCGGGCCGCAATGCCGGGTGCCCTACTCGGCCTCGATCTTCAACATCTCGGCGATGAGCTTCGGCGCCCTCAGCGCCAACGCCATTGCCGCGCTCAACCGCGGCGCACGCATGGGCCGGTTTGCCCATGACACTGGCGAAGGCAGCATCAGCCCGTACCACCGTGAACACGGCGGCGACCTGATCTGGGAAATCGGCAGCGGCTACTTCGGCTGCCGCACCGAGGACGGTCGTTTCGATCCACAGCGCTTCGCCGAACAGGCCCGCTCGGCGCAGGTGAAGATGATCGAGATCAAGCTCAGCCAGGGCGCCAAGCCTGGGCACGGCGGCATTTTACCGGGCCATAAGGTCAGCCCCGAAATTGCCGAGACCCGTGGCGTGCGCGTAGGCGAAGACTGCATCTCGCCTGCGGCGCACAGCGCCTTCCGCACACCGGTCGAGCTGCTGCAGTTCGTGGCCAGCCTGCGCGAGCTGTCGGGCGGCAAGCCCGTGGGCTTCAAGTTCTGCCTGGGCCACCCATGGGAGTTCATGGGCATCGCCAAGGCCATGCTCGCCACCGGCATCACCCCTGACTTCATCGTTGTCGATGGCAAGGAAGGCGGCACCGGCGCGGCACCTCGCGAGTTCAGCGACAACATGGGCGTGCCGATGCGCGAAGGCCTGATGTTCGTGCACAACACGTTGGTTGGCCTTAACCTGCGCTCCAGCATCCGCATTGGTGCGGCGGGCAAGATCGTCAGCGCCTTCGACATTGCCAGCGTATTGGCCATCGGCGCTGACTGGGTCAATTCGGCACGCGGCTTCATGTTTGCCATTGGCTGTATTCAGTCGCAGAGCTGCCACACCAACAAGTGCCCGACCGGGGTGGCTACCCAAGACCCTCTGCGCCAGCGCGCCCTGGTGGTGCCAGACAAGGCCGAGCGGGTGGCCAGTTTCCACCGCAACACACTGCACGCACTGGCCGAGATGCTGGCTGCCGCAGGCCTGGAGCACCCTTCGGAGCTCAAGCCCAAGCACCTGGCACGGCGTGTCAGCCCCAGCGAAATCGGGTTGTTTTCAGACTTGCACACATTCCTCAAACCGGGCGAATTACTCAGTGGCTCGATCGAGAGCGAGTTTTATGCGCGGATGTGGCGGATGGCGCGTAGCGACAGTTTTGCACCGGAGACCGTAAGCCCAGCGCCGGCTCAAACAGTAACCGTTCGCCGAAAAGAAACAGCCCCGGCATAGGCCGGGGCTGTTCGATACATCAGATCAGCATCAGAAGATGCTGATCGGGTACTCGACGAATACGCGGACTTCGTTGCCGTCGTCGTTGTAACCGTTCTGCTGTACGGCGTTGTTGGTACGCAAGAACGAGCTACGCAGCTTGATCGACAGGTCCTTGGCCGGGCCGTCCTGCACCACGTAACGGATCTGGTTGAAGATCTCGCGCTCTTTA
The DNA here is from genome assembly GCF_021378985.1 of Pseudomonas sp. JR33AA. NCBI lineage: Bacteria > Pseudomonadati > Pseudomonadota > Gammaproteobacteria > Pseudomonadales > Pseudomonadaceae > Pseudomonas > Pseudomonas sp. JR33AA. Next base: position 208,373 of record NZ_JAJSAW010000008.1, read on the forward strand.
CCTTCACCGAAGCCTTGCGGGTTGGCGACGTTACGGGTGTTGATGTTGTCACCCACCACGTAGGCCAGCTTGTAGGTCAGGCCAGGAATGCCATAGGCACCGAAGTCCAGGCCATAGCCCAGCTGCCAGGAGCGCTCGTCTTCGGCGTTGAAGTCGGACCAGTACGAGTTGGCCAGGTAGATGGTGGAACCACCGTCACCCACACCACCGGCGTTCTGGTAGAAGCCGTAGTTGTAGCCAGTGCTGCCGGTGCTGCGCTGGTGAGCGAGGGTGAACGAGTGCGCACCGTACGCGTAGGTGGCTGCAAGGCTCCAGATGGTGTTGGAGTCGCCGTTCAGGCCTGCGGCTTTTACGTACTTGTTGTTGATGTCCGACTTGTAGCCGTTGAAGTCCAGGGTCAGGGACTGGTCGCTGGCGATCGGGAAGACGTAGTTCAAGCCCAGGTAGTGCTTCTTCATCACGTCTTCGTTGTCGGCGGTGTACAGCGAAGCGGTGAAGTTGTCGGTGAACTTGTAGCTGCCACCGAGGACGTTGATCGACTTCAGGCCACCACCATCACGGCGCTCGGCGCTCTTGCGCGCTTCCTGGGTGAAGCGGCCGGCGTTCAGCTCCAGGCCCTCGATCTCTTTGGAGGTGATCAGGGTGCCGGTGAAGCTTTCTGGCAGCAGACGCGCATCGTCGTACTGCAGCACTGGCAGTGCTGGCATCTGGTCACCGTACTTCAGCACGGTGTTGGAAATGCGGAACTTCACAGCAGCACCACCACGCGCCAGGTTGTGCGGCGAGCTGGCGTTGCCTTCGGCATTGGTGGTTTCGTGCGGTTTGAAGAAGTCGACGCCGCCACCACCGTTGTGACCCTTGCCGCCATCCAGGCGCACGGCGTACAGGCCGAATGCGTCAACACCGACGCCTACGGTGCCTTGGGTGAAACCGGAGGAGAAGTTGGCGATGAACGCCTGGCCCCATTCGATCTGGTCGTCGGTGCCATGCTTCTTGTCACGGTTGATGTAGGCGTTGCGCAGAAGGACATTGGCGTGACTGTCCTCGATGAACCCCTTGCTGGCGGCCTGGTCATTGGCCTGGGCCTGGGTCGCGGCGATCATCGCCAGGGCGACCAGGCTGATCCTGGTTTTCAACATGTTGTTTTCCTTATTTCTTAATCAAAAACGCTCTGCAATATGACGCCAGGAACCAACGCCCCTTCGTAGGTTCGACGCTATGCGGATCCAGCCGGGCGGGCCGACCGGTAAGTTCACGGCGGCCCTTGGCAGCAGCTTGGCCAATAACATGGCCAGCAGGCGTTGGCCGAATCCTAGCCGCGTGCGATTACAAATGTCAAAAAATCGTGAAATGCAGGTTGATATAACCAAAATTACCGGCCGGCCTGGTGCATTTCCATGCAGGTTTTCGCTATCAGCGGTCAATTTATCTGGTGTAGGAAATTGCCCTTTGATCGATCGGACAATTTCCTGCAGGCAGGCAAAGCGTGCCCGTTGACGTGGTTACAAACAGACACATATGTAAAGACAAGCCTTTACGAATACTCGAGCAAGAGCAAATAACAAGCATTACCATCCGCACTTTATTTTCAACTGCCCGTTCCGGATGTGCCCATGCTTGTACCCTGCCGCCTTTCACCCCTGACGCTCGGCCTGTCGCTGTTTTTCAGCGCCAGCCTGGCCAGTGCCGCCACCACCACATTGCCGGAGTCGTCGGTGACCGCCGACAGCGAGCGCGAGAAGGACAGCCCGCGGGTCAAGGAGGTGAGCACCGCAACCCGTACCTCGACGCCCGTGCGTTATGTGCCGCAGGCCATCGATACGGTGAAAACCGCCAATGTGCTGGATTACGGCAGCAACACGCTGGGCAAGGCGCTGGAGGGTATCCCCAACGTCAGCAGCGGCGCCGACACCCGCTTTGACAGCGTCCGCATCCGCGGCTTCGAAGCCAGCAACGACTTCTATCTGGACGGTATCCGCGACGACAGCCAGTACATCCGCGACCTGCACAACATCGAGCGGGTCGAAGTGCTGAAGGGGCCTGCAGCGGTACTGTATGGCCGTGGCAGCCAGGGCGGCATCGTCAACAGGGTCAGCAAGGCGCCGGAGCCGGGTCGCCGCTCGACCATCGAAGCGCAGGCCGGCAGCGAAGACCTGCGCAGCCTGTATGCCGACCTCAGCGCCGACCCCAGCGACACGGTCAGCCTGCGCCTGAACATCGGCAACCAGGACAACAACAGCTTCCGCGACGGTATCAACGGCAGCCGCCAGCTGTTCGCCCCGTCGATCAGCTGGCAGATCACCCCCGACCTGAACTGGCTGGTGCAGTACGAATACAGCCGCTACAACCGCACACCAGACCGGGGCATCCCGAGTGTCAACGGCCGACCGGCAGACGTCAGCCGCAGCGCCACCTACGGCGACAATCGCGACTACATTGACGACCGCGCCCAGTCGCTGCGCTCGCGCCTGAACTACCAGTTGAACGAAACCTGGCAACTGCGCCACACCCTGGGCCTGTTCAAACTCGACAGCGAGTTCGACAACACCTATGTCACGGGCTACAACGCTGGCACCAATACCTTGACCCGCCAACGCTGGCAGCAGGACCTGAACACCCGCAACCTGTTCAACAACCTGGAGGCCGAGGGCGACTTCGACACCGTGGGCCTTGAACACAAGCTGCTGCTGGGCCTGGAGTTCGGCAACCAGCGGCGCGACCCGCTGCTTTACAGCGCCGGCAACCAGAGCCTGCCAGGCCTGGGCAAACCCAGCCAGCCGCACAATGGTACGTTGGCGGTATCGAGCAACAACCACACCGTGGTCGACAGTCGCGGGGTTTATCTGCAGGACCAGATTCGCCTGAACGATCAGTGGCAGGTTCTCGCCGGCGTGCGCTTTGACCAGTTCGAAGTGGAAACCACCAACAAGGATGGCGTGCGTGAACCGCAGGACAGCAACAGCACCAGCCCACGCCTGGGCGTGGTCTACACGCCATGGCGCGACCATTCGTTCTACGCCTCGTGGAGCAAAACGTTCTCACCGGTGGGTGGCGGCTTGATCGGCATCACCCCGGGGGCGCCGGGCAACACCAATAAAACCGACCCGGAAGAGACCCGGCAGAAAGAAATAGGCGTAAAGAGCGACTGGTTGGACCAGCGCCTGACCACCACCCTGGCCATCTACGAGCTGGAGCTTTACAACCGCCGCACCCGCGACCCGAACGACCCGAACATCATCTTGCTCAGCGGCATGCAGCGTTCGCGCGGCATCGAACTGACTGCCACCGGCAACATCGTCGGCAACTGGTTTGTACGCGGCGGCATTGGCCTGCAGGATGCGACCATCGTCAAGGACAATAACGGCCAGGAAGGCAACCGCATCAATGACGTGGCCAAGCGCAACGGCAGCCTGTTCGTGACCTGGAAACCTGAGCTGGGCTGGTACGCCGAAACCGGGCTGACACTGGTGGGCGAGCGTTATGCGGACAACCAGAACACCACGGTATTGCCAGGGTATGGCCGTTGGGATGCACTGGCGGGGTATCGGACCCATGACTGGGATGTGCGGGCGGCGTTGAGCAACATTGCCGACAAGACCTATTACAGCTCGGCGACCAGTGCGGCGCAGATCCAGGTAGGCGATCCGCGTAGCCTTGTGGTGACGGGTAGCTACAGTTTCTGATCTTAGTTGCCTGGACCGGCCTCTTAGCGAGCATGCCCGCGAAGAGGCAGGTAAGGGTGTAAATCGATTAGTGCCACACCGCCATCAGCGCCTGCATCTCTGCTTCGCTGATCAACCCTTGGGGGTATCGCCCGGCAAGCAGACGTCGTGGGTCGGTCGTCCTGACCCTGATGCTTCCATGGTGTTTCAACCGCTTCGCCAAAAGCCTGAGCGATTGGCGATCAACTGCCGATGGGCGCAAAGCCGACTCACTTGCTGCGTTCATGTCCACACGTACTCCCTGGCCCGTGAGTGGCTAAATTTACGTAGGTATTGTTACAGATAAGAGGCGCGGCCTGGCCGTGCCATCTCGCTATCTGCTTGAAAAACAATACAAAACGTATGCCAGCTCGGCCTCCGGGCGTCGCCTGCGCAAAAAAGGCCCGTCAAATGACGGGCCTCTTCATTCCCCACGCGTTCAGCGCTTGACCGGCGCCGGCTGCTGTTGGGTCAGGCAGTGAATGTTGCCGCCCCCCAAGAGCAGCTCGCGACCCGGGATCATCACCACCTCATGGTTGGGGAAGATCCTTGCCAGGATGGCTCTGGCTTCAGCATCTGCCGGGTCGTCGAAGCTTGGGGCAATGATGCCACCGTTGACGATCAGGAAATTCACGTACGAACCCGCCAGGCGCACCGACGGGTCACGCTCCTGGCTGCCGGCGACCTGGTCGACACCGGCGCACTCTTCGGCAGTGGCGAACAGCGGGCCCGGGATCGGCATCTTGTGCACGATGAACTCGCGGCCCTTGGCGTCGCGGGTGTTCTTCAGCACATCCATGGCCGCGTGGCAGCGCGCATAGTTGGGGTCGTTGGAATCATCGGTCCAGGCCAGTAACACTTCGCCGGGGCGCACGTAACAGCAGAAGTTGTCAACGTGGCCGTCGGTTTCGTCGTTGTACAAGCCATCGGGCAGCCATACCACGGTGTCGACCGCCAAGTGATCGCGCAGCACCGCTTCGATCTGCTCGCGGCTCAGGTGCGGGTTGCGGTTGCGGTTGAGCAGGCATTCCTCAGTGGTGATCACGGTGCCTTCACCGTCTACGTGGATCGAACCACCTTCAAGCACAAAACCTTCGGTCTGGTAGCGCTGGCAGCGCTCCATTTCCAGCACCTTGGCGGCCAGTTCCTCGTCACGGTTCCAGGGTGCGTAAAGGCCGCCGTCGAAGCCGCCCCAGGCATTGAAGCCCCAATCTACACCGCGCACTTCGCCATGGTCGTTGATGACAAAGGTCGGGCCGGTGTCACGCACCCAGGCATCGTCGTTGCTGATTTCAACCACACGAATGTTCGGCTGGTCGAGTTGGCGCCGGGCGTTTTCGTATTGACCGGCGGAGGCCGCGACAGTCACAGGTTCGAAACGGGCAATGGCTTTGGCCAGTGTTACGTGGGCAGCCTGCGCCGGCTTGCCGCCCAGGCGCCAGTTGTCCGGGCGCTCCGGCCAGACCATCCATACCTGAGTCTGCGGGGCCCACTCGGCGGGCATGTGGAAACCATCGGCACGGGGCGTGGAGTTGAGGGTTTTCATGGGTAACCTCTGTGATGGCCCTGAGCCGGGTATGCTGGGGCGTTTGTCAATTTATAACCGATATATATCGATATTTGAAGCCTGAAAACTGAAGAATATCGCACCATTCAGCGAATTTAAATCGATAACAATCGGCACATATCAGCGCTGGTCTGGTGAGAGGAACGGCCTGCCGTCTACCATAGCCACACCTTATGCATCCTGTTACAGCTACGCGCGGAAATTTTCGGCAAGGCCGACTAGGGTCAATACTTGAACGACGGGCCAGCGAGCCGCTATGAACATCATCCCTACAGCAATCCCTGAAGTACTGATCATCGAGCCAAAGGTGTTCGCTGACAGCCGTGGTTTTTTCTTCGAGGCATTCAACGCCCGTGAGTTCTCGCAGCAAACCGGCGTGAACGTGGCGTTCGTTCAGGACAACCACTCGCGCTCCATCAAGGGCGTGCTCCGTGGTCTGCACTACCAGGTGGCAAACACCCAGGGCAAGCTGGTGCGCGTGGTGCACGGGGAAATCCGCGATATCGCCGTGGACGTGCGCAAAAGCTCGCCAACATTCGGCAAATGGGTCGCGGTGCACCTGTCGGCCGACAACCATCGCCAGCTGTGGATTCCGCCTGGCTTCGCCCACGGCTTTGCGGTGATGAGTGAATCGGCCGAGTTCCTGTACAAGACCACCGACTACTACAACCCGGGCGCCGACCGCTGCATCCGCTGGGACGACCCGCAACTGGCCATCGACTGGGGGCTGCAGCAGCCACCGCTGTTGTCGGACAAGGACAAGGTGGGCCTGCCATTGGCAGAGGCGGAACTGCTGCCTTAACTAGCGCATAATTGCGTCAGACTTTTCTGGCGCATTTACGTGATGATTGCAAAACCCACGCCCCCACGCCGTCCCCGCTGGCGCAGCCTGGCCCTGCTGGCGCTGATCTTGGCCCCATTACTGTGGCCCTTGCATCACTTGGCAGAACGCTATTACCAGGAAGAACTGGCCTCGCAGAACCGCCAGACCCTCGACCTGTATGTGGCCAACCTGCTCGGTACCCTGCACCGCTACGAGACCTTGCCGCAAATTCTCGGCGACTTGCCGGCGCTGCGTGGCGTGCTGGCCGACCCTTTCCGCCTGGAAGCGGTGACCAACGCCAACCGCCTGCTCAAGGACATCGTGCAGCAGACCGGTGCCGAGGTGATGTACCTGATGGACGTCAGCGGTAACACCTTGGCCGCCTCGAACTGGGACAAGCACGACAGCTTCGTCGGCCGAAACTTCGCCTTCCGCCCCTACTTCAACGAAGCCATGGCCGGCCACCTGGGCCGCTTCTTCGGCCAGGGCACCACCTCGGCCAAGCGCGGCTACTTTTTTGCCGCGGCCGTGCGGGACCGCGAGCGGATCGTCGGCGTGCTGGTGGTCAAAGTCGACCTCGACCACACCGAAACCCTGTGGGGCCGTACGCCCGAGCAGCTGTTGCTGACCGATCACAATGGCGTGGTCATCCTCACTTCGCGGCCCGACTGGCGCTTCCGTGCTACCCGCACGCTGACCGACGCCGAGCGCCAGGCCATCATCGCCATCCAGCCCTATCCGACCCAGGCCCCACAGCCGCTGGTGCTCAACCCGCAGGCCTGGATCACCCAGACCCGCGACATCAAGGAAACTGGCTGGCAAGTCAGCATCCTCGCCCCGCGCACACTGGTTGATCGATCGGTGCAGACGGTAATGGCCATCGGTGCCGGTACGTTGCTGGTACTGATGCTGTTAGCCGGCCTGGTAATGCAACGGCGGCGCCATTACATCGACCGCATCGACTTCGAAGCCCGTGGCCGCCAGGAACTGGAAAAGCGCGTGGCTGAACGTACCGCCGACCTTGAAGGCCTGAATACCCGCCTGAAAAATGCCGTGCTGGAGCGCGAAAACGCTCAGCAGGAGGCAGTGCGTGCGCAGGACGAACTGGTGCAGGCCGGCAAGCTGTCGGTGCTCGGCACCATGTCGGCCAGTATCAGCCATGAGTTGAACCAACCCCTGGCCGCCATCCGCAGCTACGCGGAAAACGCCGAGATCCTGCTCGACCACCAACGTACCGAAGACGCCCGCGGCAACCTCAAGCTGATCGGTGAGCTGACCGGGCGCATGGCCTCGATCATTGCCCACCTGCGTGCCTTCGCCCGTCGTGACCGCCATGCCCCGGAGAGCGTTGCCCTGCAGCCGGCTCTGGACGATGCCCTGGCGCTGCTGGCCAAGCGCCGCCGTGCAATGGCCGTAGAACTGATCCGCGACCTGCCGGAAGCCACCTTGTGGGTACAGGCCGGCGAAACCCGCCTGCGCCAAGTGCTAGGCAACCTGCTGGCCAATGCCCTCGACGCCCTGACTGAAAAAGCCAACCCGCGCCGCCTGTGGCTAAGTGCCGAGCAGCGTGATGACTGCGTCTACCTGTACATCCGTGACAACGGCCCCGGCTTCAGCCGCCAGGCCCTGGAGCACGCTAAGGAGCCGTTCTTTACCACCAAGACGCGTACCCAGGGCCTGGGCCTGGGGCTGGCCATCTGTGAAAGCCTGATGCGCGCCCTGGGCGGTGAGCTGCTGCTGGCCAACCACCCGGAAGGCGGCGCATTGCTGACCCTCCAGCTGCGTGTGGCCGTGTCTGGCGCTACTTTGCCCAATTCGGAGGACCCCTCGGCATGACCACCGAGACACTGATCGACAGCCGAGCCCAGGTCATCCTGGTCGACGATGACCCCCACTTGCGCCAAGCCTTGAGCCAGACCCTGGACCTGGCCGGGCTCAAGGTAGTCGCCCTGGCCGAAGCCCAAGGCCTGGCCGAACGTATCGAGGCCGACTGGCCCGGCGTGGTGGTCAGCGACATCCGCATGCCGGGCATCGATGGCCTGCAGTTGCTGGAACAACTGCACAGCCGCGACAGCGAACTGCCGGTGCTGCTGATTACCGGCCATGGCGATGTGCCCCTGGCGGTGCAGGCGATGCGCGCCGGGGCTTATGACTTCCTGGAAAAACCCTTTGCCACAGACGCCCTGCTCGACAGCGTACGCCGCGCCCTGGCGCTGCGCCGGCTGGTGCTGGACAACCGTAGCCTGCGTCTGGCATTGAGCGACCGCCAGCAACTGGCAACCCGCCTGGTCGGCCATTCACCGGCCATGCTGCGCCTGCGCGAGCAGATCGGCGCCTTGGCCGGCACCCGAGCCGACGTGTTGATTCTGGGTGAGACTGGCGCTGGCAAAGAGGTGGTGGCTCGCGCTTTGCACGACCTGTCCAGCCGCAGCGAAGGGCCGTTCGTGGCGATCAACGCCGGCGCGCTGGCCGAGTCGGTGGTCGAAAGCGAACTGTTCGGCCACGAGCCCGGTGCGTTCACCGGCGCGCAGAAGCGCCGTATCGGCAAGTTCGAATTTGCCAACGGCGGCACGCTGTTCCTCGACGAAATCGAGAGCATGAGCCTGGATGTACAGGTGAAGTTGCTGCGCATGCTGCAAGAGCGGGTAGTGGAACGCCTGGGCGGCAACCAGTTGGTCCCGCTGGACATCCGCGTCATCGCCGCCACCAAGGAAGACCTGCGTCAGGCTGCCGACCAAGGGCGTTTCCGCGCGGACCTGTATTACCGCCTGAACGTGGCGCCGCTGCGTATTCCGCCACTGCGCGAACGCGGTGACGACATATTGGTGTTGTTCCAGCATTTCGCCGATGCGGCCAGCCAACGTCATGGTCTGTCGCCGCATGCGCTGCAACCCGCGCAACGCGCCCTACTGCTGCGTCATGACTGGCCAGGTAACGTCCGCGAGCTACAGAACGCCGCCGAGCGTTTCGCCCTTGGCCTGGAACTGGCACTGGATGGCCAGCCCCCCCCGGCAGCAACACCGGCAGCACCACTGCTGAGCGGCAACCTCAGCGAACAGGTCGAGCAATTCGAACGCTCGCTGATCGCCGCCGAACTGGCCCAGCCGCACGGATCCATGCGAAGCCTGGCCGAAGCACTGGGTATCCCCCGCAAAACCCTGCATGACAAGCTGCGCAAGCATGGCTTGAACTTCGAGGGCGGCAGCGGCGGGCATGATGATCAAGAGGACAACCGTTAATGAGCACCGATAGCCAGTACCTGCAGTCCGTACTGCACAGCGACATCCCCCTGACACGCGAGATGGGCCTGGAAGTGATCGATTGGCAGCAGCACACCCTGCGCCTGCAGCTGCCGCTGGCGGCCAACGTCAATCACAAAAGCACCATGTTCGGCGGCAGCCTGTACTGCGCAGCAGTGCTGGTAGGTTGGGGCTGGTTGCACCTGCGCCTGCGTGAACTGGGGATCGATGACGGGCATATCGTCATCCAGGAAGGGCAAATCAGCTACCCGTTGCCAGTGACCGGCACGGCGGTGGCGCGTTGTGCGGCGCCGGACGAGAAAACCTGGGAGCGGTTCCTGACCCTGTACCAGCGGCGTGGGCGGGCACGGTTGACGTTGGAAACCACCGTGAGCAATGCCGAAAGTGACGAGCCTGCAGTGAAATTCAGCGGCCAGTACGTTCTGCACCGCTAGTACAACTAACACGGCCTTTGTAGGAGCGGCCTTGTGTCGCGAAAGGGCCGCAAAGCGGCCCCAGGATTTCAGCTTCCCCGCCAGAATTGTCGGGGCCGCTTTGCGGCCCTTTCGCGACACAAGGCCGCTCCTACAGGATCGTGCCGGGCAGTTAGATCAGGTTCAGGAAGGCCTGGCGCCATGCAGCATTGGCGGGCAATGCCAGGAAATACGGGTTAAGGAGCGACTCACGTGGCGGATACCGGAATGGCAAGCCATCCAGCCCGATCACCTCGCCGCAGGCCCCTTCCACCACGCCTTGCGCCGCTGCAGTATCCCATTGCGAAGTCGGCGCCAGGCGCGGATAACAATCGGCGCTGCCCTCGGCCAACAGGCAGAACTTCAAGGAGCTGCCAATGTTGGCCAGCTCCAGCTCGCCCACCGCAGCCCCAAGCCTGGACAACAGGGCTTCCTGTTCCGCGCTTGAGTGCCGACGGCTGGCAACCACGGTAAACCGCTGGCCCTCCGGGGGAGCGTTGCGAACCTGGATCGGTTGGGCTGCCTCGCCGGCATCTGCACGCCAGGCCCCCATCCTGCGCCCACCAAAGTAGCAGCGCCCATTGGTCGGCATCGACACCACACCAAACACCACGTCGCCGTTCTCGATCAGGGCGATGTTGACCGTGAACTCTTCACTGCCGGCAATGAATTCCTTGGTGCCATCCAGCGGATCGACTAGCCACCAGCGGCTCCAGCCTTGCCGCTCGGCCAGCGCAATATTGCAGTCCTCTTCGGACAGCACCGGAATCTGCGGCGCCAGCGCCAGCAGGCCATCGGCAATTACCCGGTGCGCCGCCAGGTCGGCGGCGGTAACCGGCGAATCGTCGGCCTTGTTGGTTACCGCGACATCGGCGCGCCAGAATGGCAGGATCGCCTCGCCTGCCCTCAGCGCCAGCTTGACCACTTCGTGCATCAGTTGCAGGTCGTTCATAGCTCCAGAAGCCCCCGCTGAATCAGCAGGTCACGGGCCAGGTACAGCGCCGCCAGGGCGCGGCCCTCAGTGAACTGCGGATGCATGGCCAGGGCTGACAACTCACGCAGGTTGACCTTGTCGACCCGCATCGGCTCGGGCTCGTCGCCTTCCAGCCGTTCTTCGTACAGGTCGCTGGCCAGCACCACCTGAATCTTCTGGCTCATGTAGCCCGGCGACAGCGACAGTTCGGTCAGGTGCTCCAGCTGGCGTGCGCCAAAACCGGCTTCTTCCTTGAGCTCCCGGTCAGCTGCTGCCAGCACGTCCTCGCCCGGCTCGATCAGGCCCTTGGGCAGCGACAGCTCGTATTCATCAGTGCCACCGCAGTATTCCTCCACCAACACGACGTGCTCGGCATCGAGCATGGCCACGATCATCACCGCGCCGTAGCCGTTACCCCGGCCCACCAGGCGCTCATAGGTGCGCTCGGCGCCATTGCTGAAGCGCAGTTGTACGGCTTCGACGCGAAACAGGCGGCTGCTGGCGACAATTTCGCGGCTGAGTACGGTGGGTTTCTGGCGCATGGGGCGGCTCCTTGGCGTGAACGGGTTACTATACCGTGGCTTGCCGACTGATCGAGAGTTTCCCATGCCTGTTCTTCCCTGGTCTGCCATCGATACCGTCCTGCTGGACATGGATGGCACCCTGCTCGACCTGCATTACGACAACCGCTTCTGGCTGGACCACCTGCCCCAGCGCTATGCCGAGCTGCACGGTGTAAGCCGGGCCATGGCGGAAATGGAGCTGCAACCGCTGTTCGAACGCAATGCCGGCACATTGAACTGGTACTGCCTGGACTTCTGGAGCCGCGAGCTACGCCTGCCCATTCGCGAGTTGAAGCGGGAAATTGCCGACCTGATAGCCCTGCGCCCGGATGCCGATACCTTCCTGGCGGCGATTCGCCAGGCCGGCAAGCGTGTCGTGATGATCACCAATGCCCACCGTGACTCGCTGTCGCTGAAGCTGGAGCGGGTGGAGCTGGCACCGTACTTCGAGCGGCTGATCAGCTCGCACGACTATGGCTACCCGAAGGAAAGCCCGCAGTTCTGGGATGCCCTGCAGGCGGATATCGGCTTCGAACCGGAACGCAGCCTGTTCATCGATGACACGCTGGCGATTCTGCGCAGTGCACGGCGGTTTGGTGTGGGACACTTGCTGGCGGTGCGCCAGCCAGATAGCAAAGCAGGGCCGCGGGATACTGAAGAGTTTGCGGCGGTCGAGGATTACCGGGAGTTACTGGTAGGCCTATGAGGCCCTCTTCGCGGGTGAACCCGCTCCTACAGATACTGTGGGAGCGGGCGCGCCCGCGAAGAGGCCGGTACAGGTTTCAGAGATCAGTCAGGAATACGCAGCACCTGCCCCGGATAGATCTTGTCCGGGTGCGAGAGCATCGGCTTGTTGGCCTCGAAAATCTTGTTGTACTGGTTGGCGTTGCCATAAACCACGACTGAAATGGCCGATAACGTGTCACCCTTTTTCACTGTAACGAACCTGGCCGCCTTCACCACTGGCCCTGTCACAGTGATCTGGTCATCCACGCTGGCCACGCCGCTGATGTTGCCCGCCGCCAGAATGATCTTCTCCTTCTCTTCCTGGCTGGCCACTTCACCCTTGAGGATGATCTTGTCTCCCTCTACAGTGGCGGTGATGTTGGGGTTGCCCAGGCCGACAGCTTCCACGTGTTTCTTAAGCTGCTCTTCGGCATTGGCGTTGCCTGGGGTAAGCAGGTCGATCAACTTCTCGCCGGCTTCCTTCACGAAACTGAACAGGCTCATTGCGCTCTCCTTGTTGACGAAACCTTGGACACAGGAGTCTAGGCCAGCTTTACCACTCCTGCCCTGCGCAACCAATCGACGCGGTCTATCAAGGCATAGACCCTAGCGATTAGACGCCGCCGGCCCGCACGCCTAGGCTTGTGCTATCAGAAAGCCGCCGGTATTCAGCACCCCGATGAACAGCAAGCCTCCGGTCTGTGCGGCCTCATCGCCCTTGTCCATGCCCGCCGCCAGCAACACCTACGATTATGTCCAGCTCAGCGACGCCAAACGCGACAGCACCCCGCTGGCCGAGGAAGTGGCCCTGGCCATTGTCTATAACGGCCTCAACCAGGCGGTGATGCTGGTCAGCCCTACCGACCTGGAAGACTTCGCCGTCGGTTTCAGCGTCGGCAGCGGCATTGTCGAAGGCACAGCAGAAATCTACGACCTCAAGCTCTCCGGCAGTGGCTCGGCAATGTACGCCGACCTGGAAATCTCCAGCCGGGCGTTCTGGAACCTGAAAAACCAGCGCCGCCAACTGGCCGGCACCAGTGGTTGCGGCCTGTGTGGGGTCGAGGCCCTGGAGCAGGCGCTGCCGGACCTGGCCGTATTGCCGGGTGCGCCCCTGCCCCCGGCCCAGTGGCTGGTCGGCCTGCGCGAGCGCATCGACGCCTTCCAGCCACTGGGCCAGCATTGCGGCGCCGTGCATGCAGCATTGTTCATGGACCAGCATGGCGAACTGCTGCTCGGCCGCGAAGACATCGGCCGGCACAACGCCCTCGACAAACTGATCGGCGCCCTGCTGCGGCAAGGCATCCACAGCCAGGGTGGCCTGGCCATCGTCACCAGCCGCTGCAGCCTGGAGCTGATCCAGAAAGTACTGCGTGCCGGCATACAGACCCTGGTCAGCCTGTCAGCGCCCACCGGCCTTGCCCTGCAATGGGCACGCAAGCACAACCTCAACCTTATCCATTTGCCCAAGCACAGCGCACCGCGGGTCTACAGCCCAGCGGCGGAGTCGTAACAGTCGTGACCTCGTACCAACCTCTTCCGGACAACGCCCCAGCCTCCCCTCCTCGCTACAAGCCCTACCACGGCCCCGCCGGCGGTTGGGGCGCACTGCGTAGCGTGGCCAAGGCCTGGGTCGGCAGCGATAACGCGCTGAAAAACATTCGCGCCCTGCTCAAGACCAACCAGAACGGCGGTTTCGACTGCCCCGGCTGCGCCTGGGGGGATTCGCCGGAAAGCGGCATGGTCAAGTTCTGCGAGAACGGCGCCAAGGCGGTGAACTGGGAAGCTACCAAACGCCGTGTCGATGCTGCCTTCTTCGCCCGTTACAGCGTCACCTCGCTGCTGCAGCAGAGCGACTACTGGCTGGAGTACCAGGGGCGTCTGACCGAACCGTTGGTCTACGATGCCCCCAGCGACCGTTACCTGCCGATCAGCTGGGATGCCGCCTTCGCCCTGATCGCACGCGAACTGAACAAGCTGGCCAACCCTGACCAGGCCGAATTCTATACCTCGGGACGTGCCAGCAACGAAGCGGCGTACCTGTACCAACTGTTCGTGCGCGCCTACGGCACCAACAACTTCCCTGACTGCTCGAACATGTGCCATGAGGCCAGCGGCGTGGCATTGGGGCAAAGCGTCGGGGTCGGCAAGGGTACAGTCACCTTCGACGACTTCGAGCACGCCGACTCCATTTTTGTCTGGGGCCAGAACCCCGGCACCAACCACCCGCGCATGCTCGATCCACTGCGCGATGCGGTAAAACGTGGCGCCCAGGTGGTGTGCATCAACCCGCTCAAGGAGCGTGGTCTGGAGCGCTTCCAGCACCCCCAGAACCCACTGGAAATGCTGACCAACAGTGACCGCCCGACCAACACCGCCTTCTTCCGCCCGGCCCTGGGTGGCGACATGGCGATGCTGCGTGGCATGGCCAAGTTCGCCCTGCAATGGGAACGCGAAGCCCAGGCCAACGGCGAACCGGCCGTGTTCGATCACGCCTTCATTGCCGAACATGGCCATGGTGTCGACGAGTACCTGGCCGTGGTGGACGCCACGCCGTGGTCGCACATCCAGGCACAATCCGGCCTGCCCCTGGCCGATATCGAACTGGCCGCGCGCATGTACTGCCGTGGCAAGCGGGTGATCATGTGCTGGGCGATGGGCATCACCCAACACCGTCATTCGGTGCCGACCATTCAGGAAATCGTCAACCTGCAGATGCTGCGTGGCAACATCGGCGTGCCCGGCGCCGGCCTGTGCCCGGTGCGTGGCCACAGCAACGTGCAGGGTGACCGCACCATGGGCATCAACGAGCGCCCGCCAGAGGCACTGCTGGATGCCATCGAAAAGCGCTTTGGCTTCCCCGTGCCACGGCGCAATGGCCATAACACCGTCGAAGCCATTCACGCGATGCTCGATGGCCGGGCCAAGGTCTTCATCGGCTTGGGCGGCAACTTCGCCCAAGCCACACCCGACACTGAACGTACCGCCCAAGCGCTGCGCAACTGCGAACTAACCGTGCACATCAGCACCAAGCTCAACCGTAGCCACCTGATCCATGGCAAGCAGGCACTGATCCTGCCGTGCCTGGGCCGCACCGACATCGACCTGCAGGCCGACGGGCCGCAGGCAGTCACGGTGGAAGACTCGTTCAGCATGGTCCACGCCTCCAACGGCCAGCTCAAGCCGCTGTCGACGCAAATGCGCTCGGAGCCTGCGGTGATCGCCGGTATCGCTGCCGCCACACTGGGCAAACAACCGGTGGACTGGCACTGGCTGGTGGCCGACTACGACCGCATCCGCGACCTGATCGGCGACACCATTCCCGGTTTCAGCGGCTTTAACCAGCGCCTGCGTAATCCGGGCGGCTTCTATCTGGGCAACAGCGCGGCCAGCCGCGAATGGGCAACCAGCACCGGCCGCGCCAACTTCAAGGCCAACCTGCTGCCCGACACACTGCTTGACGAACGCGTACGCGCCAGCGGCCAGTTGCCAGACCTGATCATGCAATCGATGCGCTCGCACGATCAGTACAACACCACTATCTACGGCCTGGACGACCGCTACCGCGGTGTGCGCGGCCAGCGCGAGGTGCTGTTCGCCAACGAAGCCGACATCATCCGCCTGGGCTTCCAGCCGGGGCAGAAGGTCGACATCGTTTCGCTGTGGGGGGATGAACATGTGCGCCGGGTGCAGGGCTTTACCTTGCTGGCCTTCGACATACCTGCCGGGCAGGCGGCGGCGTATTACCCGGAAGTGAATCCGCTGGTGCCGCTGGAGAGCATTGGCGTTGGTAGCCATACGCCAACATCGAAGTTTATTGCCATCAGGCTGGAGCGTGCGCGCGAGGACGGGCGCATCCTGTAAAAATGAAAAAAGCCCTGTTCCGTGGCGGCTCAGGGCTTTGTCATAAAGGTCTCAGACAGCTTAAAAACGATAAAGTTTCATAGTAAATACAGCAAGTTAGAGAATTGTGTACAACTCGTGTTACTCGTCGGATTTCCGTTGCCAGCCACGCCTCTTAGCCTCAAATTCGCCTCGTCATCCCTATGAGGCTCTCTTGATGAAGAAGTACTCCTCGATTCTGTTGTTGTCTTTCAGCTTGCTCAGCGGCGTTGCCATGGCAGGCGGCACCACCGAGGCCGGCATTGGCGGCGCATTGGGTGGGGTACTGGGCTCTGTCGTGGGCAACTCCATCGGTGGCAGCACCGGCGGCGCCATTGGTGCCGGTCTGGGCGGTGCGGCAGGTGGCGCCCTGGGCGCAGACAAACGCCAGCGTGGTGAGGCCGCTATCGGCGGCGCGCTGGGCGCCGCAGGTGGTAACGTGGTCGGTCGCTCCGTGGGCGGTACCACAGGTAGCTACATTGGCGCGGCAGCCGGCGGTGGTGCCGGCGGTGCACTGGGTAACTACATGGGTAACAAGGCCGACGAAGACGATTACCACGAGGGCCGCCGCTATCGTCGCGGCTACGACGACGACCGTCGTCACTGGGACCGTGGTCACCACTATGGCCACCGCAAGCACAAGCGCCACTGGCGCGACTAACGCCTGAGGGCCCTGCCTCGGCAACAAAAGCCCCGCCCCTGCCAGCGGGGCTTTTTTATGCCTGCCGCTCCAGCACGAGGCCGGACAGGATCACCTGCAGCGCCTCTGGCAACGCCACAGGCCGGCCACTGGCGCGCTCGATGAACACCTGCACTACCGTGCCCGCTGCGCACGCGTCCGATTCGCCCGGGCGGTACAGCGCCAGCCGGTACTCTACCGTGCTGCCCGCCAGACGCGTCACGCCCAACCCCACCTCCAACAAATCCGGGAAGCCCGGTAGCGCGTAGAAATCCGCAGCCGAACTGACCACGAAGGCAGCCAGTTCACCGTGCCGCAGGTCCAGCTCGGCCTGCTCGACGAGAAACGCCTGGATCGCGGTTTCGAAAAAACCGTGCACCGTTGCACCGGCGATGTGGCCGTTCAGGTCGTTGTCCTGGGGGCGGGTGAGGATCGGGTGGAAGTGGGAGAAGGCAATTCGCTGAGGGGCTTCGGTCATCTGACTGGCTCTTGTCTTCGCAATGGATGCTGACAGTGAAACAGAAAAACCAGACTTTCGCTGCTATGCGGGCCCGTTCGCGGGCAAGCCCTACAATGGCCTGCGCCCACGGCCCGATGTGCGCCCACAAAAAAGCCGCCCCTGGGGGCGGCTTTCTCGTTGCGGCTGAGCTCGGCTTAGAGCTGCGGGCCAGCGGCTTTGATGGCGTCGGAAACCTCGAACTTCTTGAAGTTTTCGATGAACAGCTTGGCCAGACCTTTGGCAGCCTCGTCGTAGGCCGCTTTGTCAGCCCAGTTGGTGCGCGGGTTGAGCAGTTCGGTTTCAACGCCCGGAACGGCCTTCGGCACGTCCAGGTTGATGATGTCCAGGTGCTCGGTTTCGGCACCGACCAGTGCGCCGCTCTGGATTGCAGCGATCACAGCACGGGTGGTGGGGATGCTGAAGCGCTTGCCAACGCCGTAGCCACCACCAGTCCAGCCAGTGTTAACCAGGTAGACCTTGGAGTTGAAACCGTTGATACGCTTGATCAGCAGCTCGGCGTACTCGCCAGCCGGACGCGGGAAGAACGGTGCGCCGAAGCAGGTGGAGAAGGTCGACTTGATGCCGCCGCCCGAACCCATTTCAGTGGAACCGACCAGCGCGGTGTAGCCGGACAGGAAGTGGTAGGCCGCCTGCTCGTTGTTCAGGATCGAAACCGGAGGCAGAACACCTGTCAGGTCGCAGGTGAGGAAGATCACTGCGTTAGGCTCGCCGCCCAGGTTCGCTTCCGAACGCTTGGCAACGTGCTCCAGCGGGTAGGCCGCACGGCTGTTCTGAGTCAGGCTGACATCGGTGTAGTCGGCGTGCTTGTTGGCGTCGAGAACGACATTTTCCAGTACCGCGCCGTGCTTGATGGCTTTCCAGATGACCGGCTCGTTCTTTTCGGACAGGTCGATGCACTTGGCGTAGCAGCCGCCTTCCATGTTGAAGACAACGCCTTCGCCCCAACCGTGCTCGTCGTCACCGATCAGGTAACGGCTTTCGTCAGCCGAAAGGGTGGTCTTGCCAGTGCCGGACAGGCCGAAGAACAAGGTCACATCGCCTTCTTCGCCGATGTTCGCTGCGCAGTGCATAGGCAGTACGTCGGCAGCCGGCAGCAGGAAGTTTTGCACCGAGAACATGGCTTTCTTCATTTCGCCGGCGTAGCGCATGCCAGCGATCAGCACTTTCTTCTGGGCGAAGTTGATGATCACGCAACCGTCGGAGTTGGTGCCGTCACGCTCAGGCTCGCACACGAAGTTGGCGACGTTGAGGATCTCCCACTGGTCGCGGCCAGCCGGATTGTACTGCTCCGGGTTGATGAACAGGCAACGACCGAACAGGTTCTGCCAGGCAGTCTGGGTGGTCATCTTCACCGGCAGGTAGTGCTCGGCTGCGGCCCCTACGTGAACATAGGAAACGAAGTGATCCTGGGCGTTGTTGAACGCCTCGACGCGAGCCCACAGGGCATCGAACTTGTCAGCCGGGAACTTGCGGTTGATCGGGCCCCAGGAAATGGCGTCCTGGGTGGAAGGTTCTTCGACGATGAAACGGTCAGCCGGCGAGCGGCCAGTACGGTGACCAGTCTCCACGACCAGTGCGCCAGTATCGGCTAGTACGCCTTCACCGCGTTGCAGCGCTTCTTTTACCAGCTCATCGACGCTCAGGTCGGTGTACACGGTGTTGTTGGCTTGCGTCATGAGATACCCCATCCGGCCCGAGGCCGAGTGCTCCAAACGTTTTGTAGTTGTCTTGAAAAAACTACTACAGCGAAAAAAGTGGCCGGATTATGCCAGAAAAGCCCAAAAA
This sequence comes from Pseudomonas sp. JR33AA, assembly GCF_021378985.1. Classification (NCBI taxonomy): domain Bacteria; kingdom Pseudomonadati; phylum Pseudomonadota; class Gammaproteobacteria; order Pseudomonadales; family Pseudomonadaceae; genus Pseudomonas; species Pseudomonas sp. JR33AA. Next base: position 227,301 of record NZ_JAJSAW010000008.1, read on the forward strand.
AAGTAGGCCCCTCCTGTCAGAACTGCGCTTTTGCGCAATTCGACAGGAAATTATCCTGTGCTTTAACGTTTCAGTGACGAGTTTCTGAGGCCACGTCCGTACCGCCACCCGCAAACAATTGCGCCACATCGCTGGCATCGAAGAAGTAGCGCTCGTTGCAGAACTGGCAATCGATCTCTACCGTCCCGCCACATTCTTCCACCAGCGCCTTGGCGTCGTGCTCGCCCAGACTGACCAGCGCATTGCCGGAGCGTTCCCGCGAGCAGCTGCAATTGAAGCGCAGTGGCTGGATATCGAACAGGCGCACGGCGTCTTCGTGGTACAGGCGGTGCAGCAGGGTTTCGTTGCCCTCTGCCCACTCTTCAGGCTTGAGCGTCTTGGCCAGGGCCACCACGTGCTGCCAGCTGTCTTCGCGCTCTTCGTCATCCGGCTGGCGATCACGCGGCAGTTGCTGCAGCAACAGCCCACGGGCTTTGCCGCCTGCGGCATTGAGCCAGAAACGGGTATTGAGCTGCTGCGACTGGACGAAGTAGTTGGTGAAACATTCCGACAGGTTGGCGCCGTCGAGGTCGACTGTCCCCTGGTAGCGCTGGCCCTTGACCGGGTCGATGGTCAGGGTCAAGTGACCGTCCGGCATCAGCTGCGACAGGGTGGCATCAGCCGAAATCTGGTCCGCTTCATAGCGGGCCATGCCGCGGATCTCGCGGTCGCTGGAGCATTCCACCATCAGCAGCGGAATCGGCCCAGCCGAACGCGCCTGCAGAATCAGCAAGCCATCGAACTTCATCGCACCCACCAGCAAGGCGGTGGCGGCCATCAACTCACCGAGCAGCACCTTGACCGGCTGGGGGTATTCATGACGCGCCAACACCGCGGCGTAGCTGTCATCGAGAGACACCCACTCGCCGCGCACATCGCGCTCGTCGAAGATGAAACGTTGGGTGAAATCGGTATCAGGCAAATCGCTCATAGGTTTCGGCTATCTAAAAAATGATGACAAAATGGTTACAAGGGTTGTCGAGAATCAGCGAGAACCCGTGACAGAGCGCTCACAAGGCGCTCCGATTCCTGTTTGCAATAGAGGTATTTTATGGACAATCGACCACTGTTCCAAGCAAGGTGGTCCTGGGGGCCATTGGCAGCCTGTACGCTGCTTCCCATCGCTCTACTGTGTTTCTGGTTATGGCCTTTTGGCCAGATCCTGTGCCTGACTTTCGACGAGTGGCTGTTCCGCAGCCTGAATGCGCCGCTGGCCGAGAGCACCACCTGGCGCTACATCTGGACCATCGGCAGCCTACGCCCGTTCGACATCGTCGTCGGCCTGATCCTGCTCGCGGTGCTCATTCGTGGTGACTGGGTGTTCAAGGCCGCTCAGGTTCGCCAGGCATTTTTCGGCTTTCTGGTCACGCTACTCCTCTTAGTGGTGATTCGCGCGCTGTTTTCCAAGTGGGTGGATGCCGCCGGGTGGCAACACAAGAGCCCATCGATGATCTTCGACGACGTCGTGCACCTGAGTGACTATTACCCGAACCTGGAGGCAACCTGGGAACTCAAGGACCGTTCCAGCAAAAGTTTCCCAGGTGATCACGCCTCGGTGTTGCTGATCTGGGCGTTGTTCATGAGCGTGTTCAGCCGCCGCCTTGTGCAATACCTGGTGGTGTGGGGGCTCGCAGCGGTGTTCATGCTGCCGCGCCTGGTGGCCGGCGCCCACTGGGGGCAGGACGACTACATCGGCGGCTTGCTGATGGCCGTACTGGCGTTGGGCTGGAGCTACTACACGCCGCTGGCGGCCAAAGGCAGCGAGGTGTTGATGCGCTGGACAGCGCCGTTGTTCAAGCTGCTGTCCACGTTGCCGGTGGTCGGACGAATGGCGGTGTTGCGCTAGATTCCTGGGGCTGCACAGCAGCCCCATTCAATCGTAACTTCCATGCAGTTGGTGAATCTGCCGCCGCTGCTTCTTGGTCGGCCGGCCATCGGTGGTCACACCCATGGCCCCGGCCTTACGCATCTCAGCCGCCTGTTCACGGCGACGCACACTTTCTTCGGTTTCCTCGTACAGCGCCTGCGCCTCTGGGGCACCACGACGCACCACCGACAACGCCCTCACCACCACCGTGCGCTCATCGAAGCCGGTACGCAGTACGAACTCGTCGCCTACCCGCGGCTCCTTGCCCGGCTTGCAACGCTCGCCCCGGCAATGCACCTTGCCACTCTCGATCGCCGCCTTGGCCAGCGCTCGCGTCTTGTAGAAGCGCGCCGCCCACAGCCATTTGTCCAGGCGAACCTTGTCGTCGTCTTCGGCTTTTTGTGCCATCGCGTTACCTCGGATTCTGTCTTTCATCGAACTGTACTACCTTCACATACGGATGCAAAAAGTCCCCGCCGTGCTTAAAGTTCACCACCTCATTCGCAGGGTGCGCTTCGTGAAGACATTTGACCATTTGACTGTGATCGGCCTGCGCGAGTGGGTCGCCCTGCCTGACCTCGGCGTGGCCGGGCTGCGCGCCAAGATCGACACCGGTGCCAGCACGTCGAGCCTGCATGCCACCGAAGTGGAACCCTTCGAGCGCGACGGGCAGCCCTGGGTTCGCTTCACTGCGCACCTGGGCTCGGTGGTGCAATTGCGCCACCGCCGCTGCGAGGCACCGTTGGTGACGATGAAGACCATCAAGAGCTCCAACGGCCAGGCCCAGACCCGCTACGTCATCCGCACGTCACTGGCGCTGGGTGATGGTGTATGGGAGGTGGAGTTCACCCTGGCCTGCCGCAAGAACATGCGCTACCGGCTGTTGCTTGGCTCCAAGGCCCTGATACACGGCCAGCTGGTAGTAAACCCAGGCCTGAAATACGTACAAGACAAACCGGCCTTCCCGGCTACCCTTTCCCCTGTCACAGGTGCTGCATGAAGATCGCTGTGCTGTCGCGCAATCCGCGTCTGTATTCCACCCGCCGCCTGGTCGAAGCCGGTATTCAGCGTGGCCACGAAATGGTGGTGATCGATACCCTGCGGGCATACATGAACATCGCCAGCCACAAGCCGCAGATCCACTACCGCGGCAAGCCGCTGGAAGGCTTCGATGCCGTGATCCCGCGCATAGGTGCTTCGGTTACGTTCTATGGCTGCGCGGTGCTACGCCAGTTCGAAATGATGGGCGTATACCCGCTCAACGAGTCGGTAGCCATTGCCCGCTCGCGCGACAAGCTGCGCTCGTTGCAGCTGTTGTCGCGGCGCGGCATCGGCCTGCCGATCACCGGGTTCGCCCACTCGCCGGACGACATCCCCGACCTGATCCAGATGGTCAACGGTGCCCCGCTGGTGATCAAGGTACTGGAAGGCACCCAGGGCATTGGCGTGGTGCTATGCGAAACCCCCCAAGCGGCCGAGTCGGTAATCGAAGCGTTCATGGGCCTCAAGCAGAACATCATGGTTCAGGAGTACATCAAGGAGGCCGGTGGCGCAGATATCCGATGCTTCGTGGTAGGCGACAAAGTAATTGCCTCGATGAAGCGTCAGGCCAAACCGGGCGAGTTCCGTTCCAACCTGCACCGGGGTGGTGTCGCCAGCCTGATAAAAATCACCCCAGAAGAGCGCATTACCGCAATTCGGGCGGCCAAGGTGATGGGGCTGAGCGTGGCGGGTGTGGATATCCTGCGCTCCAACCACGGGCCGTTGGTGATGGAGGTAAACTCGTCGCCAGGGCTCGAAGGCATTGAAGTCACCACCGGCAAGAACGTCGCCGGGATGATCATCGAGCACCTGGAGAAGAATGGCGGGCCCAATCAGACCCGGACCAAGGGCAAAGGTTGATTCAAGCCTGTACCGGCCTCTTCGCGGCTAAGCCGCTGCCACAGGTACTGCACAATCCCTGTAGGAGCGGCTTTAGCCGCGAAGAGGCCAGTGAGCCTCACACAGCATTACGCGGCAACAGCAGCCCCAGCGGCAACCTGACCCGCGCCTCGATCCCGCCGCCAGACCTGTTGCGCAACTCCACATTCCCGCCATGTTGCGCAGCAATCCGCTTCACGATCGCCAGCCCCAACCCGGTGCCTTTACCGCCCCGCGCCCGGTCACCGCGAATGAACGGGTTGAAAATGGTTTCCAGCTCCGACTCGTCAATACCGGTGCCCCGGTCCAGCACACTGAGCACCACATACGGCGCACTCTCATCACCTGACACATAGGCAGCCACCTCGACCCCCTTGCCAGCATGGTGCAGGGCGTTGCCGATAAGGTTGCCCAGCATGCGCTTGAGCGAAACACGGCGCAGCGGGAACGGTGGAATCGGCTCCAGGCACAGGCGTACACGCTCTTCCGGCTGGTTGTATGGAGCCACCACCTCACGCACCAGGTCAGCAAGGTCGACCTCTTCCACCGGCTCGTCACGGCCATCGCGGATGAAGGCCAGGAACTGATCCAGAATCGCGTCCATATCCTCGATATCGCGAACCATGTCATCGCTCAGCTCGTTGTCGCTGTTCAGCAAGGACAGCGACAAACGCAGGCGCGTCAGTGGCGTGCGCAAGTCGTGGGAAACCCCGGCCAGCATCAACTCGCGCTCGCGCCCGGCCTGCTCGACATCCTCGGCCATCTGGTTGAAAGCCTTGTACACCTCGGTCATCTCACTGGGGGTATCGCTGATCGGCAGGCGCACACTGCGCCCTTGGCCAAGCTGGCGGGCGGCGAACACCAAGCGTTTGAGCGGCTGGTTCAGCTGACGCACAAAAATCCACGCCGATGCGGTAGACAACAAGCCAATGGCCAGGAACCAGCCCAGCACGTTCCAGATTTTCTGCCCACGCAATGGGTGCGGGTACAGCGGCACTTTCAGCCAACCCGGACCGAGGCTTGGCGCATTGACCCACAACGCGGGCGGTGCATGAATGCGCAGCCGCACTTCGGTGTCCTCCCCCAGCTCGGCCTGCATCTGCCGTTGGTAGATTTCACTGTAGGGCCAATGCTGCTCGCCTTCGGGCACACCCGAGCCGGTCACCCGGATAAGGCCCGCCGCCTCGGCGATCCTGTCGCGGTTTTCTTCGTCGGCGGCCCAATAGGCGCGCAAGGTCAGCGCTACACCATGGCTGTACTGACGGTCGACCAGCACGTCCTCGTTCATCAGCAGGTAGACCAGGGTCAGCGCCTTGGAGAACAGAACGACGATCAACACCAGCCACAGGGTGCGGGCGAAGAAACTTTGCGGAAACCAGAGCGGTGTTTTCATCGACGTTCGGGCATCATTTTCCGGCGTTTCCGTCCGGTACGAACACGTAGCCGACGCCCCAGACGGTCTGGATGTAACGCGGCTTGGACGGGTCCGGCTCGATCATGCGACGCAGGCGTGAGATCTGCACGTCGATGGAGCGTTCCAGTGCATCCCATTCGCGGCCGCGCGCCAGGTTCATCAGCTTGTCGCGGGTCAACGGCTCCCGGGCGTGCATCACCAGGGCCTTGAGCACGGCGAACTCGCCGGTGGTGAGCATGTGCACTTCGTTGCCGCGCTTGAGCTCGCGGGTGGCCAGCGACAGCTCATAGTCGCCGAAGGTGACCGACTCGTCTTCGCTGCCCGGCGCTCCCGGCACGCTCGGCGCCTGGCGACGCAGCACCGCCTTGACCCGGGCCATCAGTTCGTCCGGGTTGAACGGTTTGCCCAGGTAGTCGTCGGCGCCCAGTTCCAGGCCCTTGATGCGGCTAAGCTCGTCGCCCTTGGCGGTCAGCATGATGATCGGGATCTGGTTGTTCTGCTGGCGCAGACGCTTGCAGGCGGACAGGCCATCCTCACCTGGCAGCATCAGGTCGAGCACCACCAGGTTGAATACCTCGCGCTGCAGCAAACGGTCCATCTGCTCGGTGTTGGGCACTGCACGGGCACGGTAGCCCTTGCTGGTGAAGAAACGTTCCAGCAGGCTGCTAAGCCCCGGATCGTCGTCGACGATGAGAATCTTGTCACCTTCAGCGGTGTTTGGCGTGCCGGTCATGAATAACTCCTCTGATATCGCCGCGCATTATGGCGTAGCCATTGCTGCACGTTGCGTGAGCATTGTTAGCAGATTTTTCCCCCGGCGCCAGTTCCGGCTGGCCGGGCGCCATCACCGCAAGCCGTTTGCGATGGGTATAATGCGCGGCTTTCATCCAGCGCCGCCGGGCAAAAAGCCCACAGGCGACCCCCGTATTCACAAATGTCAGGTGGTTTACATGGACAGCATCAACAGCCGTATCGCCGAGGAACTGGGCGTACGCCCGCAGCAGGTCGAGGCGGCCGTGAGCCTGTTGGACGAAGGCTCGACCGTGCCCTTCATCGCCCGCTACCGCAAGGAAGTGACCGGTAGCCTTGACGACACTCAGTTGCGCCACCTGGAAGAGCGCCTGCGCTACCTGCGCGAACTCGACGAGCGCCGCGCCAGCATCCTTTCCAGCATCGAGGAACAGGGCAAGCTGACCCCGGAACTGGCCCGCGAGATCAAGCTGGCCGACACCAAGACCCGCCTCGAAGACCTGTACCTGCCCTACAAGCAAAAGCGTCGCACCAAGGGCCAGATCGCCCTGGAAGCCGGCCTTGGCGAACTGGCCGATGGCCTGTTCAACGACCCGACCCTGGCCCCGGAAAGCGAAGCTGCACGCTTCGTCAACGCCGAAAAGGGCGTGGCCGACGTCAAGGCGGCGCTGGAAGGTGCCAAGTACATCCTGATGGAGCGCTTTGCCGAAGACGCCGCCCTGCTCGACAAGCTGCGCAGCTACCTGAAGCAGGAAGCCGTGCTCAGCGCCCGCGTGGTGGCTGGCAAGGAAGAAGAAGGCGCCAAGTTCCGCGACTATTTCGCTCATGACGAGCTGCTGCGTACTGCGCCGTCGCACCGTGCCCTGGCGATTTTCCGCGGGCGCAACGAAGGCGTGTTGAGCGTCTCGCTGAAGGTCGGCGAAGAGCTGCCCGGCACCCTGCACCCATGCGAACTGATGATCGGCAACCACGTCGGCATCGAAAACCGCAGCCGTCCCGCCGACAAGTGGCTGGGTGAAGTGGTGCGCTGGACCTGGAAGGTCAAGCTGTACACCCACCTGGAAACCGACCTGTTCGGCGAGCTGCGTGACAATGCCGAAGGCGAGGCGATCAACGTGTTCGCCCACAACCTGCACGACCTGCTGCTGGCCGCCCCGGCCGGCCCGCGCGCCACCCTGGGCTTCGACCCAGGCCTGCGCACCGGCTGCAAAATCGCCGTGGTCGATGCAACCGGCAAACTGCTGGACCACACCACGGTCTACCCGCACGCGCCGAAGAACGACTGGGACCGCACCATTTCCATCATGGCCGCACTGTGCGCCAAACACTCGGTGGAACTGATCGCCATCGGCAACGGCACCGCCAGCCGCGAAAGCGACAAGCTGGTGGCCGAACTGGTCAAGAAATATCCAGCCCTGAAAATCACCAAGATCATGGTCTCTGAAGCCGGTGCTTCGGTGTACTCGGCATCGGAACTGGCCGCCCGCGAGTTCCCGGACCTGGACGTGTCGATCCGCGGCGCCGTGTCGATCGCCCGCCGCCTGCAGGATCCGCTGGCCGAACTGGTGAAGATCGATCCTAAATCCATCGGTGTCGGCCAGTACCAGCACGACGTGTCCCAGATGAAACTGGCACGCGGCCTGGATGCGGTGGTCGAGGACTGTGTGAACGCCGTGGGCGTGGACGTGAACACCGCTTCGGTGGCACTGCTGACACGCATCTCCGGCCTCAATGCCACCCTGGCACAGAACATCGTCGCCCACCGCGATGCCAATGGCCCGTTCACCACCCGTGCAGCGCTGAAAAAGGTCAGCCGCCTGGGTGAGAAAACCTTCGAGCAGGCCGCCGGCTTCCTGCGTGTGATGAACGGCGACAACCCGCTGGACGCCTCTGCGGTGCACCCTGAGGCTTACCCGCTGGTGCAGCGCATTGCTGCCGATACCGGCCGCGACATCCGCTCGCTGATTGGTGACAGCAGCTTCCTCAAGCGCCTGGACCCGAAAAAGTTCACCGACGAAACCTTCGGCCTGCCAACTGTCACCGACATCCTGCAGGAGCTGGACAAGCCCGGCCGCGACCCGCGTCCGGAGTTCAAGACCGCCACCTTCCAGGACGGCGTCGAAGACCTCAAGGACCTGGAACCGGGCATGATCCTCGAAGGCGTGGTGACCAACGTTACCAACTTCGGTGCCTTCGTCGATATCGGTGTGCACCAGGACGGCCTGGTACACATCTCGGCGCTGTCGGAGAAGTTCGTCAAAGACCCGCGTGAAGCGGTCAAGGCTGGCGATGTGGTCAAGGTCAAGGTCATGGAAGTGGACATCCCGCGCAAACGCGTCGGCCTGTCCATGCGCATGAGCGACACCCCGGGCGAAAAGGTCGAAGGCAACCGCGGCGGTAACCGCGGCAATGGCGGTAGCCGCCAGCAGCAGGCACCGCGCCAGCGTGAAACCGCCACGGCTGCGCCGGCCAACAATGCCATGGCATCGCTGTTCGCCAACGCCAAGCAATTGAAGAAGAAGTAATGGACGTACCACGCGAATACGTCGAAAGCGCCTTCAGCCAACTGCTGGGCTGCCGCCTGCAACACCTGGAGACAGGTGTTGCCGAGGTAGCCCTGGCGATCGAGCCACAGTTGCGCAACCGTGGCCAAAAGCTGCACGGCGGGGCGATCTTCAGCCTGGTGGATATCGCCATGGGCCTGGCCTGCTCGGCCAGCCATGGCTTTGACCAGCAAAGCGTCACCATCGAGTGCAAGATCAACTACATGCGTGCCGTCAGCGACGGCGAAGTACTGTGCACCGCCCGCGTGCTGCACGCCGGGCGGCGCACCCTGGTGGTCGACGCCGACGTAGTTCAGGGCGACAAACTGGTGGCCAAAGCGCAAGGAACCTTCGCGGTTCTCTAGCTCACCAAGCAGTATCTGCGGTATTTTCAGCAGTGCGCTGGCACTGCTGGAACCGCGTAAACCAGGCGACAACGCCAGTTCCTTTCTTCCTACCCTTGTAGACCGTTATCTCTACCCCCATATTGGGGCGACTGACGCGTGAAGGAATACATCTTGAGCGAACTCCTCAACCGCCGCCTGAGCCTGCTCGGCGCCAATCTCCCCCTGCTCAAGCAGTGCCTGCACGGTATTGAGCGCGAATGCCTGCGCGTGACCGACGAAGGTCGCCTGGCCCAGACCCCGCATCCGGAAGCACTGGGATCGGCGCTGACCAACGAGCAGATCACCACCGATTATTCCGAGTCGCTGCTGGAGTTCATCACCCCAGCGCTGGCCGACCCGGCCAAGGTGCTCGAAAGCCTCGAAGAGACCCACCGTTTCGTCTACAGCAAGCTGGGCGACGAATACCTGTGGAGCCCGTCGATGCCCTGCACGCTGCCGGCCGAGGAGGACATCCCGATCGCCGAGTACGGCAGCTCCAATATCGGCAAGCTCAAACACGTCTACCGCAAGGGCCTGGCCCTGCGTTACGGCCGCACCATGCAGTGCATCGCCGGTATTCATTACAACTTCTCGCTGCCCGAAGCGCTTTGGCCACTGCTGCGCAAAGCCGAAGGCAGTACGGAAAATGACCGCGACTACCAGTCGTCGGCCTACATCGCGCTGATTCGTAACTTCCGCCGCTACAGTTGGCTGCTGATGTACCTGTTCGGTGCCTCGCCGGCCCTGGACAAAGGCTTCCTGCGGGGCCGCCCGCACCAGCTCGAAGAGCTGGATGCCGAAACCCTGTTCCTGCCTTATGCGACCAGCCTGCGCATGAGCGACCTGGGTTACCAGAGCAACGCCCAGGCCGGCCTGACGCCCTGCTACAACAACCTGGCCAGCTACACCGACAGCCTGCGCAAGGCCGTTGGCACGCCCTACCCGCCTTACGTTGAAATCGGCACGCATGTGGATGGCGAGTGGGTTCAGCTGAACACCAACATTCTGCAGATCGAAAACGAGTACTACTCGAACATCCGCCCCAAGCGCGTCACCTACACCGGCGAGCGGCCGATCCAGGCCCTGACCTCGCGTGGCGTGCAGTATGTGGAAGTACGTTGCCTGGACATCAACCCGTTCCTGCCGGTCGGTATCGACCTGACCGAGGCGCGCTTCCTCGACGCATTCCTGCTGTTCTGCGCTTTGGAAGACAGCCCGCAACTGGACAACGGCGAGTGCGGCCAGTGCACCAGCAACTTCCTGACCGTGGTCAAGGAAGGTCGTCGGCCGGGCCTGGAGTTGCACCGCAATGGCCAGCCGATCAGCCTGAAAGACTGGGCCAGCGAACTGATCGAGCGTATCCGCCCATTGGCCAATCTGCTCGATCAGGCGCAAGGCGCTGATGAGCACGCCAAGGCCCTGGATGCGCAGCAGGCCAAGGTCGACGACACCTCGCTGACCCCATCGGCCCAGGTGCTGGCACGCATGACCGAGCATAACGAGAGCTTCGTCCAGTTCTCGCTGCGCCAGAGCCGTGTGCACGCCGAGACTTTCCGCGAGCAACCGCTGAGCAACGAAAAGCAGCAAGCATTCGAGACGCTGGCCCGCGAGTCGCTTGCCAGGCAGTCCGAGCTGGAGAAAGACGAAGTCGGTGAATTCGACCAGTTCGTCGGCGCCTACCAGGCCAGCATCCTGGCAATCAGCAACTGATGAACCGCACCACCACCCCGCGCAAACCGCGCGCCAGCAGCCAGGCCAGGATCGAGGCGATCCTGGCGGCTGCGCGTGAGCTGTTGGCCGAGCAAGGGGTGGCAGCCCTTTCTATCTACAGCGTGGCCGAGCGGGCGCAGATTCCGCCCTCGTCGGTGTATCACTTCTTCGCCAGCGTGCCAGCCTTGCTGGAGGCACTTACTGCAGATGTGCACCGGGCGTTTCGCGAAGCCCTGAGCGCACCGATCGACAGCAGCGCGCTCAGCACCTGGCACGAACTGTCACGGCTGATCGAACAACGCATGCTTGATATCTATAACGAGGATGCAGCGGCGCGGCAGTTGATCCTGGCGCAGCATGGCCTGAGCGAGGTGGTGCAGGCCGACCGGCAGCACGACATGGAACTGGGCGACTTGATGCACAAGTTGTTCGACCAGCATTTTCACCTGCCGGTGATGCCATTGGATGTGGACGTGTTTGCCCTGGCCATGGAATTGAGCGACCGGGTGTATGCGCGCTCGGTGCAGTTGCACGAGGCGATCACCCCGCGCATGGCCGAGGAAGGCAAACGTGTGTTCGAGGCGTATCTGGGGTTGTACCTGCCGCCGTTTTTGGCCAAGCGTTCTCGCTGAATCATGGGGCCGCGTTGCGCGCCCTTCGCGGGTGAACCCGCTCCTACACTCCCCGCGTTAACCCTGAGGTTTGCTGGTGCGCGGTCGACGTAGGAGCGGGTTCACCCGCGAAGGGCTGCAAAGCAGCCCCAATATCGACCCGCCGCATCACAGCTTGGCGATAGACACTTCAGTCGACTTCACGAAGGCAATCACTTCACTGCCCACCTGCAACTCCAGCTCGCGCACGGAACGGGTGGTAATCACCGAAGTGACGATACCCGAAGCCGTCTGCACGTCGATTTCCGACAGTACCGGGCCTTCGAGGATTTCTTTCACAGTACCTTTGAACTGGTTGCGAACGTTGATGGCTTTAATGGTCATGGTTTGTTTCCTTATGGCTTCTGAGATTCAGTGCGCCCAACGCAGTTGCGTGGGCAGAGGGGCTACAGGATCCGGCTCGGGCGCAGTGCCCGGGGTGGACAGAACACGGTTGAGCACTTCGCTTTCCAGCGCGGCCAGACGGTGCGAACCACGCGCCCGAGGCCGTGCCAGGTCAACAGTGAGGTCGAGCCCGACCTCGCCGTCCTCAATCAGGATCACCCGGTCAGCCACGGCCACCGCCTCGCTGACGTCGTGGGTGACCAGCAGTACAGTGAAGCCGTGCTGACGCCACAGGCGTTCGATCAGTTGCTGCATCTCGATACGGGTCAATGCATCCAGCGCCCCCAGCGGCTCGTCCAGCAGCAGCAGGCGGGGCTGGTGAATCAAGGCTCGGGCCAAAGCCACGCGCTGCTTCTGGCCTCCCGAGAGCGCTGCCGGCCATTCGTTGGCGCGGTCGGCCAGGCCAACCGCATCCAAGGCCTCCAGCGCACGCGGACGCCAGTCACCCGACAGCCCAAGGCCAACGTTGTCGATCACCTTCTTCCACGGCAGCAGCCGCGCGTCCTGGAACATCAGGCGGGTTTCTTCACGGGCCTCTTCCAGCGGCGCGGCACCGGCCAGCAGCTGCCCGGCTGTGGGCTGGTCCAGCCCGGCCAGCAGCCGCAGCAAAGTGCTCTTGCCGCAGCCGCTGCGGCCGACGATGGCCACGAACTGGCCGGCCGGGATGTGCAGGTCGATACCCTTCAACACTTCGCGTTGGCCAAAGGTCTTGCGCAGGCCCTTGGCGGCCAGCGGGGTGCCACGCAGCAGGCGTGGTGGCTGTTCCTTGAGCACGGTCATGCGCCCTCCTTCCTGGCAACTTGATAGGCCGGGTGCCAGCGCAGCCACACACGCTCAAGGCCTCGGGCTGCAAGGTCGGCAAGCTTGCCGAGTACGGCATACAGGACGATGGCCAGCACCACCACGTCGGTCTGAAGAAATTCGCGAGCATTCATTGCCAGGTAACCGATGCCAGCGTTGGCCGAAATGGTTTCGGCAACAATCAGCGTCAGCCACATGAAGCCCAGCGCGAAGCGCACACCCACCAGAATCGAAGGCAGCGCCCCCGGCAGGATCACCTGGCGGAACAGGCCGAAGCCGGACAAGCCGTAACTGCGCGCCATTTCCACCAACGCTGGGTCAACATTGCGAATCCCGTGGTAGGTGTTCAGGTAGATCGGGAACAACGTACCCAGCGCGACCAGAAAGATCTTTGCCGACTCGTCGATACCGAACCACAGAATCACCAGCGGGATGAGCGCGAGGTGCGGCACGTTGCGAATCATCTGTACCGAGCTGTCGAGCAGGCGTTCGCCCCAATTCGACAAGCCGGTGATGAAGCCCAGAACCAGGCCGATGCTACCGCCGATAACGAAGCCCAGGCCTGCACGCCAGCCGCTGATGGCCAGGTGGGTCCAGATTTCGCCGCTGCGCACCAGCTCGACCCCAGCGCTTACCACTGCGCTAGGTGCCGGCAGGATACGCGTCGACAGCCAGCCAGCGCTGACGGCCAGTTGCCATATTGCCAACAGCAGCACCGGCAGCGCCCACGGCGCCAGGCGCTGGGTCAGGTTGGAGGAAGTTGCACGACTCATGGCCAGGCCCTCAGCTCTGCGACACAGACTTGGGCAGGATGTCGTTGGCCACCATCTCGCCAAAGGGGCTTACGTAGCCGCCGGCCTTCTGTTGCTCGGGGCGTTGCACATCGAGGTGCGGAAACAGCAGTTCAGCCACGCGATACGACTCTTCCAGGTGTGGATAACCCGAGAAGATGAAGGTATCGATCCCCAAGTCGGCGTATTCCTTCACCCGCGCCGCCACGGTCGGGCCATCGCCCACCAGTGCGGTGCCCGCCCCACCACGTACCAGTCCAACGCCTGCCCACAGGTTGGGGCTGACTTCCAGGTTGTCGCGGTTGCCGCCGTGCAGGGCAGCCATGCGTTGCTGGCCCACCGAATCGAAACGCGCCAGCGAGGCCTGGGCGCGGGAGATGGTGTCATCGTCCAGGTGCGAGATCAGGCGCTCGGCGGCGGCCCAAGCCTCTTCGTTGGTTTCCCGCACAATCACATGCAGGCGAATACCGAAGCGTACTTCGCGCCCTTGAGCAGCCGCTTTCTTGCGCACCTGTGCGATCTTCTCGGCAACGGCTGCCGGTGGCTCGCCCCAGGTCAGGTACAGCTCGACCTGTTCGGCCGCCAGGTCTTGAGCGGCCTCGGACGAGCCGCCGAAATACAGCGGTGGGCGTGGTTGCTGAATCGGCGGGTAGAGCAGCTTGGCGCCCTTTACCTGGATGTGCTTACCGTCGTAATCGACGGTTTCGCCTTCCAGCACCTTGCGCCAGATACGGGTGAACTCGACCGAAGCTTCGTAGCGCTCCTGGTGGTTCAGGTGCAGGCCGTCACCCGCCAGCTCGTCCGGATCACCACCGGTCACCAGGTTGAATAGCGCACGGCCATTGGACAAGCGATCGAGGGTGGCCGCCTGGCGTGCTGCCACGGTCGGCGAAATGATGCCCGGACGCAGGGCTACAAGGAACTTCAGCCGCTGGGTCACGGGGATCAGCGACGCGGCCACCAGCCAGGAGTCCTCGCAGGAGCGCCCGGTCGGGATCAGCACCCCACCAAAACCAAGGCGGTCGGCGGCCTGCGCGATCTGCTGCAGGTAACCGTGGTCGACCGCACGTGCACCTTCGGAAGTGCCCAGGTACTTGCCGTCACCGTGGGTGGGGAGGAACCAGAAAATGTTAAGGCTCATTGGAGTCGTCTCCTCAAGGGTGGCTCTAGCCGGAGCGGCGCCCCGGCACAGGCAGTCAATCAAGGCGCGCTAGCGACCTTGGCCGGGGGTGTCCAGATCACGTCCTTGATGCTCAGCGGCTTGGGAATAAGCTTCAGCGCCTGGAACGTGTCGGCGATCTTCTGCTGCGCGGCCACCACGTCAGGGGTCAGCGCCGAAGCGCCGTAGCCTTGGCGTTTGACAGAGGTCAGGGTGATGTCGGCAGGCAGGCCAAGCAGCGGGGCAACCTGGTCGGTCACTTCCTGTGGGTTGGCCTGGGACCATTCACCCACGGCGCGCACTTCCTCGATCACGGTGTTGATCACCGCTGGGTGCTGTGTCGCATAGTTGCGGGTGGCGAGGTAGAACTGGTGGTTGTCGACCAGGCCCTTGCCGTCACGCAGGGTGCGCGCTTGCAGCTGCTGCTCGGCAGCGGCTTGGTAAGGGTCCCAGATCACCCAGGCATCCACGCTGCCGCGCTCGAAGGCGGCGCGGGCGTCGGCCGGCGGCAGGTAGACAGGCTGGATGTCGCTGTACTTGAGGCCGGCGTCTTCCAGGGCGCGGACCAGCAGGTAGTGCACGTTGGAGCCTTTGTTGAGGGCGACCTTTTTACCCTTGAGGTCCTTCACCGACTGGACCGGCGAGCCCTTGGGCACCAGGATCGCTTCGCTGTGCGGTGCTGGCGGCTCGTAGGCCACGTAGAGCAGGTCGGCGCCCGCGGCCTGAGCGAACACAGGTGGGGTCTCGCCGGTCACG
The DNA here is from genome assembly GCF_021378985.1 of Pseudomonas sp. JR33AA. NCBI lineage: Bacteria > Pseudomonadati > Pseudomonadota > Gammaproteobacteria > Pseudomonadales > Pseudomonadaceae > Pseudomonas > Pseudomonas sp. JR33AA. The sequence goes on from NZ_JAJSAW010000008.1 coordinate 242,492, forward strand.
CCGAAATCGATTGAGCCGACATTCAGCCCTTCAAGCAGCTGCGGGCCGCCGGGGAATTCGGTCCATTGCACCTGTACGCCCTGCTCAGCCAGGCGCTTCTCCAGCGTGCCCTTGGCCTTGAGCAGCACCAAGGTGCCGTATTTCTGGTAACCGATACGCAGGCTCTCGGCCTGGGCTTGGGTAATGGCGCCGAAGGACACAGCCGCCGCAAACAGGGCGACCAGACCACGACGCAAGAAGACTGTGCGCATAGCGCTCTCCTGTGCGAATAGGGTTCGGGTTGCACCTGCTTGCCTCGTTAACGGGCGAGTAAGGTGGTGAAGCGGGTAATGCCGTTCAGATGCTCCAGCGAGCGCTGATCAGACGTTCGTTCAGTACGCCGGGGGCCACGGGGCGCGGCCGACGGGCCAGGGCGACGTGGAAGGTTTCCAGCGAGTCGTGCAGGCGTTCTTCCAGCGCCTGTACCAACTGCGCAGGCTTTGTACCTTCTGCATAAGCCACCTGGCTGTCGTCGGCAAAGATCCCTTGCAGGGTCTCTTGTGCCTTGAGTGCCGACAGCACCGGCTTCAATGCGTAATCCACCGCCAGCATGTGGGCGATGCTGCCGCCAGTGGCGATGGGCAGCACGATCTTGTGGGCCAGGGCGCGCTCGGGCAGCAGGTCAAGCAAGGTTTTCAGGGCACCGGAAAACGAAGCCTTGTACACCGGGGTGGAGACGATCAGGCCATCGGCCTGGGCTACCAGCTGTTGAAAGTGTTGCACATGCGGGCTGTCGAAGCGGGCATGCAGCAGGTCTTCGGCGGGAAAGTCACGCACTTGGAACGTCACCACTTCAACGCCGCGGTCCTGCAGCCACTGGCGCGAACGCTCCAGCAGCACGCCGGAGCGCGAACGGAGACTTGGGCTACCACCGATTGAGACGACCAGCATTGCTGCGCTTCCTTGTGTTCTGTTGGAGGTGACATTAACAGCTGCCACATATATCTAGAAATCATATTTTTTTATTTGTTTATTCCATTATTGTCTTTAGCCATGAGGGCCTCTTCGCGGGCGGGCCCGCTCCCACAGGTTTTTTACAGGCATAAAAAAGGGCCGTCGAAACGGCCCGAAAATCCCTGCTTGGCTAAGAGCAATGCAACGAGGAATTCATTAACGATTGGGTTGAGGGGTTAGCCGCAGATAGGGTTTGACCGCCCGGTAACCTTTGGGGAAGCGCTGCTTGATCTCCTCCTCATCTTTGAGCGAAGGCACGATCACCACCTCGTCGCCATCCTGCCAGTTACCTGGTGTGGCGACCTTGTGGTTGTCGGTCAGCTGCAGCGAGTCGATCACCCGCAGAATTTCATTGAAGTTGCGCCCGGTACTGGCCGGATAGGTGATGGTCAGGCGCACTTTTTTATTCGGGTCGATGATGAACAGCGAGCGCACCGTGAGGGTGTCGCTGGCGTTCGGGTGGATCAGGTCGTAAAGGTCGGACACCTTGCGGTCAGCGTCAGCAATGATCGGGAAGTTGACCACGGTATTCTGTGTTTCGTTGATGTCATCGATCCACTTGTGATGCGAGTCGACCGGGTCCACCGACAGGGCGATGGCCTTGACCCCGCGCTTGGCAAATTCGTCCTTTAGCTTGGCGGTCAGGCCCAACTCGGTGGTGCACACCGGGGTGAAGTCGGCCGGGTGGGAGAACAATACCCCCCAGCTGTTGCCCAGCCACTCGTGGAAGCGGATCTTGCCTTCGCTGGAATCCTGTTCGAAATCGGGGGCGATATCGCCGAGTTTGAGGCTCATGGGCTGCGGCTCCTGGCAGGGTTCTGTACCGTATGGGTTTTAATGTGCCTGCAATCGGTTAAAAAGAAAAAGAATAAATAACGATTTATTTATAACCAAAATGCATGCCAATCTATAGGCACAAAAAAGCCTCGCATCACGCGAGGCTTTTTGTTGAGCTACGGCTTACAGGAAGTTGTAAGTGTAGTTCACGATGAAGCGCGTCTGGTCTTTGTCCAGGGCGCTTTCGCCGCTACCACGGTATACGCCTTGACGCAGGCTGAAGCCCAGGCCTTTGAGAGCGCCTTCCTGAAGGGTGTAATCGACGCGGGCGTCACGTTCCCATTCGTTGTAGGTGCCGTCACCCGACCGGTTGCGAACATCATCACCACGCAGGTAGGCCACCGAAGCCTTCAGGCCTGGAACACCCAGCGCCGCAAAATCATAGGAGTACTGACCAAAGGTCGTATTCTCACCCGCGCGGGCAAACTGGTTGATCATGCTGTCGGTGAACAGGTAGAAGCTTGCGCCGCCGTTACCTTCCAGAGAGGAAGTGGAGCCGTCTTTACGAACGCTACCTTGGTTCAGCCAGACGAAACCACCATCATCACCCACTTGCTGGTGACCGAGCATCAGGGCGTGGCCACCCAGGGTGTAGGTGAACATGGCGCTCCAGGTCTTGTTGTCGACCTCGCCCGAGTTCTTCGCATAGCCACCGTTGTTGTCGAAGGCATAACCAGTCTGGCCATTCTTGCCATCGCTGCTGCTGTCGAAGTAGCGCAGGTCAGTCTTGAACGACTGGTTGTCGGCAATCTTGAATACGTGAGTCGCACCCAGGAAGTGCTGCTTGTAGAAGTCTTCCAGGTTCGAGTAGTAGTACTGCAGGGTCAGGTCTGGAGTGAGCTTGTAATCACCGCCAGCAAACTGGAACTTGTTGCTGTCCCGGAAGGCGCCCGAAACGGAGAGACCGGTACGGTTGCTCGAAGCACGCCCCATGGCGTGGGTCAGTTGACCCGCGTTGAGGGTCAGGTTGTCGATTTCCTTCGACTGGAGGGTGCCACCTTCGAAGGTCTGTGGCAGCAGACGACCATCGTTGGAGACCAGGATCGGCAGCATAGGCGCCAGGGCGCTACCGTAGTGGACCTCGGTTTTGGAGAAGCGAGCCTTGGCGTTACCACCAATGCGTGCCCAGTCGTGGACTGCCGAACCATCGGAGTCGCTCGGGAAGAACGTGTTGTTGGCGTCTGGACGGCTACCACGGCCACCATCCAGGTGAATGCCCCACAGCGCTTGAACGTCCACACCAAAGCCTACGGTGCCCTGGGTGAAACCAGACAAGTAGTCGAGCTTGAAACCCTGACCACTTTCTTTCTGGTCGATACCGCTTTCGCGGTTGTCATCGTTGAAGTACATGGTGCGCGAGCTGAGCGACAGTTTGCTGTCCTCAACGAAACCGGCAGCGCCTGCTTGTTGGGCGAGAACCCCCAGTGCCACGGCCAGAGCCAGGCTGGACTTGTACATGTTTTGCTCCTCTACGTTCTAATTTTTGTGTATCGCTGGCGGAGGGGTCTGATGCCCCTCTCACCGGGATGGGCGATTTAGTCCCAAAGCGTGACCGTTAAGTCAATCGTTTCTAAACGTTTCGCGACTTTGGTCTAAGACGCCACCTGCGCTACAGGATAATGACAATCCTATAAATCCAAAATGACTGTTTTATGAATTTGTAAGACTTTTACGGAATATATTAGGAACCTTTACTGCCATCCGTTGTATTTCAGGCACATTTTAATAACCTTTAGTTATTTGCAAACGTTTGCTCATAACCTAATGCCGAATCGTTCTATAGGGTTTTGCAGGCAGCTCTGGCTTCGCCAGGGCCATGACCCACTCACCCCTTGTGCACCGGCAAAGCTGTCGGCTTTAAAGCGTTTGGCTCCTAAGCTAATGCAAAAAAGTTATTTATTTTAATTTTCTTAGATCATTTAGCCTTCTCGTCATCCAACACGACTTGCCTGACGAGAGGTTCACCATGATCCCGCACACTCCGCTGCGCCTGTTCGCCGCCCTGACCCTCGCCAGCACCAGCTGGTTGGCCCAGGCAGCCGACCTGACAGTGGCCTACCAGACCACTGTCGACCCGGCCAAAGTGGCACAGGTCGATGGCGACTACGAAAAAGCCAGCAAGGCCAGCATCGACTGGCGCAAATTCGATAACGGCGCAGACGTGATCACTGCCGTGGCCAGCGGCGACGTGCAGATCGGCTACCTGGGCTCCAGCCCGCTGGCCGCTGCCGCCACCCGCAAACTGCCGGTTGAGACCTTCCTCATCGCCACCCAGATTGGCGCGGGTGAAGCGCTGGTGGCGCGTGACAGCATCAAGTCGCCGCAAGACCTGATCGGCAAGAAGGTCGCCGTCCCGTTCGTCTCCACCGGCCATTACAGCCTGCTTGCCGCACTGAAAAGCTGGAATATCGACCCTTCCAAGGTACAGATTCTCAACCTGGCGCCGCCGGCCATCATTGCCGCCTGGAAGCGCGGCGACATCGATGCAACCTACGTGTGGGACCCGGCTCTGGGCGTGGCCAAGGAAAACGGCAAGGTACTGATCACCTCCGGCGAACTGGCCCAGAAAGGCGCGCCTACCTTCGACGCCTGGATCGTGCGCAAGGACTTCGCCGAGAAACACCCTGACGTGGTCAAGGCCTTTGCCAAAGTCACCCTCGATGCCTACGCCGACTACCGCAAGGACCCGAAAGCCTGGCTGGCGGACAAGGGCAACGTGGACAAGCTGGTGAAGCTGTCCGGTGCCAAGGCCAGCGATATCCCGGTGCTGCTGGAGGGTAACGTCTACCCGCTGGCCGCTGACCAGGCCAACGCCCTGGGCGCCCCTACCACCCAAGCGCTGACGGATACCGCCAACTTCCTCAAGCAGCAAGGCAAAGTCGAAGCAGTGCTGCCGGACTACTCGCCGTACGTCAGCGCCAAGTACCTTCCAAACTGATCCGGAGCCCGTCATGGCCTTGCTCGAGCTGGAGCGCATCAGCGCACAGTACCCAGGCGCCAGCACCCCGGTGCTGGCCGACATCAACCTGAGCCTGGGACCACGCCAACTGCTGGTGGCCCTGGGGCCTTCCGGCAGCGGCAAGACCTCACTGCTCAACCTGATCGCCGGCTTCGTCGCCCCCAGTGGCGGTCACATCACCCTCGATGGTGTGCCGGTGCAGGGCCCCGGTGCAGAACGCGGCGTGGTGTTCCAGGACGATGCCCTGCTGCCATGGCAGAACGTGCTGGGCAATGTCGCCTTCGGCCTCGAACTGGCCGGCGTACCCCGCGCCGCGCGTGAGGCCAAGGCCCGCGAAATGCTCACCCTGGTCGACCTCGATGGCTTCGGCGAACGGCGCATCTGGCAATTGTCCGGTGGCCAGAAGCAGCGCGTGGGCCTTGCCCGGGCGCTGGCAGCCGACCCTCGGGTACTGCTGATGGATGAACCGTTCGGTGCCCTCGATGCCTTCACCCGTGAGCAGATGCAGGAACTGCTGCTGCAAGTCTGGCAACGCACCGCCAAGCCGGTGTTCCTGATTACCCACGACATCGAAGAAGCGGTGTTCCTTGCCAGCGAACTGGTACTGCTGGCGCCCAACCCGGGACGCGTAGTGGAACGCCTGCAGCTGAACTTCGGCCAACGCTATGCCGCTGGCGAATCGGCCCGGGCCATCAAGTCCGATCCAGCCTTCATCGAAACCCGCGAGCATGTGCTGGCGCGGGTGTTTTCCCAACGCCAAAGCCTGCAGGAGCGCGCATGAGCAGCCTGGACCTGCCGGTTGCCGGCAAACACGACGCCCAAACCCGGCCAGCCGCCACGCTACGCCGCCCACTGTCCACCCGCTGGATCAGCACCCTGACCCTGGCCAGCCTGCTGCTGGTCTGGTGGCTGGTGACGGCCGCCGGCTGGGTGGAGCCCCTGTTCCTGCCCTCGCCCGGCGACATCCTGATCAAGGCATGGGCCTTGCTGACCCAAGGCTACATGGATGCCAGCCTGTGGCAGCACCTGGGCGCAAGCCTGGGCCGCATCGGCCTGGCGCTGGTGGCGGCGGCCCTGACCGCAATACCCGTCGGCATCGCCATCGGCTACAACCGCGTGGCCCGCGGCATTCTCGACCCGCTGATCGAGTTCTACCGGCCCATCCCGCCGCTGGCCTACCTGCCGCTGATCGTCATCTGGTGCGGTATCGGCGAGTTGTCGAAAGTGCTGCTGATCTACCTGGCAATCTTCGCCCCCATCGCCATTGCCACAGCCACCGGTGTGCGCACGGTAGACCCGGCCAAGCTGCGGGCGGCGCAGTCGCTGGGCGCAACCAAGGCCCAACTGATCCGCCACGTCATTTTGCCCAGTGCGTTGCCTGACATCCTTACCGGCATCCGCATTGGCCTGGGGGTCGGCTGGTCGACCCTGGTGGCCGCCGAACTGATCGCCGCCACCAGCGGCCTGGGCTTCATGGTGCAATCGGCGGCGCAGTTTCTGGTCACCGACGTGGTGGTGCTGGGCATCCTGCTGATCGCCCTGATTGCCTTCGCTCTGGAAATGAGCCTGCGTGCCCTGCAACGCAAGCTGGTGCCCTGGCATGGGCAGATTCACTGAATGCCGTTGTCCACGCCAGCACACTGGCGCCCGATAGAAGAGACCAATATGAGCCTGACCATCACTCCCCTAAGCCCAGCGCTCGGCGCCCAGATCAGCGGCGTGGACATCAGCCGCGATATCAGCGCAGAAGAGCGCGATGCCATCGAACAGGCACTGCTCCAGCACCAGGTGCTGTTCTTCCGCGATCAGCCGATCAACCCGGAACAGCAGGCGCGCTTTGCCGCACGCTTCGGCGACCTGCACATTCACCCGATTTACCCCAACGTGCCGGACACCCCGCAGGTGCTGGTGCTCGACACGGCGGTGACCGATGTGCGCGACAACGCCGTGTGGCACACCGACGTAACGTTTTTGCCGACCCCGGCACTGGGCGCGGTACTCAGCGCCAAGCAATTGCCTGCTTTTGGTGGCGATACCCTTTGGGCCAGCGGCATTGCCGCCTTCGAGACCTTGTCGGCGCCGCTGCGTGAAATGCTGGACGGGCTGACCGCTACCCACGACTTCACCAAGTCGTTCCCGCTGGAGCGCTTTGGTACCACGCCGGAAGACCTGGCGCGCTGGGAGGCCACCCGGCGCAACAACCCACCGCTGTCGCACCCGGTGGTGCGCACGCATCCGGTGAGCGGGCGCAAGGCGTTGTTCGTCAATGAAGGGTTCACTACGCGCATCAATGAACTGAGCGAACTGGAAAGCGATGCGCTGCTAAGGCTGCTGTTCGCCCATGCGACGCGACCGGAGTTCAGCATTCGCTGGCGTTGGCAGGAAAATGACGTGGCGTTCTGGGACAACCGCGTGACCCAGCATTTTGCGGTGGATGATTACCGGCCGAACCGGCGGGTGATGCACCGGGCGACCATCTTGGGGGATGCACCCTTCTAGCGGTTGGCTGTCCTGGCCTCTTCGCGGGTTTGTCCGCGAAGCGGCCAGGACAGAAGAGCTTGGTCAGCGGACCAGGTGCAGGTACTGCATGTGCCGCTCGTACTGGTCGAGGATGTCGTTGATGATCTGCTCCTTGCTGTAGCCCACCAGGTCATAGTTCTGGCTGCCTTCGCTCAGGTGCACCTCCGCCCGGTAATAGCGGCGGTTCTTCAACTCCTGCGTACCCAGCCCCCCCAAGGCGAACGATGGCGTGAAATAGCCACGCATCTGCACTTGGTAGATGAACGGCTGTTCCTCGCCATGGCCAATCTTCAGGCTGACGTTGTCATGGCTAGGGTCGTCCTGGGTAATCAGTACCAGGCCTTTCTGCTCGAACACTTCACGCACATCGGCAATCGCCGGGCGCACCACATCATCCATGAAACGGTACACCTCATCACGCGACGGGAAGTGCACCGCCTGGCTCAGGCGTTGGCGCCAGCCGCCACGGCCCCGACGTGACTGGGCGAACGGGGCCAGCGAGTGCATCTGCGCGATCTGCCGCTGCGACTCCAGGTAGAACGCCTTGTGCAGCCCCCACATCATGCACAGCAAAATGAGCGAGAACGGCAGCGACGTCAGCACCACTGCCGACTTCAGCGAATCGATGCTGCCAGCGAACAACAGCGCACTGGTGATCAGCGCTGTCATCGCCCCCCAAAAGATACGCAGCCAGTTCGGCCCATCCTCATCAGCGTCCCCCCCCTTGGCCGACAAGGTCGACAGCACAACGGTGCCCGAGTCGGCCGAGGTGACGAAGAACACGAAGCTGATGAACACCGTGGTGGCGATGACTGCCTTGCTCCAGGGGTAGGTTTCCAGCAGCAGGTACAGGCTCATCGACGGGTTGTCCAGCGCCGACTGGCCCAGTGCGGTCATGCCGTGGTTGATCACCTGGTCCAGGGCGCTGTTGCCGAAGATCGACATCCACGCCAGGGTGAAGCCAAGCGGAATCAGCAGCACGCCAAAGACGAACTCGCGGATGGTACGGCCACGGGAGATGCGGGCGATGAACAGCCCCACGAACGGCGCCCAGGCAATCCACCAGGCCCAGTAGAACACGGTCCAACCGCCCAGCCAGCCACGGTTCTCACCATAGGCATACACGTCGAAGCTCTTGCGCGGCAACGCACCCAGGTAGTCGCCCAGGTTCTGGATCAGCGTGTTGAACAGGTGCTGGGTAGGCCCGGCGAACAGCACGAACAGCAGCAGCGCACAGGCGAGGAACAGGTTGATATCGCTCATCACCCGCACCCCCTTCTCCACCCCGGCCACGGCTACGGCCACAGCCGCGCCCATCATCAGGGTGATGAGGATCACCTGCACCCACTGGCTGTGGCTGATGCCGAACAGGTAGTCCAGGCCCGCGTTCAGATGCAGCACCCCAAAGCCCATGTCGGCGCCCAGGCCGAACACCGTGGCAATGATGCCGAAGCCATCCACCGCATAGCCGATCGGGCCGTTGATGCGCTTGCCGATCAGCGGGTACAGCGCCGAACGCAACGCCAGCGGCAGGTTGTGCCGGTAAGCGAAGTAGGCCAATGCCATGCCGACAAAGGCGAACACGCCCCAGCCATGCAAGCCCCAGTGCAGGAACAGGATCTGCATCGCCTGGCGCCCGGCTTCGACCGTGCCGGCTTCGCCCTGGGGCGGTTGCAGCATGTGGGTCAGCGGTTCGGAGACACAGAAAAAGAACAGGGTGATGCTGATGCCGGCGGCGAACAGCATGCCGGCCCACGACAGGTAGCTGAACTCGGGTTCGTCGTGGTCGGCACCGAGCTTGATCTTGCCGTAGCCAGACAAGGCGGTGACCACCACGAAGACCAGGTACAGCGTCATCGCCAACATGTAGTACCAGCCGACCGTGTTGGCCGCCCAGTTCTGCGCCGCCAGCAACCAGTCACCGGCGGCTTGCGGGTTGGAGATGACTACCAGGCCAAAGATGAGGATGAAACTCGCCGCAAAGTAGAACACCGGGGGGTTCATGCGGATTTTGCCGTTGGCAGCGGAAGGGTTCGGTGCACTCATAGGGCGTGCACCTCGTCGAATGACGTGAGGTTCGGAATGAACGGGTTCAGCAAAGGAATCCTCCTGTTGAACACCGGCAGCGGACCAGCGTTTTTCATTGAACAAGCGTTCAAGTTAAACATGGATCGGATTTCAATGCGAATTGGGGCGCCAATTGGTGTCGTCCTGTTCCGGCCTCTTCGCGGGTAACCCCGCCCCTACATTGGGTACGTCAGGTGTAGGCGCGGGCCTGCCCCGCGAAGAGGCCGGCACAGGCATTTGCCCTGCTGGATCAGTTCTTGTCCTGGCAATCCAGCTGCAGGTTGGCCTGAGTAATGTTGCTTTCAGCCGGCACACTGCGGGTCAGCCACACATTACCGCCAATGGTCGAACCCTTGCCGATGGTAATGCGCCCCAGCACCGTGGCCCCGGCATAGATCACCACATCGTCCTCGACGATAGGGTGCCGTGGCAGGCCTTTATGCAGCGTACCCGACTCATCGCTGGGGAAACGCTTGGCGCCCAGGGTTACCGCCTGGTAGATGCGCACGCGCTCGCCGATGATCGCGGTTTCACCAATGACCACCCCCGTACCGTGATCGATGAAGAAGCTCGGGCCGATCTGCGCCCCGGGGTGAATGTCGATACCGGTCGCCGAATGCGCCAGCTCCGAACTGATCCGCGCCAGCAGCGGCAGCCCGGCCTTGTACAGGTGGTGCGCCAGCCGGTGGTGGATGATCGCCAGGATGCCTGGGTAGCACAGCAGCACTTCATCGACGCTGCGCGCTGCCGGGTCGCCGTGGTAGGCGGCCAGCACATCGGTGTCGAGCAGAACGCGCAGTTCCGGTAGCGCAGCTGCAAAGCCCTGGATCAGGCTCAGCGCATGGGCGTCGACGCCCGCCAGCTCAGCCTTGCTTTGCCGTGCCGCGTAGCGAAGTTCAAGACGAGCCTGGGCCAGCAAGGCGGTCAGCGCGGCATCCAGGGTATGGCCGACGTAGAAGTCTTCACTTTCTTCGCGCAGGTCGACTGGCCCCAGGCGCATGGGGAACAGCGCCCCGCACAGTTGCTCCAGAATCTGTCGCATCGCTTCGCGCGACGGCAGCTCGCGCCCGCCCTGCTCACCAATACTGCGGCCATTACGGGTGCGCCATTGCTCACGGGCCCCGCGCAGGCCAGTGACAATGCTCTGCAACTGCCAATGCGCGGATGAAGGTTGTTCGCTCACGGTTTTCTCCTGCCGTATAGGCCATCTGATTGTGTTGCCAGGCCCGCGAAAAGGCCGAACCTGCCTGCATGCAATCCACTTTACGGCAAATCCGAGGCTTGGAAAAAACAACGCTTTATTCCATCCTGCACTAAGTCAGGCATAAGCCGCGATGACGGAGTGGGTATCGTCGCCTACCCTCAAAGCAGCCAGCACCTGGCAAAAATCAAAAAAGGAATATTAAAGTTATTTTTTAGTATTTCCCGGCCTAATCAGCCAACCCTATAGTCGCCACCTCACAACCTAGACAACAAGCGCGGGGCTCTGACATGTCGAAATTCGCCAAACCGCTACTCAACGCCAGCCTGGCCCTCCTGCTGGGTGCCGGCCTGCTCAGCCAGGCTTTCGCCGGCGAGCAATTGAAGACCATCCAGGAAAAAGGCGTCATCAACGTCGGCCTCGAAGGCACCTACCCGCCATTCAGCTTCCAGGACGAAAACGGCAAACTGACCGGCTTCGAAGTGGAGCTGTCTGAGCTACTGGCCAAGGAGCTGGGGGTCAAGGCCAAGATCCAGCCGACCAAGTGGGACGGCATCCTCGCCGCGCTGGAATCCAAACGCCTGGATGTAGTGGTCAATCAGGTGACCATTTCCGAAGAGCGCAAGAAGAAGTACGACTTCTCTGAGCCCTACACTATCTCCGGCATCCAGGCACTGATCCTGAAGAAGAAAGCCGAGCAGCTGAACATCAAGGGCGCACAGGACCTGGCCGGCAAAAAGGTCGGCGTAGGCCTTGGCACCAACTACGAACAGTGGGTGAAAAAGGACGTGCCGCAAGCCGATGTGCGCACCTATGAAGACGACCCAAGCAAGTTCGCCGACCTGCGCAACGGCCGTATCGACGCCATCCTGATCGACCGCCTGGCCGCGCTGGAATACGCGCAAAAAGCCAAGGACACCGAGCTTGCCGGTGATGCGTTCTCGCGCCTGGAAAGCGGCGTGGCCCTGCGCAAAGGTGAGCCGGAACTGTTGGCAGCCATCAACAAGGCCATCGACAAGCTCAAAGCTGATGGCACGCTGGCCAAGCTGTCCGAGAAGTACTTCGGTGCCGATGTCACCAAATGATCGCTGAAAGCCTGCAACTCGTTGTCGACTCCGCGCCCTTCCTGCTGAAGGGCGCGGGTTATACAGTGCTGCTCAGTGTCGGCGGCATGTTCTTCGGTCTGGTGCTGGGCTTTGCCCTGGCGCTGATGCGGCTGTCGAAGATTCTGCCGCTGAACTGGCTGGCGCGGGTCTACGTGTCGTTCTTCCGCGGCACGCCGCTGCTGGTGCAGCTGTTCGTGATCTATTTCGGCATGCCGCAAATCGGCATCGAGCTCGACCCGATCCCCGCTTCGCTGATCGGCCTGTCGCTGAACATGGCGGCCTACATCTGCGAGATCCTGCGCGCAGCCATTTCCTCGATCGACCGTGGCCAGTGGGAAGCAGCCGCCAGCATTGGCATGACCCGCGTGCAAGCCATGCGCCGGGCGATCCTGCCACAGGCCTTGCGCACCGCGCTGCCACCGCTGGGCAACAGCTTCATCTCGCTGGTAAAGGACACCGCCCTGGCGGCAACCATCCAGGTGCCCGAGCTGTTCCGCCAAGCCCAGCTGATTACCGCGCGCACGTTCGAAGTGTTCACCATGTACGTGGCGGTCGCGGTCATCTACTGGGTGCTGTGCAGCATCCTTGCGCACTTCCAGAACCGCATGGAAGCGCGGGTAAACCAGCATGACCAGGAGCATTGAGCATGATTGAAGTCAAAGGCCTGACCAAGCAGTTCAAGGGCCAGACCGTGCTCAACGGTATCGACCTGACCGTGCTGCCCGGTGAAGTGGTGGCCATCATCGGCCCCAGTGGCTCGGGCAAAACCACCTTCCTGCGCTGCCTTAACCTGCTGGAAACGCCCGATGCCGGGCAGATCCAGATCGGCGCCATCAGCATCGATGCCAACCGCCCTTTGGGCGGTCAGCAGAGTGCGATTCGCCGTTTGCGCCAGCAAGCCGGGTTCGTGTTCCAGAACTTCAACCTGTTCCCCCACCGCACCGCTCTGGAGAACGTGATCGAGGGGCCGGTGATCGTCAAGAAGACGCCTCGTGAACAGGCCATCGAGCTTGGCCGGCGTCTGCTGGCCAAAGTAGGCCTGGCGGGCAAGGAAGACGCCTACCCACGGCGCCTGTCCGGCGGCCAGCAGCAACGCGTGGCCATCGCCCGTGCCCTGGCCATGGAACCAGAGGTGATCCTGTTCGACGAACCGACCTCGGCGCTGGACCCGGAGCTGGTCGGTGAAGTATTGGCGACCATCCGCGGCCTGGCCGAGGAAAAACGCACCATGATCATCGTCACCCACGAGATGAGCTTTGCCCGGGACGTGGCGAACCGGGTGATCTTCTTCGACAAGGGCGTGATCGTGGAGCAGGGTGAGGCCAAGGCCCTGTTTGCGGCGCCGAAGGAAGAGCGTACCCGGCAGTTTCTGCGCAAGTTCCTCGGGACTGCTGCCTCCGAGTAAACCTGTTCCGGCCCTTTCGCGGGTAAACCCGCTCCTACTTGAGGCATGTGCGTAGGAGCGGGTCTACCCGCGAAGAAGCCGGCACGCCTGTACAAATCCCTCCCTTCTATAAATATTCCAAAAAGTTAGTTCATAAAGTTTTTATAAGTCATTAGGGTATATAAACCGGACCACCGGACCAGCACACATCTGTCGCGATCAGCTGTAGCGACATAACTATTTTGTGAGGTCAGGAATGGTCAGGATCACAATCACCCCAGTGCGTAACGCCAGGGCATTGAGTGCAGCCAAGGAGCGGCACTGATGCCCAGCCAAGCCAATACCCAATTCCATAGCGATCTCGACAGCTCGCCCCCGCTGCTGCCAGCCAAGGTACTGCGCAACGATGCCGAAGCCCTGCAAGCGGCCCGCGAACTGGCCGAGGTCGCCCGTGAGCAAGCTGCCCGGCGCGACCAGCAACGCAAACTGCCCTGGGCCGAAATCGAACTGTTTACCCGCAGCGGTCTGGGCAGCATCAGCGTACCCAAGGCCTACGGCGGCCCCGACGTGTCGTTCGCAACCGTCGCCGAAGTGTTCCGCCTGATCAGCGCCGCCGACCCCGCCCTGGGGCAGATCCCGCAGAACCAGTTCGGCATGCTGCAACTGCTGCGCCTGACGGCCAGCGAGGCGCAGCAAGCGCTGATCTTCCGCAGCGTGCTCGACGGCTGGCGCATCGGCAATGCCGGGCCTGAGCGTGGCACCAAGGACACCCTCACCCTCAAGGCCCGAATCACGCGCGCCGGCGACAGTTACCGCATAAGTGGCGAAAAGTTCTACTCCACCGGTGCCTTGTTCGCCCATTGGGTGGCGGTAAAAGCCCTCGACGACGAAGGCCGCCAGCGCCTGGCATTTGTGCGCCGGGGCAGCCCGGGGTTGCGCATTGTCGATGACTGGTCCGGGTTCGGCCAGCGCACCACCGCCAGCGGTACCGTGCTGCTGGACCAGGTGCCGGTAGACGCGGAACTGGTCATCGACAACTGGCGCCAGCGCGATGTCCCCAACATTCAGGGCGCAGCTTCGCAGCTGATCCAGGCGGCGATCGACGCCGGCATCGCCGAGGCAGCTATCGATGATGCGATCACGTTCGTGCGCGAAAAGTCCCGGCCGTGGATTGAAGCCAACGTCGACCGTGCCAGTGATGACCCTTATGTCATTGCCGACATCGGCCGCCTGAAACTCGAGCTGCACGCCGCCGAAGCGCTGCTGCGCAAAGCTGCTCGGGTACTCGACGAGGTCAATGTTGCGCCTATCGACGCGGCCAGCGCGGCACGTGCCTCGATTGCAGTGGCCGAGGCCAAGGTGCTGACTACCGAAATTGCCCTGCAGGCCAGCGAAAAGCTGTTCGAGCTGGCCGGCAGCCGCGCCACCCTTGCCGAGTTCAACCTCGACCGCCACTGGCGCAATGCACGGGTGCACACCCTGCACGACCCGGTGCGCTGGAAGTACCACGCGGTGGGCGCTTACCACCTTAACGGCACCCTGCCTGCGCGGCATTCCTGGATCTGATTTGCGGGCCCTGGGGGCTGCTTTGCAGCCCATCGCGACACAAGGCCGCTCCCACAAGTAGAGCGCAGTTTCCTGTGGGAGCGGCCTTGTGTCGCGATGGGCCGCAAAGCGGCCCCAATGGCCCCGGAGAACAACATGACTACAAATATCATCACCAGCGACGCCCAAGCCCTGGCCGTCGCCGAAGACATCGCCCAGCAACTGCGCCGCGACAGCGCCCTGCGCGACCGCGAGCGCCGCCTGCCGCTCGCCGAACTCGAACTGTTCACCCGCTCCGGCCTATGGGCCATCAGCGTGCCCAAAGCCTTCGGCGGTGCCGGCGTGTCCAACGTCACCCTGGCCAAGGTCATCGCCCGTATCGCGCAGGCCGACGGTTCGCTCGGGCAGATTCCGCAGAATCATTTCTACGGCCTGGAAGTGCTGCGGGTAAACGGCAGCCCCGAACAGCAACAGCGCCTGTACGCCGAGGTACTGGCCGGCCGCCGTTTCGGTAATGCACTGGCCGAGCTGGGCACCAAGACCGCCCACGAGCGCACCACTCGCCTGAGCCGTGACGGAGACGGTTTCCGCATCAACGGGCGCAAGTTCTACTCCACAGGCGCCATCTATGCCCAGCGCATTCCAACCTCGGTCGTGGATGAACAAGGCATACAACAGTTGGCCTTCGTCCCGGCCGACAGCCAGGGGCTGCAGGTGATCGACGACTGGAGCGGCTTCGGCCAGCGCACCACGGGCAGCGGTTCGGTGGTGTTCGATAACGTGTACGTCAGCGCAGCCGACGTGGTGCCGTTCCAGAGCGCCTTCGAGCGCCCCACACCGGTCGGCCCGCTGGCGCAGATCCTCCATGCCGCCATCGACACCGGTATCGCCCGCGCCGCCTATGAAGACGCCCTGCACTTCGTGCGCACCCGCAGCCGTCCGTGGGTCGACTCCGGCCTGGACAAGGCCACGGATGACCCGCTGACGCTGAAAAGCTTCGGCCAACTGGCAATCCGCCTGCATGCGGCCGAAGCCCTGCTGGAGCGCGCAGGCGAATACCTCGACCGCGCCCGCGACGACAGCACTGCCGACAACGTGGCCGCCGCCTCCATTGCCGTGGCCGAAGCACGTGCCATCAGCACCGAAATTTCCCTCACTGCCGGTACCACCCTGTTCGAACTGGGCGGCAGCCAGGCAACATTGGCTGAACACAACCTCGACCGCCACTGGCGCAACGCTCGCGTGCACACCCTGCACGACCCGGTGCGCTGGAAGTACCACGCCATCGGCAACTACTACCTCAACGATGCCAACCCGCCACGCCGGGGGACCATCTGATGGCCAAGCAGATTCTGCTCAATGCCTTCAACATGAACTGCATCGGGCACATCAACCACGGTCTGTGGACCCACCCACGGGACACTTCGACCCAGTACAAGACCCTGGACTACTGGACCAACCTGGCACGCCTGCTGGAGCGCGGCCTGTTCGACGGGCTTTTCATTGCCGACATCGTCGGTACCTACGACATCTACGGCCAGTCACTGGACGTCACCCTCAAGGAGTCAATCCAGCTGCCAGTCAACGACCCGCTGCTGCTGGTCTCCGCCATGGCTGCGGTCACTCGTCACCTGGGTTTCGGCCTTACCGCCAACCTCACCTACGAGGCGCCGTACCTGTTCGCCCGGCGCCTTTCCACACTCGACCACCTGAGCAAAGGCCGGGTGGGCTGGAACATTGTCACCGGCTACCTCGACAGCGCCGCCCGGGCCATGGGCCTGGCGCAGCAACCGGCGCATGATCGCCGCTACGACCAGGCCGATGAATACCTGCAGGTGCTGTACAAGCTGCTGGAAGGCAGCTGGGCCGATGACGCAGTGGTCGCCGACCGCGAGCGTCGCGTCTATGCCACGCCCGACAAGGTGCGCAAGGTTCAGCACCAGGGCGAGTTCTACAAGGTCGAAGGCTACCACCTGTGCGAGCCCTCACCGCAGCGCACCCCGGTGCTGTTCCAGGCCGGCAGCTCGCAGCGTGGCTTGGCCTTCGCCGGTAACCATGCCGAATGCGTGTTCATCAGCGGCCAGGACAAGGCAGCCACCCGCGCCCAGGTCGACAAGGTTCGCGCGGCCGCCCAGGCCGCCGGCCGCAACCCGCAGGCAGTCAAGGTGTTCATGGGCATCACGGTGATCGTTGCGGCCACCGAGCAACTGGCCCGGGCCAAACATGCCGAGTACCTGCGCCACGCCAGCGCCGAAGCGGGCGTCGCGCACTTCGCCGCGTCCACTGGCATCGACTTCGCCGCCTATGAACTGGACGAACCCATTGCCTTCCACCAGGGCAACGCCATCCAGTCAGCCACGCGTCAGTTGCAAGACAACGCCTGGACCCGTCGGCGCCTGTTGCAGCAACACGCCCTGGGCGGCCGCTATGTAACCCTGGTCGGCGCGCCTGAACAGGTGGCCGAGCAGTTGATCGCGTGGATCGATGAAACCGGCCTGGACGGTTTCAACCTGACCCGCACCGTCACCCCGGAAAGCTTCGAGGACTTCGTCGAGCTGGTCATCCCGCAACTTCAGCTGCGTGGCCGCTACAAGACGGCCTACACCGAAGGCACCCTGCGCGAAAAACTGTTCCACACCGACCACCCGCACTTACCCGTCGACCACCCTGGCTCGGCTTACCGCTTTACCCCTGCCCCGACTGGAGCCCTGCACCATGCTTGAGACACTGTTCCGGCCCGTCGCGGCCATTGCCATCACCCTCGGCCTGTGCGCCGGTGCCCTTGCTGCCGAGCCATTGAAGATCGGCACCACCTCAGCCTTTGCCATACCGCTGGAAGCCGCGGTGGAAGAAGCCCACAAGCGAGGCCTGGAAGTGAAGCTGATCGAGTTCAGCGACTGGATTGCGCCCAATGTCAGCCTCAATAGCGGCGACATCGACGTGAACTACTTCCAGCACATCCCGTTCCTGGAAAACGCCAAGGCGGCTGCAGGCTTCAACCTTGTGCCTTACGCCCCAGGCATCATCAACAACGTTGGCCTGTACTCGAAAAAGTACAAAAGTTTTGCCGAGCTGCCCGAAGGCGCCAGCGTGGCCATCGCCAACGACCCGATCAACAGCGGCCGTGGCCTGCTGCTGCTGGCCAAGGCCGGGTTGATCACCCTGAAGCCCGGCGTGGGCTACAAGGCCACCGAGGATGACATCCTCGCCAATCCGAAAAAGCTGAAGATCCTTCAGGTCGAGGCGGTGCAACTGGTTCGCGCCTACGATGACGCCGACCTGGTGCAGGGTTACCCGGCCTACATCCGCCTGGCCAACACCTTCGATGCCACCTCGGCGTTGCTGTTCGACGGGCTGGAAAACAAGGAATACGTGATCCAGTTCGTCATTCGCCCGCAAAGCAAGGACGACCCACGCCTGGCCAAGTTCGTCGACATCTACCAGCATTCGCCAGCAGTGCGCGCTGCGTTGAACAAAGCTCACGGCAAGCTCTACCAAGCCGGCTGGGAGGGCTGACATGAGCCAGGCCAGCGCGCTCAGGGCGCCCACCCCCCAAGCACTGCCGCCCATGGCCAGGGAGCAGGCCCTGCGCCCCGAGGTCAATGAAGCCCATGTGCGCTTCATCGGCTTGGGCAAGACTTACCCGGGCCAGGCGCAACCGGCCTTGCAAGGCATCGACCTGAACATCCGCCATGGCGAGATCTTCGGCATCATAGGCCGCAGCGGCGCCGGTAAGTCATCACTGCTGCGCATCATCAACCGCCTGGAGCAACCCAGCCAGGGCCGCGTATTGATCGACCAGGTGGATATCGCGCCTTTCGATGAAGACCAGCTTGTGGCCCTGCGCCGGCGCATCGGCATGATCTTCCAGCACTTCAACCTGATGTCGGCCAAGACCGTGTGGCAGAACGTCGAATTGCCGTTGAAAGTTGCCGGCGTGGCAAAGGCCGAACGCCAGCGCAAGGTGCGCGAGTTGCTGGAACTGGTCGGTCTGCAGGAGAAACATCACGTGTACCCGGCGCAACTGTCCGGCGGGCAGAAACAGCGCGTGGGCATCGCCCGGGCACTGGTGCACGCCCCCGAGATCCTGCTGTGCGACGAAGCCACCTCGGCGCTGGACCCGGAAACCACCGCCTCGATCCTGCAGCTGCTGCGCGATATCAACCAGCGCCTGGGCCTGACCATCGTGCTGATTACCCACGAAATGGCGGTGATTCGCGACATCTGCCACCGGGTAGTGGTGCTGGAACGCGGCGCAGTGGTCGAGCAGGGCGAAGTCTGGCGGGTGTTTGGTTCACCGCGTCACGAGGTTACCCGCACCCTGCTCGCCCCTTTGCAGGCCAAGCTACCCGCCGCACTGCAAGCCAGCCTCCAGGCCCGCCCGACGAGCGGCAATAGCGCCGTCGTGCTGAAACTGACTGTGCTCGGCGAGCCAGAGCTGTCTGCCCTGTTCAACGACCTGGGCGGGCGTGTGCGTCTGCTGCAGGGCGGCGTGGAAACCATCGGCGAACATGCCTTGGGGCAACTCATCCTCTCGGTGCAACACTCGCCACACGACACCCATCAATTGCTGGAACGTGCCCGCCGTTGGGCCGAGGACGTGGAGGTATTGGGCCATGTGGTTTGATCGCCTGCTGGAAGGTTTACTCGATACGCTGCTGATGGTTGGGGTTTCGTCACTGATCGCCCTGCTGGTGGGGGTGCCAATGGCGGTGCTGCTGGTCACCAGCGACAAGGGCGGGATCTTCGAGGCGCGGCTGCTGAACCGGGTGTTGGGCGCCTTCGTCAACCTGTTCCGCTCGATTCCGTTTCTGATCCTGATGGTTGCGTTGATTCCTTTCACCCGCCTGGTGGTGGGTACCACTTACGGTGTGTGGGCGGCAGTGGTGCCGCTGACCATTGCCGCCACACCGTTCTTTGCGCGAATTGCCGAGGTCAGCCTGCGTGAGGTCGACCATGGCCTGGTGGAAGCCGCACAGGCCATGGGCTGCCGGCGCTGGCACATCGTCTGGCATGTACTGTTGCCCGAGGCGCTGCCGGGGATCGTCGGGGGCTTCACCATTACCTTGGTGACCTTGATCAACTCGTCGGCGATGGCCGGGGCGATTGGTGCCGGCGGGCTGGGGGATATCGCCTATCGGTATGGCTACCAGCGTTTCGACAGCCAGATCATGCTGACCGTGATCGCCATGCTGGTAGCGTTGGTGGCGTTGATCCAGCTGGGCGGGGACCGCCTGGCGAAGGGTTTGAACAAGCGTTGAAATCTGAGGGCTGCTTTGCAGCCCGGTCTCAATCCCAGCGAAGATCCTCAGCCGGCACCGGCCGCCCGAACCAGTACCCCTGCCCCAACTGGCACTCCTCCTGCAACAGGAAGCTGGCCTGTTCCGCCTGCTCGATGCCCTCAGCATGCACCTGCATACCCATGCTACGGGCCAAGGCGATGATCACCCGCACAATGGCGATGTCGTCCTCATCCACCGGCAACCCGGCCACAAACCCTTGGTCGATTTTCAACTTTTGCACCGGCAAACGCTTGAGCCGCAACAGTGACGAATACCCGGTGCCAAAGTCGTCGATGGCCAGCGTCACCCCCAGTTCGCGCAAGCGGTGCAGTTGCTCCAGCGCCACCTCAGGATCTTCCATCACCGCGCTTTCGGTCACTTCCAGCTCCAGCAAGGCCGGGGCCAGGCCGGTGTCGTGCAGCACTTGGGCTACCTGCTGATACAGCTCGTGCTGGCCAAACAGGCGACTGGAGATGTTCACCCCCACGAATGCCAGCTGCCGCCCTTCTGCCTGCCAATGCACCATTTGCCGGCAGGCCTGTTGCAGCACCCAGGTATCGACCTCGGCAATCAGGCCGGTGCGTTCGGCAATCGGGATGAACTCGCTCGGCGGCACCAGGCCGCGCTTGGGGTGCTGCCAGCGCACCAACGTCTCGACCCCGACCTGCCGGCCGGTCGCCAAGTCGTGTACCGGCTGGAAGTACACCCGCAGTTCATCCTGCTCCAGGGCTCGACGCAATTCAGCGGCGGTCTCGACCCGGTGCTGGGCGTGGGCGGTCAGCTCTTCGGTGTACAGCGCATAACAGGCCCGACCGTTGCTTTTGGCCTTGTACAACGCCGAGTCGGCATTGCGCAGCAACTGCTCGGCACTCAAGGCATCGCTGGGGAACAGGCTGATTCCGACACTGGCGCTGATGAACAGACGATTGCCCTCGAACTGAAACGGCTCACGCATGCGCTCGATGATGCACTGCGCCAGCTTGCCCGCCTGGCCGACCTGCTGGCAGTTCTCGGCCAGCACGCCGAATTCGTCGCCGCCCAGACGCGCCAGGGTCATGCCGTTACCCAACACCTCACCCAGACGCTCGCCCACCAGCTTCAGCAACTGGTCGCCAATGGTATGGCCCAGGCCGTCATTTATGCTCTGGAAATGATCCAGGTCCAGCAGCAAGAGGGCGCAACCACGCTTGTTGGCTTGCGCCGCCGCCAATGCCTGCTCCACCCGGTCGGTAAACAGCAGGCGGTTGGGCAGGCCGGTCAGCGGGTCGTGGTGGGCGAGGTAGGCAAGTTCTTGTTCCGAATGCTTGATGGCGCTGATGTCACTGAACACCGCCACGTAATGGCTGAGCTCACCTTCGTCATCGCGAATGGCGCAAATGGTCTGCCACTGCGGGTAGATTTCCCCGCTTTTGCGCCGGTTCCAGATTTCACCGCTCCACTCGCCCTTCTCGGCCAGGGTGGCAAAAATCTGCTGGTAGAAGGCCAGGCCATGATGACCCGACTTGAACTTGCTCGGGCGCTGGCCGATGACCTCATCCTGCTGGTAGCCGGTGATGCGCATGAAGGCACGATTGACGTGCACGATCAGCCCTTGGCGGTCGGTCACCAGCACACCCTCGAGGGTACTGTCGAACACCGCGGCAGCCATGCGCAGCCGTTCACGGTCTTCACAGCGCAAACGCGCGCCACGGCCGATGAAATTGAGCAGGCGCACGCGCGACACGTAGATCAGCAAGGCACTGAGCAGCACCCAGACCACCACGTTGATCTGCCGCCCCACAGTCTGTGCCAAGGGGTCATCAGTCATGCTGTGCAGCATCACCTCCGCCAGCGCAAGCCAGAGGATCGAGAGCACCACATACAGCGCAGCCATGCGCAAGGCGTCGCGAACGGAAACAGACATGTCGGGTGGGAAAGGCCGTCAAAAAGGAGTGGGCATTATAAAGGCTGAAACATGTCGTGACTTCCTATCTCAACGGTTGACTGGTTTTATTTCCCCGCCAAGGGATAATCAGCCCTTCCCCCCGCATTTCGAGGGTATTTGCACCTATGTGGTATAACGGCCTGCTCGACCTGTCGGCCTGGCAACTGGTCGGCATCACTCTGTTGATGACCCACGTGACCATTGTCAGCGTCACGGTCTACCTGCATCGCTACTCCGCGCACCGGGCCCTGGAGCTCAATGGCGTGCTCAAGCACTTCTTCCGCTTCTGGCTGTGGCTGACCACGGCGCAGAACACCCGTGAGTGGACCGCCGTCCACCGCAAGCACCACGCCAAGTGCGAAACCCCCGACGACCCGCACAGCCCAGTGTACAAGGGCCTGGGCACAGTGCTGCGCAAAGGTGCCGAGCTGTACCGTGAAGAAGCACGCAACCCCGAAACCCTGCGCATCTATGGCAAGAACTGCCCGGATGACTGGATCGAGCGCAACCTGTACTCACGTTACAAACTGGGCGGCATCGCATTGATGGCGGTGATCGACCTGCTGCTGTTCGGCACCCTGGGCATCACCATATGGGCGGTGCAGATGATGTGGATTCCGTTCTGGGCCGCCGGTGTGGTCAACGGCCTGGGCCATGCCCTTGGCTATCGCAACTTCGAATGCCGCGACGCCGCCACCAACCTGGTGCCCTGGGGCATCATCATCGGCGGTGAAGAACTGCACAACAATCACCACACCTACCCCAACTCGGCCAAGCTCTCGGTCAAACGC
Source organism: Pseudomonas sp. JR33AA (assembly GCF_021378985.1). Lineage (NCBI taxonomy): Bacteria > Pseudomonadati > Pseudomonadota > Gammaproteobacteria > Pseudomonadales > Pseudomonadaceae > Pseudomonas > Pseudomonas sp. JR33AA. The sequence goes on from NZ_JAJSAW010000008.1 coordinate 265,101, forward strand.
TGGGAGTTCGACATGGGCTGGGCGTGGATCCGCCTGTTCTGCCTGCTGCGTCTGGCCAAGGTGCAGCGCGTGGCACCCATCGCCCACCGGGTAGCCGGCAAGGCCAGCCTGGACATGGACACCGCCATGGCCATCCTCAACAACCGCTTCCAGATCATGGCCCAGTACCGCAAGCTGGTGATCGGCCCGCTGGTGAAACAGGAACTGGCCCGTGTCGACGCCTCGATGCGACACCGCTTCCGCCGCGCCAAACGGCTACTCTCGCGCGAAACCAGCCTGCTGGAAGACCGCCACCACGTGCGCATCGAGTCCATGCTCGCGCACAGCCAGGCATTGAAAACCATCTACGAAAAGCGCCTGGCCCTGCAGCAGATCTGGGCGCGCACCAGTGCCAACGGCCACGACATGCTGGCAGCCATGAAAGACTGGGTACACGAGGCCGAAACCAGCGGCATCCAGGCACTGCGCGACTTCGCAGCCCAACTCAAGACTTACTCGCTGCGCCCGACCGGCGCCTGACCGCCGTTGATCGGCACGCCCCACAGCGGGGCGTGCCGATCGGAACTTCGCCCCACCTCTCCACTCGAATCCGGAATATCGCCTGCGTGGCGCGCCGGATGCTGGCCGCACGCTTTCACGTCGAGACCTGCTCCGTGCACATGGCCAAGAACATTCCAACGGTTTTCCCCGGCACCCCTCCTCCCGAAGCCGCCCAGACTTTACTGGCGTTACTCCACGCCCAAGGTGAGGTTGCCCGCCTGAGTGAGCGCGATCAGCTGTTCAGCTCATTGCTCGAAAGCGTCAACGCAGTGCTCTGGGCCTTCGACTGGGAAACCCGTCAGGTGCTGTACGTGAGCCCAGCCTACGAGCGCATCTTCGGCCGCCCGGCCAGCCTCGTGCTGGCTGACTACAACGAATGGCGTGACAGCATCTACCCCGACGACCTCGAGTTCGCCGAACGTAGCCTGGCCCAGGTGCTGCTCAAGGGCGCGGTGGAAGACCGCGAGTACCGCATCCTCAATGCCGACGGGCAACTGCGCTGGCTGAGCGACAAGTGCTACATCAACCAGCAGCACGATAGCGACCGGGTAATCATTGTCGGTATCGCCGAAGACATCACCGAGAAGAAGCAGCTTGAAGGTGAACTGCAGCGCCTGGCCACCACCGACGTGCTGACCCAGAGCAGTAACCGCAGGCACTTTTTCGAATGTGCTCAGCAAGCCTTCGACAGTGCCCGCGAGGACGGTACACCGCTGGCTTTCCTGCTGCTGGATATCGACGACTTCAAACGCATCAACGACAACTACGGCCACCAGGAGGGCGACCAGGTGCTGCAACACATCGCCGACAGCGGCAAGGCCGTGCTACGCCGGGGCGACCTGTTCGGACGCATTGGCGGCGAAGAATTTGCAGCAGTGTTTCCCGGCTGTACCGCCCAGATCGCGGAGCAGATTGCCGAGCGCTTGCAACGGCAGATCCAGCACTTGAGCTTCAACCATGGCCAGCAGACGTACGGGGTGACGGTGAGCCAGGGGCTGACCGAGCTGACCGATGAGGATGTGGCGCTGGACAGCCTGTATGCGCGGGCCGATGCGGCAATGTACCAGGCCAAGCGGCAGGGCAAGAACCAGATAGTCCGCGGCTGATCAGGCGGCAAACCCGCGCAGGGCCGCAATGCGGCCTCCGAATCTCAGCTGGAAACCTCGGCCCCAGCCTCCAATAGTCCTTCCTGCGGCTTCAAATCCGGGTTCTCCACCTTGCGCAACCGGCTCAGCTCCGGCAGGCCAAGCTTGAGCAGGCGCGCCGTCTTGCCGCTGGCCACCTTCTCCAGCCCCTGCCCAGCCGGCAGCCGCGACAACTGCCCAGCCAGGTTCATGGCCAGGATCTCCCGCGAGTAAACGCCACCGCCCAGCTGGTAGATCGCGGCAATCAATTCGCGCAGTGCCAGCGGCAAACGCCAGCGCGTACGCAGCGCCGAGCCGAACGCCGCACCAAACGCTTCCAGCGATTGCTGCACATTGTGCTCGTCCAGATCCCCCCCGGCCAACCGCCACTCTTGCAGGCAGCGCAACACCGCCAGGTCACCCAGGCAATGCAGCAAGCCCGCGCAATAACAACGCCCCTCATCCAGTTCGAGCATGCGCGCCAAGGTGCGACCATATTCGGCAGTGTGCAGTGACAGATCCCAGTAACGGGCCGCGTGCTCTGCCAGCAGTGGGTCGCTGAGGCGTGCGCTGCGCTTGAGGGTCATGCCCAGAATCAGGTTCATGCTTTGGGTACTGCCAAGCTTGTTCAGGGCCTGTAGCAACGTCTGCACCGGGGCTTCACGGTGCAATGCGGCACTGTTGGCGGCAGCGATCAGCACCGCCGTGACTTGCGGGTCGTTGCGCACCTCCTCTTCAAGCACCCTGAGGTTCAGGCCCTGGGGGTTTAGCGCTCGATTGATCGCTACCTGTACATCCGCCAGCAGCGGGCCGCCATCGGCGGTAGCGCGGCGCTGCTCAAGATAGGCAGGCAGGCTGGCCCCCGCCTGCAACGCCGGTGCCGGGCAGGCAATCTCCTCGCCAACGGCCAACAGCAACTCTTGCAGGCGTTTGCGCAGATTCTCCAGGTTCAGCGGCTTGCTCAGGTAAGCCGTGGGGTGCAAGGGCAGCGCTTCGCGCACACTGGCGCTGTCATTGCGGTTACTCATGAGAATGAACGGCACCCCTGGCCCCTTGGCGCGCACCTTGCGCAGCAGGTCGAGGCCGTCGACACCGGCCAGCTCGCGGGCAGCGATGATCAGGTCCGGCTTGCTGGACAAGGCACTGAGCGCCTGCGAGCCGTCGGCGCATACCTGCAGGCGGGCATCACAGCGCACGCTGAGCAGCATCTCGCTGAGCATGTCCCGTACCCAAGGATCGCCTTCGACAATCAGTACGCTAGGTGGGGTGGGGGCTGCAGCGCTCATCGCCAACTACTCCTGAATACCTGACACACAGTCCGTCGCAGCTTCCAAAGCCAGTCCTCCGATAACCATAGCGCCCCAGGGCTTATCTAGGCATAAAAAAAACCCGCCTAGGCGGGTTTTTTCTGAAGCGCGTCACATCAGGCGATTTCAGCGAAGCACTCTTCGATGATGGCCAGGCCCTTGTCCAGCAGCGCGTCTTCGGCGGTCAGCGGAACCAGGATACGCAGGACGTTGCCGTAGGTGCCGCAAGACAGCAGGATCAGACCCTTTTCGCGAGCCTTGGCGACAACCTGGCCAACAGCAGCGGCGTTCGGGGTGTGAGTGCCTTTCTCGAAGACTTCGACGGCAATCATCGAGCCCAGACCACGGACATCGCCGATGATCGGGTACTTCTTCTGGATTTCGCGCAGGCCGGCGGTCAGGCGCTCACCCACAGCCTTGCTGCGGTCCAGCAGTTTTTCTTCTTCGAACACTTCGATCACGGCCAGGGCCGCGGCGCAAGCGATCGGCGAACCTGCGTAGGTACCGCCCAGGCCGCCAGGAGCAATGGCGTCCATGTATTCGGCCTTGCCGCACACACCGGCCAGCGGGAAGCCGCCAGCGATGGATTTGGCGAAGGTGGTCAGGTCAGGCGCAACGCCCATCTGCTCCATGGCGAAGAAGGTGCCGGTACGGCCAGCGCCAGTTTGTACTTCGTCGGCGATCAACAGAATGCCGTGCTGGTCGCACAGGGCGCGCAGGCGCTTCATCAGCTCTTTCGGCGCTGGCAGGAAGCCGCCTTCGCCTTGTACTGGCTCGAGGATGATTGCAGCGATGTCGCGCGGCTCGGCATCGTTCTTGAAGATGCGCTCGACCGAGGCGATGGCGTCGTCAACGCTGATACCGTGCAGTTCGCTCGGGAACAGGGCGCGGAAGATGCCGCCTGGCATCAGGCCCATGCCAGCGGAGTACGGCACGACCTTGCCGGTCAGGCCCAGGGTCATCATGGTACGGCCGTGATAACCGCCGGTGAAGGCGATGACGCCAGCGCGGCCAGTGGCAGCACGGGCGATCTTGACGGCGTTCTCAACGGCTTCGGAGCCGGTGGTGACCAGCAGGGTCTTCTTGTCGAAGTCGCCTGGAACCAGCTTGTTGATCTTTTCGCACAGCTCTACGTAGGGCTCGTAAGCCAGCACCTGGAAGCAGGTGTGGCTGACCTTGGTCAGCTGCTCTTGCACGGCTGCAACCACTTTCGGGTGCAGGTGGCCGGTGTTCAGTACTGCGATGCCGCCGGCGAAGTCGATCAGTTCGCGGCCTTCAACGTCGATCACGGTCGAGTTCTTCGCGGTGTCGACGAAGATCGGGTGGATCTGGCCGACGCCACGTGGGACGGCAGCTACACGACGTTGCATCAAGGATTCGTTGGTTTTGCTCATAATGCCCTCATTGCGCCGACAGGAATGGCGCTTTTATTCGGGGGCGGCTGGGAGTGCTCGCGAACAGTATTCGTTGATCGACTGTCGTGAACGCCCTGGCCACCAGGTACTGCAATGTAAAAAAGGCCAGCGAGACGTCGCTCTCGCGCCCCGCTGGCAGAGGTAAAGCCTTTACCGTGCTATCAGACGCTGATGCACAGGTATTTGATTTCGAGGTAGTCCTCGATACCGTACTTGGAACCTTCGCGGCCCAGGCCCGAAGCCTTGATACCACCGAACGGCGCCACTTCGTTGGAGATCAGGCCGGTGTTGATACCCACCATGCCGTACTCCAGGGCTTCGGCGACACGGAACACTCGGCTCATGTCACGGGCGTAGAAGTACGAGGCCAGGCCGAACTCGGTGTCGTTGGACATGGCGATGACTTCGGCTTCGTCTGTGAAGCGGAACAGCGGCGCCAGTGGGCCGAACGTCTCTTCCTTGGCGACAGCAGCGGACTTCGGTACGTCAACCAGGATGGTCGGCTCGAAGAAGTTGCCTTCGATCAGCTTGCCACCGGACAGCACTTTGGCGCCTTTACTGACGGCGTCCTCAATGTGCTCCTGGACCTTGGCGACAGCCTTGCCGTCGATCAGCGGGCCAGTGGTGGTGCCTTCTTCCAGGCCGTTACCGATCTTCAGTTTGGCAACTGCAGCGGCCAGCTTCTGGGCGAACGCGTCGTAGACGCCGTCCTGCACGTAGATACGGTTGGCGCAGACGCAGGTCTGGCCATTGTTACGGTACTTGGAGATGATCGCGCCCTCGACCGCCTTGTCCAGGTCGGCGTCGTCAAACACGATGAACGGGGCGTTGCCACCCAGCTCCAGGGAAACCTTCTTGATGTCCTTGGCGCATTCTTCCATCAGCTGGCGACCGATTTCGGTCGAGCCGGTGAAGGACAGCTTGCGTACCAGGGAGTTGCCGGTCAGCTCGCCGCCAACTTCGCCGGCGCTGCCGGTTACCACACTGAGCACGCCAGCCGGGATGCCGGCACGGTGGGCCAGCTCGACGAGGGCCAGAGCGGAGTATGGGGTTTGCGAAGCCGGCTTGAGGACCATGGTGCAGCCAGCGGCCAGGGCCGGGCCCGCTTTACGGGTGATCATGGCGGCCGGGAAGTTCCACGGGGTGATGGCCGCGGTAACGCCGATTGGCTGCTTGATGACAATCAGGCGCTTGTCTGGCTGGTGGCCCGGGATGGTGTCACCGTAGATGCGCTTGGCTTCTTCGGCGAACCACTCGATGAACGAGGCAGCGTAGGCGATTTCGCCCTTGGCTTCGGCCAGCGGCTTGCCCTGTTCGGTGGTCATCAGGCGAGCCAGGTCGTCCTGGTTCTCGATCATCAGTTCGAACCAGCGACGCAGCTTGGCCGAGCGCTCTTTCGCCGTCAGGGCACGCCAGGCCGGCAGGGCCTTGTCGGCGGCTTCGATGGCACGGCGCGTTTCCGCGGTGCCCATCTTCGGCACGGTACCGATGACTTCGCCGGTGGCCGGGTTGGTCACCTTGATGGTCTGGCCGTTGTCCGCATCCAGCCACTCACCATTGATATAGGCTTGCTGGCGGAACAACTGAGCGTCTTTGAGCTGCATGTCGGCTTCCCGAATTGTTGATTGTAGAAAAGCGCCCAAGGCAGGGCATCGAGCGTTTGAAATCTCAAACGAATGCTAAGCGGCTGCTGGGGTGTTGGACAATAGGCTGTTCGAAAAAAAGAACAAAAGGTTGAACACCCTGGCGGAAATTTCACTTTTTTGTCTTGTGGGAGCTGGCTTGCCGGCGATAGGGCCAGTACAGGTTAGACGAATGAACTGAAAGAAATGTGAAGGGGGGACCGACGGCCCTCACGGAGGGGATAACTCAGAACGCCTTGGCGAGGTCGATCAGCTCAGCACGCCCTGATTCCGTGCTGAAACGATGATGCTGTTGTCATCGGCGTCGTAATCGGTGGCACGTTGCCCAGTTGCGCCCTGTACCCACACCCGGGGTGTCGCCAAAGAGCAGGTTACCCTCGGCCAGTTCGTTGGCCAGGCGGTCGTCCTGCTTCTGCACACCTTCCGGCAACTGAAGGGATCAGCTTCACTTGTTGACCAGGTCACGCAAGTAAGCCCAAGGGTAGATCCCGCGCTCATGCCCATCGCTGAACACCAGTTGTACGCCATACCCTTGCGACTCGATTTGCACCACGCGCACATCGTCGCGCACCAGGCTGATCCCCCCGGACAGGCGCGCCGCACGGCATTGTGAGCAAGGGCAAGCCCCCCGCAAACGGGTATGGCTGAGGCTGTGCTCGCCGTCTTCCCATTGCAGCAGCAGTTGCCCTGCCCCGCGCAAATTGCGAATGGCTTGCGGGGCGTTCATCAGGCAGCCCCGCGCAGTTGCGCCAAGGCAATCCGCACAGCCTTGCGCACCTCGGGGTCGTTGTCGGCCTCGGCGGCCTGCAGCACCGACAAAGCACGCGCCTGGCCCAGCTCGCCCAGCGCCAGCGCCGCCTCCTTGCGCAGGTTGGCGATGCCATGGCCAAGCAAGCCGCCAAGCGCATCCAGTGCAGCGGCATAGCGCAGCCGACCCAGTGAGCGCGCTGCCCGCAGGCGTACCTGCCAGAAGTCATCGGCAAGGGCATCCACCAGCGCCGGGCCTGCTTGGTCCTGGCCGACTTTGCCTAACGTGGTGGCGGCTTCCTCGCGCACCTGCCAAGCCTGGTCAGTCAATGCCGCCACCAACGCAGGCAACACCGAGCTGTCCCGGGCAAGGCCCAACGCGCCGATGGCCGCGCGGCGCACCTCTGTGTCCGGCTCGGTCTCGGCTAGCGCTGCCAGCGCCAGCAACGCCGGCTGGTGCTTGAGCCAGCCGAGAATGCCCACTGCCTCACGCCGTACGGCGGCGTCGTCATCGGCCAGCGCCCGCAGCGCAGGGTCGGCAGCATCCTCCAGGCGCAGCTCGCGCAAGGCACGCAGGGCGCTGGCGCGGACGAAGGCATCGGCGTGCTTGACCCATGGCAGGATCAGCTGGCCGGCTTCAAGGCTTTTAAGTTCGCTGAGGCTCTGTGCAGCGGCCAGACGTACAGGCTCGGCGGCATCGGCCAGCGCAGCGCACAGGGCTTGCACAACTTCGGGTTCTTCCCAGGCCTCAAGCAGGCGCGCGGCCTCGGCACGCACCTCGTCGGCGGCGTCCGCCAGCAGGGCATCGGTGAGCCAAGGCAAGCCATCCGCGTCTTCCAGGTCGGCCAGCTCGATCAGGGCGATGCGGCGCACGCCAGCGTCGCTGGCATCAAGGCGAGGCAACAGGGCAAGAATGTCGGGGTTGTCGGTCGTTCGGTCAGTCATAGCGCGATCCGTAGCGGTGGGTGGTCAGTGTCCGGCAGGCCCAGCGGAGTCAGGCGCGGCAGTTCGCGGCCTTCTTCGTGGCGCAGCAACGCCAGGCAGTGACGCTTGAGGTGAGTAAATTCAGGGCTGGTCAGCAGGCTGGCGCGGCGTGGGCGCGCAAAGTCCAAGCGCAGGTCTTCGATGAAGCGACCGGGGCGCGGGCTCATCACCAGTATGCGGTCGGCGAGGAACAGCGCTTCGTCGATATCGTGGGTGACGAACAGCACGGTGGTGCGGATACTGGCCCAGATATCGAGCAACAGCTCCTGCATACGGGCGCGGGTTTGCGCATCCAGCGCGCCGAAAGGTTCGTCCATCAGCAAGAGCCGTGGGCGGTTGATCAGCACCCTGGCAATTTCGGCCCGCTGCTGCATACCGCCGGACAGCTGGTTGGGCCAGCGCCCGGCAAAGTCGGCCAGCCCCACCAGTTGCAGCATTTCGCGAGCCTGCAGGTGACGTTCGGTGCGCTCCAGGCCCTGCATCTTCAGGCCGAAGGCCACGTTGTCGAGCACGCTACGCCAGGGCAGCAAGGTGTGGTGCTGGAACACCATGCCACGCTGCGGTGACGGCCCGGCAACGGGCTGGCCGTCCACATTCAGCTGGCCGCTGCTGGGCACCAGGTGGCCGGCCAGGGCGCCGAGCAACGTCGACTTGCCACAACCAGAGGGGCCGAGGATGCAGACGAACTCGCCCGGCTCCACGGCAAAGTCCAGCCGCTGCACCGCCTCGAACGCTTCGCTGCCGTGCCCCAGGCGAATCGACAGGCCGCGACCATCGATACGCCCCGGCGCCTGTTGATAATGGTTCATCAACTGGCCCTCCGCGTGCGGTACCACGGCGTGGCCAGCGCCCCCAGGCGCTTGACCAGGACGCTGCTGCCCATGCCCAGCACGCCGATCAGCAGCATGCCGACGATGATGTCCGGGTAGTTTTGCAAGGTGTAGGACTCCCAGGTGTAGTAGCCGATGCCGAACTGCCCGGAAATCATCTCGGCAGTGACCAGGCAGAACCATGACGTACCCATGCCGATGGCAAGGCCCGTGACGATGCTCGGCAACGCCCCAGGCAATACCACCTCACGCAGGATCGCCCAGCGCCCGGCACCGAGGCTGCGCGCCGATGCCACCAGGCGCGGGTCGACGGCCTCGACGCCATGCACGGTGTTGAGCAGGATGGGGAACAACGCGCCGGTGAAGGTGATGAACACCATCGACAGTTCCGACGACGGGAACATCAGGATCGCCAGCGGGATCCACGCCACCGCCGGAATCGGCCGCAGCACTTCCAGCGGCGGCAGCAGGGTATCTTCAGCCCATTTCGAGCGGCCGATCAGCAACCCCAGGGCCACGCCAACCAGTGCCGCAGTGGCATAACCGGCGAATACCCGCGCCAGGCTGCTGCCCAGGTGCGCCAGCAGGGTGCTGGAGGTCAGCAACTGCCAGGCAGCGTCCAGCACCGCCTTGGGTGTGGGCACATAGGTGAACGTCAGCAGACCAAGGTCCAGTTTCACGTTTGCCGCCACTTGCCAGAACAGCAGGCAGGCCAGCAGCGACGCCAGGCGCACCGGCCAGCGCTTGAGGTTGCGGGTCATGTCGGTGCCTCCCGGTCAGCGCTGGGCGACCAGCTTCTGGTTGGCGCTGACGAAGTCCAGGGCCTCGCCACCATGGGCCTTGGCATACTGCTCGGCCTGGTCCTTGAGCAGGAATGCCGCCAGTTCGCCTTTACCGTTGCGCACGAACCAGGCCTGGTTGGCGAGCAACTTGATGCCACTGTCGGCGGCCTGGGCGTAGATGGCGCGGATGTCCTTGCCCTCCTGCTCCAGTTGGGCCAAGGCACCAAGGGCGGCCTCCGGCGAAGTGTAGTGGCGGACCTTGTCTTCACCGCGCACCCAGATCTGCGCCAGGCGGCTGAAGTCGGTGATCGGTTGGCCGGTCAGCGCGTCATTGGCCTTGAGTGGCAGCACGTCGTAGTCTTTCAGCGCCTTGTCGTAGTCAAGGCCTGCCTCTTTGAAGGCGGCACGGATGTACTGGTCGTCGATGAACTTGCCGGTGTCCAGGCCACGGTCGGTCTTTTTCAGCAGCTTGAGCGTATCGATGGATGTAGCCACTGCCTGGCGGTATTCAGGCTTCCAGGTCAGGTCGCGGGTCTGCAGGCCAAGCGGGCCGTGGAACAGGTAATTGACCTCGGCTTCGATACCCGTGACCTTCTCGATCAACTCGCTGTACTTCTCAGGCTGCGCAGCGATCAGGCGGTCGGCTTCAAGGCTGGCGCGCAGGTAGGCGGTGACCACTTCCGGGTACTTCTTCGCGTACTCGGCATCGACCAGGGCACCATGGAAGGTCGGTGCGTTGGCCTGGGCGCCATCGTAGATCTTGCGGGCGAAGCCACGGTTGGGGAATAACTCGGCGAACGGCACGAAATCGGCGTGGGCTTCGATGCGGTTGCTGCGTAGGGCGGAGCCGGCGATTTCCGGCGCCTGGGCGATGATCCGCACATCCTTCTGCGGGTCCCAGCCCTGAGCGGCGACGGCGCGCAACAGCATGCCGTGGGCAGTGGAGGCGAACGGCACGGAAATGGTCTTGCCCTTGAGCTCCGCCAGCGACTGCACGCTGGAGGCGGCGGGCACGACGATGCCGTTACCGCTGCCATGCACGCTGCCAGACAGCACACTGATGAACAGGCTGCGCTTGCCGGCATCCAGGTGGGCAACGCCGTTGAATGACCCCGGGAAGTCGGCCATGGCGCCGAAGTCGAGCTTGCCGGCGACCATTTCGTTGGTGAGCGGCGCACCACTGGTGAAGTTCTTCCACTCGACCTGGTAGGTGGCGTCCTTGTACTTGCCATCGTGCGGCAGGTACTTGTCCAGCAGGCCCAGCTCACGGATCAGCAGGCCACCGGTGGCGCAGTTGATGGTGGTGTCCTGGGTGCCGATGGCGATGCGTATGGTTTCGGCGCTGGCGTTCAGGCCAGTGAGCGCCAGCGCGAGGCCGGCCACGGTTGCAACAAGGCGCATGGGTGTTTCCCCTCGAATCGTTATAAGAGTTGGCTTCGTCTCCGCCGCCCGGCTTGGGTGGTGGGAAACGAGGGGCACAGCAGGAGGGCGTCCGGTGGTTCGCCGGATGGCGGGATGAATCAGCGCAGCAGGTACGGAATGTCGACCTTCACCGCACCGGTGGGGCAGTCCTTCTCGCAGGGCATGCAGTACCAGCATTCGTCGAAAGCCATGTAGGCCTTTTGCGTAGCCGGGTTGATCGCCAGCAGGTCCATGGGGCAGACCTCGACGCACACGGTGCAGCCTTTTTCGGCGATGCATTTGTCTTCGTCGACGGTGACCGGGGCACTGCTGCGGAAGAAGATTTCTTGCGGCTGGTAGGCCATTTCACGGAGTCCTTGGGGCCGGTGGCCCTCGTTCTGTTTTTTGCAGAGGCTGATGGCCCCATTCACGCTGCATCAGCCTTCACTCGCAGCCGGTCATAGGCGGTCTGCTCATCGGCGTCCAGGGCGATCAGGTAGGGTTCGACGGCCTTCTTGAAGCTGGTCATTTCACCGTTCTCGCCCTTTTTCAGGTGGCAATGGCAGAACCACTCGCCATCGTTGCGCTCAGGGAAGTCCACCCGGTGGTGGTACAGGCCCCAGCGGCTTTCCTCGCGGAACAGCGAGGCCCGCGCCGCCATCTCGGCGCAATCGCGAATCACCGACACTTCCATCGCACGCATCAGCTCATGAGGGTTGCTGGCCTTCATCTGCTCCAGATCACGCTCGATCTCGGCAAAGCGCGCCAGGCCGATTTCCATCTTCTTGGTCACCTTCGGCGGCTGCAGGTAGTCGTTGACCATGCGCCTGAGCTTGTACTCGACCTGGGCTGGCGGCAGGCCATGCTCACGCTGCAGCGGGGCAAACACCCGCGCGCGTTCGCGTTCGACCTGCTCGGCATCGACCTCGGCGAGTTCGCGCCCGGCCACGTAATGCGCGGCGTTCACACCGGCAAACCAGCCATAGGTAAAGGCGCCGAGCATGTAGTTGTGCGGCACCGCAGCCATGTCGCCCGCGGCATACAGCCCTTTGACGCTGGTCTCGGCCTTTTCATTGACCCACACGCCCGACGCCGAATGACCGGAGCAGAAACCGATCTCTGAGATATGCATCTCGACCATGTGCTGGCGGTAGTCGGTGCCACGCCCGGCGTGAAACTGGCCACGGCTGGGGCGCTCGTTGCTGTGCAGGATCTCTTCGATGTTCTGGATGGTCTCTTCGGCCAAGTGGTCCAGTTTGAGGAACACCGGGCCATTGCCGCCTTCGAGCTCCTGGTGGAACTCCCACATCATCTGGCCGCTCCAGTAGTCGCACTCGATGAAGCGCTCGCCTTTGCTGTTGGCAGTGTACCCACCCAGCGGGCCGGTGACGTAGGCACAGGCCGGGCCGTTGTAGTCCTTGATCAGCGGGTTGATCTGGAAGCACTCGAGGTTGGCCAGCTCGGCGCCTGCGTGGTAGGCCATGGCGTAGCCGTCACCGGCGTTGGTCGGGTTCTCGTAAGTGCCCATCAAATAGCCCGAAGACGGCAGGCCCAGGCGCCCGGCGGCGCCGCAGGCAAGGATCACCGCCTTGGCCCGCACCACCCGAAACTCGCCGCTGCGGCAGTCAAAGCCCAGTACACCCGCGGCGGCGCCTTCGCCATCGAGCAGCACACGGGTGCAGACCAGACGGTTGCTGATCTCCACCCGGGCACGCTTGAGCTGGCGGTACAACACCTTCTTGATGTCGTGGCCTTCGGGCATGGGCAGCACGTAGGCGCCCATGTGGTGAACCTTCTTCACCGCGTAATCGCCGGTCTCGTCCTTCTCGAACTTCACGCCCCAGCGGTCGAGTTGCTCGATGGTTTCAAAGCTGTGGGTTGCGTAGGCATGCACGGTGGCCTGGTTGACGATGCCGTCATTGGCCACGGTGATTTCCTTGGTGTACTGCTCGGGGGTGGCGTGGCCGGGGATGATGGCGTTGTTCAAGCCGTCCATGCCCATACTAATGGCACCGCTGCGCTTGACATTGGCCTTGTCCAGCAGCAGCACGCGCAGGCTTTTGTCCTGCTCCTTGGCCTTGATCGCCGCCATCGGCCCGGCCGTGCCGCCACCGATGATGATGATGTCGTAGTCCTGGGTCTGGATGCTCATGCCTTGCCCCCTTTCTGACGATCAATGCGCAGGCGGTACTGGAAGGCATCGCCGCGGTAGTAAAGGTGTTCGAAGTCCAGCGGCGTGCCGTCGGCAGCATGGGTCAGGCGCTCGATGCGCATGATCGGCGAGCCTTCTTCAACCTCCAGGGCCTGGGTCAGGTCGCTGTCGGCCAGTACCGCATCGATGGCCAGGTCGGCGTGGCCAAGGGCGATGCCGCAGTCGTTTTCCAGCAGCAGGAAGATGTCGCGGGTGACCAGGTCGGCCTTCTCCAGTTTTTCGCCGACGGCCTTGGGCAGCCAGGTCAGCTCCAGCGACACCGGCTCGCGGTTGATCAGGCGCACCCGGCGGATCTCGGTGACCAAGCTACCCTCCTCGACCTGCAGCCGGGCGGCAACCAATGCGTTGGCCGGCACATGGCGAAAGCTGCGCAGGCGGTTGATCACTTCGTAGCCCATCTGCGTCATCGACTCGCCCAGGCCCTGCAAGGTACTGACGTTCTGGAACGCCTTGGGCTTGGCGACGAACGTGCCTTTGCCGTGGATCTTGAAGATCAGCCCTTCCTTCTGCAGGTCGCCCAGCGCCTGGCGCACGGTGATACGGCTGACGTCGAAGGCCTTGCCCAGTTCGCTTTCCGAGGGCATGCGGCTATGCGGTGGATAAGTACCGTCGAGGATGCGCTCGCGCAGCAGTGCCTTGAGCTGGGTATAGAGCGGTACCGGGGAAAGGGGGAGCAGTTCGGCCATGGGGTCTCTTCGCTGATCGATGACTTGTTATAACAAGTTGTGACCAGAGGATAGACGGCATAAGAAGGGTGTGGGAAATATTGATATCGCATATGAATAGACAACTTTGCGCAGCCCGGTGGCCCGCAAAAGCCGCCTATGCCAAAAGAGGAAAAGGGCCACAGATCAAGGCGATGGACGTCAACGACACAGATGGGTATCATGCGTGCGCGTTGCACTCGTAGCTCAGCTGGATAGAGTACTGCCCTCCGAAGGCAGGGGTCGTGGGTTCGAATCCCGCCGAGTGCGCCATATCAAGAAAGCCCTGGGCCTGAGCCCGGGGCTTTTTCGTTTGTGCGACATGTCACCTTTCTGGTACTCCCGTACCACGGGTCATTGGTGTTAGCGTGGGCGTCTTCCCGTTTTCCGAACGGGTCACCCTAAACAATGATTGGCGAAGGAATGCGCACAACCATGCAGTTGAAAAAACTCACCGCCACCACCCTGCTGCTGGCCAGCATCGGCCTGTTCACCCTGCCGGCCCAAGCCAACCTCACCCAGCAGCAGTCCGCAGCCATCGTCAAAGCCTTCGACGGCAGCGACCCAAGCGACTTCAGGCAATTCCTCGGCAAGCTCAAAGGCAGCGACCAGGGCAAGGTCGACAACCTTGTGGCAACCGTCGACGCCTTCCTGGCCAACAAGCCATTGGCCGCCGGGCAACAAGACGAAATCAACCGCCTGCTCGGCCTGTATACCCGCATCAAGTATGGCAAGGCCGCTACCGAAACCCTGCGTGAGCTGGTAGCCATCCCCACCTTCAACGTCGAGGGTACGCCGCAGCACGAAAACCCTGAATTCCTCAAGATCGCCGACAAGATCAAGGCCTTGGCCGACAGCTTCGGCCTCGCCTTCCGCAACATTGACAACCGGGTGTACGAGATCTCGCTGGGCAGCGGGAAGGAAGTGATCGGCCTTCATGCTCACGCTGACGTCGTGCCGGTCAACCCGGACAACTGGAAGCTGGCCGACGGTACGCGCCTGGACCCGTTCAAGGTCACCCTGGTCGGGGACCGCATGTACGGTCGCGGCACCGAGGATGACAAGAACGGCATCGTGGTGGCGATGTACGCGCTGAAAGTGGCCAAGGACGAGAACCTGCCGCTCGCCCGGCAGTTCAAGCTGCTGATCGACACCACCGAAGAAACCAGCGGTGATGCCATCCCCTACTACTTTGAGCGCAACCCTACGCCCGATTACAACCTGGCCCTCGACGGCAGCTATCCCGTAGTGATAGCCGAGAAAGGCTACGGCACGGTCATGGCCAGCTTCACCAAGCGCCCAGCCAGCGGCAAGGGTGCCGAGATCGTCAACCTGACCGGCGGCCTGGCCACCAACCAGATCCCGACAACTTCGGTTGCAACGCTGATTTCTGACAACCCGGCACAGCTGGCCAAGCACCTGCAGCAAGCCGGCACCAGATATGTGAAGCAGCATGGAAGCGACTTCAGCATCGACGCCAAGGTCGACGGCAAGCAAGTCTTGCTCACCGTGACCGGTGTTTCCGCACACTCTTCGGAGCCCGAATCCGGCATCAACCCGGTGGCGCGAATGCTCGACTTCATCAATGGCCTCGGCCAGCAGGTGTCGCTCAAGCACAACCACTTTACCGACGCGGCCCGCTACGCCGCCGACAACTGGGGCCTGGACTACCTGGGCAACAAGCTCGGCGTGGCCTTCAAGGACCCGTTCATGGGCCCGCTGACCACCTCGCTGACTTTTGTCGGGGTGGATGACAAAGGCTTGAAACTGGCGGTGAATCTGCGCATTCCCAAGGGCAAGCCGATCGCCACGATCAAGGACGAACTGACCGAAAAACTGGGCAAATGGACCCGGCAAAGCAACACCTCGGTGGCGTTCGATTACAGCCTGGACGAGCCGATGTACCGCAACCCCGAAGGCGAATGGGTCAAGGCCCTGCTCGCGGTGGCCACCGAGAACCTGGGTATGAAGCATGAATTCGGCACGTCCGCCGGTGCGACGTCGGTCCACGACCTGCCCAACGGCGTTCAGTTCGGCCTGGCTATGCCGGACGTGAAATACACCGGGCACAACGACAACGAGTTCAAGACCGTGGAGCAGTTCATGCTGGACTTGCAGGTGGTGAGCGAAATGGTGGCGCGGATCGGGCAGATGCCCAAGCTTTGATGGGCAGTAGCGGGGGGGGGGGGGGGGGGGGGGGGGGGGGGGCCCCCCCCCCCCC
>NZ_JAJSAW010000009.1:0-205153 GCF_021378985.1 Pseudomonas sp. JR33AA
ATTGGTGTAGGGGTCGCAGACCTCTTCGGGCGTGGGGCCGCGCAGTTCGCGGATGATCCCGTGCAGTTGGTGAATCAGTGCGTTTAGTGTTTCTTCGCCTTTCGGCGCGAGCGCGTACTTGCCCTTCAAGCCCAGGCACAGGGCGAAGTACATGAACTCCAGCACGTCCTGATAGCGCTTTGGCTCCTGCATCAGGCGGGAAAGCACGGTGAAGAATTTCTCCCCGCCCCAGGTTTCATCGTGGAAGATGCTGAGCAGCGGCTCGTGGCTCCAGCAGCTGCTTTTGCCCCAGGGCCGATCCATGACCGCTTCATCGATGTACAGGCACAGACCATAGGAGTACGCCAACAGCTGAGCGGGCTCATAGCCGTGCTGGCGTATTTCTTCCCGGATGCTGTCGATCTGAATACGTACTTGCTGATGCACATCTTTGATGTTGGGCAGTTCATCGAGCGTGCGCAGGCGCATGACCAAGCCGAACAAGGGCGCTGCGGCATCCAGCATGAGATTTGCGCAGCCACCCCTGAGCTGAAAGTCCGGGTCTGCGGGGTAGCCCTGACAAGCAGGTTCTGGTGTCTGCTGCTCTGCAGATGCAGAGGAGGCCGCAGGTTCGGGTGCGGGTGCGTCGTTGGGCAACGACTTCTCAAGCATCGACTGCAAATCCGTTTCCGCAACGTGCTTCGCGTCGTTGAGGGTAGGGTCACTTGTTTCCATATCATTCACCCCTGATCGCCCAGAACTGCAGCTCAAGCCCTGGGAACTCACCTGCAATGTGGAAGCCGAAGCCGTTGGCCGTCTTCATGCAGGCCCAGGCGGGGTCACGGCGGTCCAGTTCGAAGTAGCTGAAGCCCGCATGGAAGGGCAGGTCGCGTGGTGCGACCGGCAGGGGCAGCAGCGGGATGCCCGGCAGTTGCAAAGGCACCAGGTCATTCAGGGATTCGAGTGAGGTGACCTTGGCTTTCTGTATGAACATCTGGCGCAAGGTCTGCGGCGGCAGGTTGGCGCGCACGGCGACGATGAAATCGGCTTCATCGATCAGGCGCCGGTCTTCCAGCGTGGTTGTCATCACGCCGAAGTCCAGGGTCTCCAGCGGCAGTGACACGGCGCGGGGTTGCAGGACCGTGCTCAGGGCGCGACGCAGGGTGTCTTCCAGGGGCTTGAACGAGGTACGCAATGCGGTGTGGTGGTAGGCCGGGTATTCCTGCGGCAGCCGGTTCTCGTCGGTGAAGGTGACGAATTCGCCACACGCCTGGCTCATGCACAGGTACAACTGCTCCGGGTGCGTTTGTCCTTGCCTGGCCAGGTGATTGAAGCAGGGCCACCAGCGGTTCATGGCCTGCAGCAGGTTGAAGTCGCGGATGTCGGCGATACCCGACTGGCCCGAAGCGCCAATGCGGGCGGCAAGATTGCGCGCACGCTCGCGCAGGGTGTTGGTGATTTCTTCAAGGTAACGCTGAAGGGCCGGCACTGCTCGCACCGAAACGCTGGTGGGGTAGAACGTTTCATCCAGCTGCAGGCTACCGTCGGGGCGCCGCTCCAGGATACGAGCCACTCCCAGGCGGGTGTAGGCACTGCTGTCATCGGCTTTACGTTTGAGCTGCAGGTTGGGCACGGCCAGGTCGACCTGCACCAGGTCACCGTCGGCGCTGTGGGTATCCTTGATCTCCTCGGCCTGAGCGTTGTAGCGGAAGTTGGCGGCATTGTCGGGCCAGCTGACTTCGCGGCCACCCTCGGTACGCAGCGGCAAGCACAGGAATATCTCGCTGTCTTTCGAACCGTCGTCCTTGATCTCCAGGGGCGGCGGCGGCAGGTCGGCAGGAATATCGAACACCGTGCCATCGGGCATGATGCCGCGCGCCTTGGTGATGGCGACCTTGCCCAGGCTAAGGTATTCGTTGCTCAACTGCAGTTCGCTGAAGCCGTAGAAGGCCGCGTTGAGGCTGCCAAGGCGCTGGTGCAAGGCCGCTTCACTGGCCCGCGCAGCTTGTTGGAAATGTTGCGGTTTGACGAACAGGCCTTCGGGCCACAGAACGGGGTTACGTGAACTCATGGGCGCTCCGTGTCAGCGTGAGTAAGGGGGATAGGGTGCAGAGGCGCTATCATTTCTCCTCCTTGAGCAGGATCTGCGGGTCATTGGCCAGCACCGAGTGAATGATCTGGTGGCCCCGCATCAGCCAGCGCATCGAACGCGCTCATGCGCGCCCCCGGAAGCGGACAACGGGGCTGATCTGGCCATTGTGGTCATCGACAAAGCTGGTCCAGCCCAGGTAGACGCCTTGGCTGCGGTGCAGGCAGAACGGCGACAGTGCGTTTTGTTTCAGGCGCAGCTCCAGGTCATACGCCAGGCCGTCGCGCAACAGAACATCAATCAGGGCGCGCAAGCGACCGAAGTTGATGCCGCTGGGCAGCAAGCCGTGTAGCTGCGCCAGGTCGAGCTCGTTGATGACGATGGTGAACTTGCTGCTGCGGGTGCGGGTGCGGCTGCCGACCATGAACGTGCTGCCAAGCTCGCCGTTGCTGCGCCCAAGGCTTACAAGCTGTTTGCGTTTGATGGCGACCGAGCGCGTCTCGAATTCGCGGATCTGCACGTGCGTCAGATCGAAGCAGTGGGCGATGATGCCGGCGACGGTACCCGGTGCGCGGCTGCGGCTGGCGATCACCCCGGCAAAGCTGAGCAGGCGGCTCCAGGGCAATGTCGTGTCACCGCGCTGCTGTTTGTCGTTCAGCCCGAGCAGGGCAAACATGTACTGGGAAAAACCGTCGCGCGCACCGGGTTGAAAACGGATGTAATAGCGGTATTTGCGCCAGATCCGGTGCAGCAGGCTGAGCAGGTAATGGTTGAAGAAGTCGAAAAAGGCCGGCCGCACGCCTACACCCTGGGCATGTTCATACGCCACCTGCTCCAGGTAATAGGTGGGCAAGGGCGAGTCGGTACCGTGCAACCCCATGAACGTGGTGCACACGCGATAGCGCGCATCCTCCCCGGGCATCCGCTCGGCCTTGTACACGTCACAGACGGGAAAGCTCAGGCGCGGGTCGCTGGCCAGCCGCACGCGCAGCCGGGTGGCTTCATCCGCCCAACGCGGTTCCAGGTCGTCGCCGTGCAGGCCATGCAACCGCTCCAGCAACTGGAAGAAGTTGTACTGGTGTGCATTGGCGAGCAGCTTGTCGGCTAGATCAGCGGTTGCTTGCCGGTCTGGATGGGCCATGTGTAGTGCTCGTTGTTGGTGGTGTTGATCACTTCCAGCTGGTGGAAGGAATTGATGCTGGCGTACAGGGCGAAGAAGTGCGCGAGCACGCAGCCGAACAGGTAGAGGTCGCCCTCGCACAGGAAGGCCGCCTGGTCCAGCTTCAGTTGGGTGTGCAGGCCGCGAATGGGCTGCCCCTTGATCAGCCAGTCCATGGGCTGGGTGTGGATCTCGCGGATACCGTCGAGGCGTTTGCGGGTAGTGCGCGCCTGCTGGATGTCGTGCAACGCTGCGAAGTCGTAGGTGCGGATAACCGCCTTGAGCGGCTCGACCGACAGCAGCGACAGGTAGTTGAGCGACATGTTGGAGATCAATGCCCACTGCAACTGGCCATCCAGCACGGGCCGGTAGGGGCGGGTGGGGGCGCAGATGTTGGTGTAGGTCGCCAGGGGCGGCGTGACTTCGGTGATGACGTTGATGTCATCCACACCCAGTGCCAGCGGCAAGTCCCTGTTGGTGCAGGTCAGGTCGATGGATGCCGTTTCAAGCTCGCCTATGTAGCTGTTGGCATCGGCGCGGACGAAGGCGATGCGGTGGGTCACGCCATCGCCGCGCAGGGACTCTTCGAGTTGGTAGCGGTAGTAGAGCGCCGTGCGGCCTTGGACATGCTCGATTTCGTGGGCGAACGATTCGAAAGGGCGAAAAGTCCGTAGGTGCTCACCGGTACTTCCGTCAGTGGTCGTTCGGGTGCTGATGACTTCATCGACACTGAATATTTCGTAGGCAGACTGCTCCTCGCTTCTGGGCTTTAGCTCGACCTGGGCCGCCTCGCTGGCCAGGTCGATGGGCTCGGCACTGTGCTTGAACAGGTTCACAGCCGGGGTGCAGAACAGGCTGAAGTCTTCTGTACCGACGCGCAGGGGTTCTGGCAGTTGACGCGTAAAATGGAACTCGATGCCCACCTGCTGGGCGGCTTGTGCCGGCCACAGCTTTTCCAGGCCGGTAATGCTGAAGAAGTGGAAGCGCTTCGGGAACACGAAGTATTCCTGCAGAATCCGGTAGCCATCGAACACGTTCTGCGGGTAGGGCAACAAGGCCTCCTCAGGGCTGAAACCCGGAAGCGCGATGCTGTTGGCCGGTAGCCGGCGCACTTCGCCGTCCATGATCACGCTGACGTGTTCGAGGTATTGGGAAATCCAGAGATAAAGCGTCAGCGCGGTGCGGTTATCGCCGCTCAGGTGGAAGTCCAGACGGGCGCAGCCCAACGTATTCAGTGGCCGTTCGACCAAGGTTTGCAGGCCGATGCGAACCACAGAACTGTCGAGTGTCTGGGTTGCGCTGACGGCGCTGATTTCGAACGGATGAATGCTCACGCCCGTGCAGGTACGAAACTCGCAGGGCACGGCGTCCACGGGCTTCGAGAACAACCTGGCACCTTTGGGGATGTGCTGTGACTGGCTGAGCGATTGTTTGCGTGGCGAGAATTGGATGATCGTGGCGCTGGGCAACGGGCGCAGGTAGTTGGGCCACAGTATCTGCAGCATGGGGTGGGTGAGTTCTGGCAGGTCATCTTCCAGCTTCAGCCGAAGCTTGGCCGTTAGAAACGCAAAGGCTTCCATCAACCGCTCGACATCGGGGTCGCTGCCCGCCTTGCCCAGCAGCCGGGCAAGCTGGGGGTTGTCCTTGGCGAAGTCGTTTCCCAACTCGTGCAGGTAACGCAGTTCTTCGCTGAATCTGTCCTTCAGTGACATGGGTCACCTCACTCGGGTGTAGCGGTTGTGTCCGTTTACCAGCAGTTCCAGCTGCAACTGCTCTGCCTGGTTGTTGACCTGCACCTGGCAGTCGAGCCTGAAATGCAGTTCCAACGGGGCGTGACAATCCGGTACCGCTTTGAGCGCGCGCACGTGGATGCGCGGTTCAAAGCGCTGGAGAGTACGGCGGATATCGGCGCTCACTTGCTGCAGCAGGTCGCCGCTGCTGACGTCATGCCCGTTGAAGTCGCGCAGGCCCAGCTCGGGGCTGCTCTGGGAGCAACCTTGGCGAGCGTTCAGCAACGTTTCGAGGTGGCGCTTGATGGCCGCGAACTTGTGCGAAGCGTTTTCCTGGCGCGACGGCTCCCGGGCGGCGGACGGGTCCGCCATCAAGCGATCGAAGAAACCACTCATTGCGTGTCGAGCCGGCCTACCAGGGAAATTTCGAAGTTCGCGCCCATGTACTTGAAGTGCGGGCGCACGGCGAGCGAGACCTGGTACCAGCCCGGATCACCCGCCACGTCCGAAACCTCAACCCTGGCAGCACGCAGCGGCCGACGGCTGCGCACATCGGCAGAAGGGTTTTCCTGGTCGGCGACGTACTGCTTGATCCATTTGTTGAGTTCGGATTCAAGGTCCCGTCGCTCCTTCCAGCTGCCGATCTGTTCGCGCTGCAACACCTTGATGTAGTGGGCCAGGCGATTGACGATGAACAGGTAGGGCAGTTGGGTGCCGAGCTTGTAGTTGGTCTGTGCCTGCAGGCCTTCGGGTGTCCTGGGGAAGTTTTTCAGCTTCTGCACCGAGTTGGCCGAGAAGAACGCGGCGTTGTCGCTGTCCTTGCGCATGGTCAGGGCGATAAAGCCCTCTTCGGCCAGCTCGAATTCCTTGCGGTCGGAAATCAGTACCTCGGTCGGAATCTTGGCCTGCAACTGACCCAGCGATTCGTAGAGGTGCACCGGCAGGCCCTCGACGGCACCGCCTGATTGCGGGCCGATGATGTTGGGGCACCAGCGGTAGCGGGCAAAGCTGTCGTTGATGCAGCTGGCCAACAGGAAGGCAGAGCTGCCCCACAGGTAATTGTCATGCCGGCCGTTGATGTTCTCATCGTAGTTGAAGCTGCTGATCGGCTGGTCCTGGTGGTGGTAGGCGGAGCGCAGCATGAAGCGCGGCCCGGTCAGCGCGGTGTGGCGGGCATCTTCGCTCTCGCGGAACGCGCGCCACTTGGCATGCCTTGGGCCGGCGAAGATGTCTTTGATTTCCTTCAGATTGGGTAGCTCTTCGAAGCTGCTCAGGTTGAAGAACTCCGGGGAGGGTGCCGCAATGAAGGGCGCATGCGACATGGCACCGACGGACGCCATGTAGCTCAGCAGTTTGATATCAGGCGAAGAGGGGCCGAAGTGGTAGTTGCCTACCATGGCCGCGACCGGCTCGCCACCGAACTGGCCGTAACCGGCGGTGTAGACGTGTTTATAAATACCACTGCAGGTAATGTCCGCGGCGTTCTCGAAGTCATCGAGCAAGTCTGCCTTGCTGACATGCAAGACTTCGAGCTTGATGTTCTCGCGAAAGTCCGTGCGGTCGACCAGAAGTTTGAGGCTGCGCCACGAGGATTCAAGTTGCTGGAATGCGGGGGCATGCAGAATGGTATCCATCTGCTTGCTGAGGACCCGATCCAGCTCGGCAATCATCTGGTCGACACGGTGCTTGTCGATTAATTGATCTGGGTCATGACTTTGTAGAATGTCGGCAATGAAGGCGGATACACCCTGCCTGGCCACTTGGTAACCCTCTTGTGTGGGAACCAACTTGGTCTCTGCCATGATCTGGTCGAGCAAAGTGGCATGGCTGAGTGTTTCGGCCTGTGTTTCAACTGTGACAGTTGTGTTTGGCTTTGGCATGTGGACGCTCCGTTGTCTCAGTCTGCTTTTGGCGCTTCAAGCACCAGGTCCAATTCTTGCGCGAGTTGCCTGCGGGCCTGCGCGTCGTTCAGGAAATGCTGCAGCTGTTTGCGGAAGGTGGGCACGTTGCCCATCGGGCCTTTCAGGGCGACCAGCGCTTCACGCAGCTGCAGCAGCTTGTGCAGCTCGGGCACCTGGCGTGCGATGCGGTCTGGCCCGAAGTCCTGGATAGACTTGAATTGCAGGTTGACTGCCAGCGCTGCATCCGGCGTAGCGTCAAGCGCGGAGGGCACCTACATGACCAGGCTCACATCGGCGTCGTTCAACACGTTGTTGAAGGTGTGTTTATCGATGCGCATGACCTGACGGTCTTCGAGGGCGCGGCTGTCATCGAGGCCGAAGTCACCCAGCACCATCATCTTGTGCGGCAGCTCTACCTCGGCCTGCTCGTCACCGGTCGCGGGCACATATTTGATGTTGATGCGTTCTTTGGGCGCAACGGAGCCGGAGGGTTTAGTCATGGTTAAATATCTTTTCTAATGTAGGGTTTATATGTAGGGCGTTTCCTACAAGTAAGGCTTGCGTGTTAAACATAAGATAAACATGTTCCCTGTGGTTTGAGTTCCACATTGCGTAAAAACCATGCGCTTGATAATTGCCGAGCGTCGAGTTCGAATATGTAACAAAATAATTTCTTGAAGCGAGTTGAGTTTATGGACTAGCCTCTTTTTCAATATTGATGTGGCTGGGTTAGTGCTGGCGCATGTGTACTATTTGAGCGGGGGCGTTAAGCTGAGATGATTATTCGTTATGCAGGTGGCGTCGCACTTTCATTGCTGTTTTTGTTAATGCCTGCCTTAACCCGCGCCTCGCAGGATTGCCCACGGATCGTGTCCAATATCAAGCAATTGACCGGGGCCAATCGCCTTCACGTGGAGAGCGACCACCCGGCCGTTGATGGCCTCGTTTTCGACGCTCAGGGGCTGGACCCGCTTATCGACGAGGCGCGCAAGACATGTCGCTGGTAGCTGAGGTGGAGGCGCACGCAATCACACGGTTGCTCGCACCCATTGATAACCAGGTGCCGGCGGGGCTGTTCGATGTGGAAGACGAAACCTACCAAGCCATTGACCAGGAGATGGTCAAGCTGGGTGGGCTGCAGGAAGCGTCTATCGACTGGGCCTACATCGAAGAGGCCTCTGTTCAGTATCTGGAGCGACAGTGCAAGCATCTGCGGATCGTCGCGCACTTGAGCGTTGCGTGGCTGCGCAGCGGTTGCTGGGAGCGCTGGGGGTTTACCTTGGCGTTGCTGGGCGCAATGATCGAGCACTATTGGGAAACCGCTCATCCATCGCCTGGCCCGAAAGGCTTCCTGAACAAGCGCAAGGTCGTTGGCCTGGTGCTCAATCGCTTGATCGATGCGCTGCCGCGCCTTGATCGTTTCACGTACACCCCGGCCCACGCCGCAGCGGCGAAGCGTGCATTGGCCCGTTTGATACGTCAGCAGGAAGCGGCCCAGCTTGATCCGGCTGTCCTGGGCGAGCTGGAGCGCCTGTTGTGCAAACACACGGCGCTTGCCAACGGTATTGGCGAGCGCGATGCGCCCAAAGCCCCGGTGGAGAGCCCCCAACCTGCGCCGCTGGCTGATGTCATCGCCACGCCGAAACCACGCCTGTCGATCGGTAACGAGCGCGAGACGCGCCGAGCCATATTGAGCATGGCCGAGCTGATCAACCAGCAGGACCCTTACGACCCGACCGGGTACCAACTGCGTCGCTTCGGTCTGTGGGCCCACATTCAGGCCGCACCGCAAACCCAGCAGGGCAACCGTACAGAGTTGATGGCAGTGCCGCGGGATATTGCCAGTGAGTACGAGGAGGCCATCGCCGGCACCGCCATCGACGCGGCGTTGCTGCAGCGGGTTGAAAAGAGTGTGACGGCTTCTCCCTTCTGGATTCGCGGCAGCTTCCTGGCCGCAACCGCCGCGTCCCGGCTGGCGATGGGCGAAGTGGCTGAGGCCATCCGTGCGGCGACCGCTCGTTTCGTGCTGCGTATGCCTGCGCTGCAGCAGCTGTGCTTCAGCGACGGTCGGGTGTTTGTCGACGACCAATGCCTGGCCTGGCTCAGACGGGCAGACGGGCAATCCGAGCAAGCTGGAGCTTCCCAAGAGTTCACCAGCCTTCGCGAAGAACTGGTCAGCCAGCTGGAAGGCGGCGGCGTGGAACCGGTGTTGCTAAGGCTGCAGGAGATGCAGGCCGATTTTCGAGCCCCTCGCGAGCGCTGTCATACCACCGTCATCGCAGCCGATCTGTTGGCCGCACGCGGCGTGTCCTGGTTAGCCCAGGACCTGTGCGCCGGGGTAGCGCGAACAATGCAGCAAACCACCGCCAGCGACTGGGAGCCCGAGGTATTTCAGCGGCTTCAACAATACGCGTCATCCCACGTACTGGCTGATCAGTACAAGGAGCAGGAGCCTCGATGAATCAACTCTGGAAGCACCTCAAACGTTGGGGCTGGCCGCTGATGACCCGTATCGGTCTGGCAATGCCGCTGCTACTTGGGCTTGGCGCTGTGCTGATGCTGGTCGCCATCTGGTGGCTTGGCCCGCAATGGACGTGGCGCGATCAGCAGCCGTTGGCCAGTGTGGCACATCGCAGTGTGGTTAGCCTGATGTTCGTGTTGGTGGCGCTGTTGTGCTGGTTGGTCGTCCTGAGAGCGCGCTTTCGGCGCTTGCAAGCGGAACGGCAGCAGGCAATGGCCGCCGAGCTGGATTCGGCGCAACCGTTCGTTCATGCACAAGAGAAGGCGTTGAGCCAAGCGCTTGCGCGCTACCTGGACAATGCCGGTGGGCGTCGCGCGCTGTACCGATTGCCGTGGTACCTCGTGCTGGGCGCCAGGCAGTCCGGCAAGAGCAGCTTTATTGACAGCACCGATCAATGTTTTTCGTTGACCCGTATCGACAAGGCCCAGGCACGAGGCCGGCCAGCGCAGGCGCTCGCCTACCCCGTGGGATGGTGGATCAGCAATGATGCGGTGATCATTGACCCGCCCGGTGCCTTTATCAGCCAGAACGGCCCCGTAGATTCGCGCAGCAATGACGCCACTGACGCCGAATCCTCGGTACCGTCTGGCACCCAGGCCAAACTGTGGCAGCATCTGTTGGATTGGCTGCAGCGCAACCGAAGCCAGAGAGCCCTCAACGGCCTGGTGCTGGTTGTCGACCTGCCCGCGCTACTGCACGGGACCGTCGAGCAACGCACGGCACTTGCCCACCTGCTGCGCACGCGTCTTTACGAGGCGAGCAGCCAGTTGGGCTCGCGCTTGCCGCTGTATGTCGTGTTGAGCAAATTCGATCTGCTGGACGGCTTCGACCCGTTCTACAGCAAGCTTTCGGCCGCCAAGCGCAACAGCCTGTTTGGATTCACCTTCAAGCTGGATGCAGTCGACACCTTCGACGCCTGGCTAGGCGAGTATGGTGAACATTACGATCGGTTGCTGGAGCAGCTGTTCGAGCAGGTGATCGATCAGCTGGACGTGCAGGGTAGCCCCGCGTCGCGTTCCCGGCTCTACTCACTGCACAGGCAGTTGCTCGGGTTGCGCCCAATACTGCTGGGCTTTTTGCGCGAGACCTTGGCAAGTGACCGTTTCACCACCCCGGCGTTGGTGCGCGGCGTGTATTGGTCGTCAGTGGTACAGCACGGTGACGTGCGCAACGCCTTTGTCCGCGAGGCGGCGCAGCCTTACACGACCAGCCTCCCCTTGCTTGAGGGCAAGACGCAGGGCAAGGCGTTGGCCTATTTCATTCAACAGGCCTTTGGACGGGTCATCTACAAAGAGGCCGGCCTTGCCGGCGACAACGTCAGGGTGGCACGGCGCAAGCGCCAATTGCTGTGGATGGGGTGTTCTGTAGGCGTTCTGGGCTTTTGCGTCGCCATCGCCAGCTGGCATCGTTACTTCGACATCAATGGCGTCAAGGCTGCCAGCGTGCTGGCCCAGAGCCGGGAGTACAGCCATCACGAAGTGGATCAGCGTCTGGACCCGACCGGGCGCAACTTGCTGGAGCCGCTGGACCAGATCCGCGATGCGGTAGCCGTGTTTGGCGACTACCGCGCTGCGTGGCCCGGAGTTGCTGATCTGGGGCTGTACCAGGGCCGTGCCATCGGGCCGACCGTGGATGAGGCGTACCTCAGCTTGTTGTCCAGGCGCTTCTTGCCTGCATTGGCCAGCGGCGTGATCGATGCCATGGATGCGGCGCCCCCCGGCAGCGAGCAGCAAATGGGCGCGCTGCGGGTTTACCGGATGCTTGAGGACCGGCGCAACCGCCGAGCGGAATGGGTCGAGGACTGGATGGCGCGACAGTGGCAACAGGCCTTCCCCGGCCAGGGGCAGCTGCAACGTGACCTCATGCAGCACCTGAAGTATGCCCTGGCCTACGCGGATACCGACCTGCCGCAGTATCGCCAGCGTGTCAGTGACGTGCAGCAGACCTTGCGCAAGGTGCCGTTGCCACAACGCGTGTATGCGGGCCTGAAGCAGCAGGCCCAGGAGCAGTTGCATGCCGGTCTGGACCTGCGTCATCAGGTGGGGCCTGCGTTCGATGTCGTTTATCAGCCGTCTTCCGGCTCGAGCCAGGGCGACAATGGTGTCTTGCTGGCGCCCATGCTCACCGCCAAAGGCTTCAGGGAGTACTTTGAACCGCGTAGTCAACGCTTTACGGAAATGGCAATGATCGACCAGTGGGCACTGGGGGAACGTGCTCAACTGGACTACTCCGACGCCGACCAGGCTGCGCTGAACGAACGCCTGCGCAATCTGTACAGCGCCGACTACATCGACAGCTGGCGCCGCGCCTTGAACGCATTCACCGTGGCGGATTTTCGGGACCTGGACCATGGTGTCACGGTCCTTGAACAGTTGGCCGGGCCAGCGGCGCCGTTGCACCGATTGCTGGAGACGGTTCGCGACAACAGTTCGCTGTTATCGCCGGTGAATGTTGGCGTGGCGGATGAAGCCCCGTCGCTTGTATCGGTCAACAGCAGGCCCGAGCAACAACAGGCGCTGGCTATCCAGCGGGCGTTTGCAGGCTTGAGCGCCATGTTGCACGCTGCAGGCGAAAAACCGAGTTACTACGATGAAACGCACGCAGCCATAGCCGCCGTCCACGACTATGCCAAGGCGGTACAGGGTAGCCCAGACCGCGGCAAGGCCGCGCTGCACGCGGTGCATCAGCGCTTTTCAATGACCGGGCACGACCCCATCGGCACCTTGCTACGCGTCGCCACTGGCTTGCCGGAGCCCATCAATCATCACGTCAGAAAGGTGGCAGATCAAACGGCGCAAGTGCTGAACGTTGAAGCGCTGCGCGAGCTGGAGCGGCGGTGGGATGCTGAAGTCTACAGCTTCTTTCAGCAGCGCCTGGCAGAGCGCTACCCATTCGTAGTCAGGGCACCCGACGCTTCGCTGGAAGACTTTGAAGCGTTCTTCGGGCCGAATGGGCGACTGCAGCAGTTCCAGGATCAATACCTGAAGCTTTTCCTCAAGGACAATCTGGAAGCCTTGCAGACGGGTGTGCAGGAGCGTTCCCTGATCCGTGCCGATGTGATCGAGCAACTGGAACTGGCCGATCGCATCCGCGAAACGTTCTTTGATCAGCGCGGTAACCTCAGCGTGCAGTTCAGCATCGAGCCGTTGGGGCTCAGTGCAAATCAACGCACCAGCCTGCTGGATCTGGATGGTCAGCTGATTTCCTACACTCACGGCCCAAGCCAGATCACCGGCATTGTCTGGCCCAATACCTTGGGGCAACACGTGCGCAGCAACCTGACCCTGCTCAGGCAGAACGGCAATAGCAGCAGCCTGGAGTATCGAGGACCTTGGTCGATGTTCCGCCTGCTGAGCCGCGGTATGCTCAATGGGCGTACGGCAACCAGCGTGGACCTGAGCTTCAAAACGGGTGATGGGGTGATGCGTTACCGGCTGAACGCGGAAAAGGCCTTCAACCCAATTACTCAACAACCGTTCAAAGGCTTTCGGTTGCCCCGAGGGTTGTTGCAACAGCCAGCCAAGGTGGCATTGGTCGAACAGGCGGATGTGCCTGTCATGTAAGCAGGAGGCGGTGCAAAAGGCGGGGAAGTACAGGCATGCTCAAGCGCTGATCAAGCCCAGAACCCAACCAGCACCAACGCCGCCACACCCAGCCCTACCGCAACCGAGCAGCCACCCAGTGACAGCGCCGCTCGGCCTTGCCGATACCAGCCGTCCTGGCCCAATTGCCGTGCCGGCGCCAGCAGGCTGCGCCACCGCAGTTCCGTATCGTGGAACGCCTGCAAGTTCGCTGCATCGGCATCCAGCCAGCGGCGGAAGTCGATCCGCTCGCACGCTGTCACCTGCGGGCTCTGCAAGCGCACATACCATTGCCCGGCCACGCTCGCCAACACATCCCGGTGCGAGCGGCCCGCCTGCAGCGCCTGGCCCATGTTGCGCTCGATACTCGCCAGTGGCAGGTCAAGGCGCACAGCAATGCTGGCGAAGTCCAACTGATCGAGGCGGTTGAGCAGGAATACTTGCTGTACGCGCCGCGGTAGCCGCTTCAGTGCATGCAGCAGGGCATCGTCGGCATCGTGCTCGGCAGCAGGAGTGGGGTGCTCAAGGGGCAGCAGCAGACGGGTCATGGACAGCTCCTTGCTCTACGAAGGGGGGAAGGGGGCATCTTCCTTGATGCGGAAACAGCGTAGGTGAAACGAGATTGATTCTCAAGTGCTGATTCCGCAAAGTTTTGTAACGAGCGTTCACGCCCTGAAACACCTTTGCTATCATGCGCGCCATCACGATCTTCATTAGCCTGAAGAGCCAAAAAAAAGACCCGGCAAAAAGCCGGGTCAAAAACCGTGATTAGCCTGATGAGGAGATAATCTGAGAGCGACCTAAGCTTTCAGGTTATCCAGCAGATCTCGCGATCAGCTGAGTGCAATAATAATCGTTATCATTTGCCAGTCAAATGAATTTTCGCTAATCCGGTAAAAAAGTTTTACCGGCGCGCTTCCTTGTCCCGGCAATCGGGGCCTTTGCCGTTACTTGGCTATCACGTTCTCTCCCTTCTTTTTGTCTATCAATTCGGTCACTCGGTGCGTTTGTGCTCCAGCAGTGCGCGAGCCATGTCCATCATGTGCATCAACGCGAACGTCAGTTCACGCTGGCTGCCGTGCTGGTGGGTGGCGGTTTCCTGGGCAGTGGCAGCAGCGCAGCGCAGTAGGGCGATGGCGTGTTCCTGGGCCTGGTCGCCGGTTACGCCTTCGTGCAGGGTCCAGATCCTGTTGTCCAGGGTGGGCCGCGGCGGGTTGGGATTGAGGTAGTAGTCGAGCGCGCGGCGAGCGGCTTCGCTGTCGAGATCTGTTTCGTCGTTTTTCGATGGTTTCATGGCAATACCTGCTGATGTCCCTTCAAGCACACTGGAATCACAGAATAGGTCAAGCTGTACTATAAAGTGCCAAATAAATAATTCAGATTGTGTATTGCAGCAGTTAATACAGTCCGTATTGTTGCCGCTCATGGAAAACTGGAACGCATTTCTCAAGCGCTACAAGCGCGAACATAACCTCAGTCAGCTCCAACTGGCCGAACGCCTGGGCATGACGCAGGGGGGCGTGGGACATTGGCTGCGTGGCACGCGTCGGCCGACGCTGGAAACCATCAATGAAAAGCTGGAGAAGCTTGGGCTGGTGTTTCTGGAGGCCCAGGTCATGGTGGTCGAGCGCGACATCGTGCGTGAAGCGCAAGGGCACTATACGGCCGAGCAGCCGGTTTCGGCCGAGGCGCTGCTCTATGCCAGCTTCCGCTTCCCGGTGCTGAGTTGGGCTGACCTGCAGGGGCCATTGCCTGAAACGAGCACGTCCCATGAGCAGACGGACTATATGCCCGCCGGCAATGCGTTCTGGCTGGTGGTGGAAAACGACTCGATGAACGCGGCCAGTGGCAAGAGCGTGCCCGAGGGCATGCGCGTGCTGGTGGATACCGGGCTGGAGGCACAGCCCGGCAGGTTGGTCATTGCACGGCAGCCGGGGCGCCCGGCGGTATTGCGGCAGTTGGTCGAAGAGGGTGGGGACAAGATGCTCAGGCCACTGAATACGCGCTATCCGACGGTTTTGTGTGAAGAAGGATGCGCGTTTCTGGGAGTGGTGGTGCGGGTACATGGGGCCTTTTGAATGGGGTTGAGTGGGTGATGGGGCTGGAGGGTGCAAGTCTTGGGTTTTGGGGCGGCGCTCGATCTCGAAGGCGCCCCAAAACTCAAGCCAAGCCCCCCCGCCTCACTCAGCCAGTTCGACCAGCACAGTCCCTTCGCTGACCATATCCCCCTCCAGGCAGAACAGCGCCTTCACCGTGCCGGCATGCGGCGCACGAATGCTGTGCTCCATCTTCATGGCCTCCAGTACCACCAGCGCAGTACCGGCTTCCACCACCTGGCCAGGTTCGACCAGCACCCGCACGATACTGCCGTTCATGGGCGCACCCATCCCACCCTGATGGCTGTGGTTGGCTTCAGCCTCGGCAATCGGGTCGAAAGCTTCGATGGCATGCATTTCACCATCCCAGTGCAGGTACAGCGTGCCACCCCGACGGATTGCCAGATGCTGGCGACGCACGCCGTTCTGGTCATGCACCAACTGCTCACCCTGCAGCTGCCAGGTAGAAGCAGCGCTGCGTTCCAGGGCCACTGCCTGATCTTGCCCAGCACTCACCAGATGCAAGCTGCTGCGTGCCGGCAGGCCCAAGCGCAGGCCGTTACGCCCGCCCCAAGGCGAATGGCGGTCGTCTTCGCGCTGATGCGCCCCCTGGCCCTGCAGCCACGCCTCTGCGGCCGCTTCCCAGAAGGTTGCCGGCAATGCTTGCGGCGCAGGCAGCAGAACTGCCTGATGACGCGGAATGAAGCCGGTATCCAGCTCCGCCGCAGCAAATGCCGGGTGAGCGAGAATGCGGCGCAGGAAGGCGATGTTGGTCTTCAATCCACCAATGGCAAACTCGTCGAGCATGGCCAGCAAGCGCAGGCGTGCCTGTTCGCGGTTTTCACCCCAGGCAATCAGCTTGCCCAGCATCGGGTCGTAGAACGGCGACACCACATCGCCTTCGCTGACCCCACTGTCCACCCGCCGGCCTTCGCCAGGCGCCGATTCACGGTACAGCGCCAATTTGCCGGTCGCGGGTAAAAAATCGTTGGCCGGGTCTTCGGCATACAGGCGGACTTCGATGGCATGGCCGATCAGCGGCACCTGTTCCTGTGTGATCGGCAGGGCTTCGCCGCAGGCCACGCGAATTTGCCAGGCAACAAGGTCCAGGCCGGTAATGGCTTCGGTGACCGGGTGTTCCACTTGCAGGCGGGTATTCATCTCCATGAAGAAGAATTCGCCGCGGGCATCCAGCAGAAACTCTACTGTGCCAGCGCCCACATAGCCGATGGCTTTCGCCGCGCGCACAGCGGCCTCGCCCATGGCCTGGCGCAGTGCTGGCGAGAGGCCGGGGGCGGGGGCTTCTTCGACCACCTTCTGGTGGCGGCGCTGGATCGAGCAGTCGCGCTCATTGAGGTACAGGCAGTTGCCGTGCTGGTCGGCGAACACCTGAATCTCCACGTGGCGTGGCTTGAGCACGTACTTTTCCACCAGCATGCGCGCATCGCCGAACGACGACTGGGCTTCACGCTGGGCCGAGGCCAGGGCGTCGGCCAGTTGGCTTTCTTCCTCGACCACTTTCATGCCCTTGCCACCGCCGCCAGCGCTGGCCTTGAGCAGCACCGGGTAGCCGATGCGCTCGGCCGCGGCGCGGAAGGTGTCCAGGTCCTGGGCCTCGCCATGGTAGCCCGGTACCAATGGCACGCCGGCTGCTTCCATCAGCGCCTTGGCTGCCGATTTGCTGCCCATGGCGTCGATGGCGCTGGCCGGTGGGCCGAGGAAGATCAGCCCCGCCTGCTCGATGGCGCGGGCGAAACCTGCGTTCTCGGACAAAAAGCCATAACCTGGGTGGATGGCCTGGGCGCCGCTGGCCTTGGCTGCGGCCAGCAGCTTATCGACCAGCAGGTAGCTTTCGGCTGCCTTGCTGCCGCCCAGGTCGACGCGGATGTCGGCTTCGCGGCAGTGCCGGGCGTCACGGTCGGTGGCGCTGTGCACGGCAACGGTGGTCAGGCCCATGGCCTTGGCGGTACGCATCACCCGGCAGGCGATTTCGCCGCGGTTGGCGACCAGCAGGGTGGTCAAAGCGGGGCGGCTCATGGGCGCGGCTCCTTCTTGTCATCGGTTTGCCAGGCAGGGCGGCGTTTTTCCAGGAAAGCGCGCAGGCCCTCCTGGCCTTCGGCGCTGACGCGGATGCGGGCGATGGTGTTTTCGCAGTAGCGGCGCAGGGCCGGGCTGAGTTCGCCGTCGTCCACTTCTCGCAGCAGGTCCTTGGTGACGCGCAACGCTTGTGGGCTGTTCTGCAGCAGGTTGCTTACCCAGGCCTCGACCTGGTCGTCCAGTTCGCTGGCCGGGTACACCTCGGCCAACAGGCCCAGCTCGCGGGCGCGCACGCCAGTGAAACGCTCGGCGGTGAGGGCGTAGCGGCGCGCGGCGCGTTCGCCAATGGCCTTGACCACGAACGGGCTGATCACTGCCGGGGCCAGGCCGATGCGCACTTCCGACAGGCACAGCTGGGCGTCTTCGGCGCCGATGGCCATGTCGCAGCAGCTGATCAGGCCCAGGGCGCCGCCGAAGGCTGCGCCTTGCACCACGGCCAGGGTCGGGGCCTTGAGGCGGTGCAGGGCGTACATCAGCTCGCCCAGTTCGTGGGCATCATCCAGGTTGGTGTTGAAGTCCAGTTGTGCCGACTGCTGCATCCAGGCCAGGTCGGCACCGGCGCTGAAGTGCCGGCCACGGCCGCGCAGCAGCACAAAGCGCAGGCTGGCGTCTTCGGCCAACTGGTCGATGGCCACGATCAGCTCGCGGATCATCTGCGCGTTGAAGGCGTTGTTCTTGTCCTCGCGGCTTAACCACAGGGTGGCAAAGCCGCGTGGGTCGCGGATCACTTCGAGGGTGCTGAAATCGCTCATGGGTCACATCCGGAAAATGCCGAAGCGGCTCTGTTCGATCGGCGCGTTCAGCGCGGCGGACAACGCCAGGCCGAGTACATCGCGGGTCTGTGCCGGGTCGATGACGCCGTCGTCCCACAGGCGGGCGCTGGAATAGTAGGGGTGGCCCTGACGTTCGTACTGGTCGAGGATCGGCTGCTTGAGCCTGGCCTCATCCTCGGCACTGAAGGGCTGGCCGCTGCGTTCACTTTGCTCGCGCTTGACCTGGGCCAGCACGCCGGCGGCCTGTTCGGCGCCCATCACGCCAATCCGCGCGTTGGGCCACATCCACAGGAAGCGCGGGTCGTAGGCGCGGCCGCACATGCCGTAGTTGCCGGCACCAAAGCTGCCGCCGATGATCACCGTGAACTTCGGCACCTGGGCGCAGGCCACGGCAGTGACCAGCTTGGCGCCGTGCTTGGCGATGCCGCCTTCTTCGTATTTCTTGCCCACCATGAAGCCGGTGATGTTCTGCAGGAACAGCAGCGGGATACCCCGCTGGCACGCCAGTTCGATGAAGTGCGCACCTTTTTGCGCGGCTTCGGCGAACAGGATGCCGTTGTTGGCGAGGATCGCCACCGGGTAGCCGTGCAGGTGGGCGAAGCCGCACACCAGGGTGGTGCCAAACAGTGCCTTGAATTCATCGAACACCGAGCCATCGACCAGGCGGGCGATCACCTCGCGCACATCGAACGGTTGCTTGGCATCGGCCGGCACCACGCCGTACAGCTCATCGGCCGCATACAGCGGCGCCACGGGTGCCAGGCGTTGTAGCTTGCCCTGCTTGTGCCAGTTGAGGTTGGCCACGCTGCGCCGGGCCAGGGCCAGGGCATGTTCGTCGTTGTCGGCATAGTGGTCGGCCACGCCGCTGGTGCGGCAATGCACATCGGCGCCGCCCAAATCTTCGGCGCTCACCACTTCACCGGTGGCGGCTTTTACCAGCGGCGGGCCTGCAAGGAAGATGGTCGCCTGCTGGCGCACCATGATCGCTTCGTCGGCCATCGCCGGCACGTACGCGCCGCCAGCGGTGCACGAGCCCATCACCACGGCGATCTGCGGGATGCCTTGCGCGCTCATGTTGGCCTGGTTGAAGAAGATGCGCCCGAAATGCTCGCGGTCGGGGAACACTTCGTCTTGGCGCGGCAGGTTGGCGCCGCCGGAGTCCACCAGGTAGATGCACGGCAGGCGGTTCTGCAGGGCGATGGTTTGTGCACGCAGGTGCTTCTTCACCGTCAGCGGGTAGTACGAACCGCCTTTTACCGTGGCGTCGTTGGCCACGATCATGCATTCCACGCCTTCCACGCGGCCGATGCCGGCGATCACGCCCGCCGCTGGCACGTCTTCGCCGTACACCTCATGGGCGGCCAACTGGCCGATCTCAAGGAACGGCGAGCCCGGGTCCAGCAGGCGGTCGATACGCTCGCGCGGCAGCAGTTTGCCACGCGAGGTATGCCGTTCCTGGGCCTTGGGCCCGCCGCCTTGGGCAACCTGGGCAAGCAGGCCGCGCAGGGCCTGGACCTGTTCGAGCATGGCCGCGCTGTTGACGGCAAATTCTGCCGAACGCGGGTTGATCTGGGTGTGCAAGGTAGCCATGTGCGCCCGTCCCTTATGTTCAGCGGGTTTCGTTGAACAGTTCGCGGCCGATCAGCATCCGGCGGATTTCGCTGGTGCCGGCACCGATTTCGTACAGCTTGGCGTCGCGCAACAGGCGGCCAGCTGGGAATTCGTTGATATAGCCATTGCCGCCAAGAATCTGGATCGCCTCCAGGGCCATTTGCGTAGCACGCTCGGCGGTGTACAGGATCACGCCGGCAGCGTCCTTGCGGGTGGTCTCGCCACGGTCGCACGCCTGGGCCACGGCATACAGGTAGGCGCGGCTGGCATTGAGCTGGGTGTACATGTCGGCAATCTTGCCCTGGATCAGCTGGAACTCGCCGATGCTCTGGCCGAATTGCTTGCGGTCGTGGATATACGGCACCACCAGGTCCATGCAGCTTTGCATGATGCCGGTCGGGCCGCCGGACAGCACCACACGTTCGTAGTCCAGGCCGCTCATCAGGACGCGCACGCCGCCGTTGAGTTGGCCCAGAATGTTCT
This sequence comes from Pseudomonas sp. JR33AA, assembly GCF_021378985.1. Lineage (NCBI taxonomy): Bacteria > Pseudomonadati > Pseudomonadota > Gammaproteobacteria > Pseudomonadales > Pseudomonadaceae > Pseudomonas > Pseudomonas sp. JR33AA. Next base: position 20,021 of record NZ_JAJSAW010000009.1, read on the forward strand.
CTGCCGGCACTTCCACGCCATCGAAGAACAGCTCGCAGGTGTTGGACCCACGCATGCCCAGCTTGTCGAACTTGTTGCTGCGGCTGAAGCCCTTCCAGTCACGCTCGACGATGAACGCGGTGATGCCGTGCGCCCCCTTGTCCAGGTCGGTCTTGGCGTAAATCACGTAGGTATTGGCATCGGGGCCGTTGGTGATCCAGGTCTTGCTGCCGTTGAGCACGTAGTGATCGCCGCGTTTTTCTGCGCGCAGCTTCATCGACACCACGTCGGAGCCCGCATTGGGCTCGCTCATGGCCAAGGCGCCAATGTGCTCGCCGCTGATCAGCTTGGGCAGGTACTTGAGCTTCTGCTCGTGGGTGCCGTTGCGGTTGATCTGGTTGACGCACAGGTTGGAATGGGCACCGTAGGACAGCGCCACCGAGGCTGAGCCACGGCTGATTTCTTCCATCGACACCACATGGGCCAGGTAGCCCAGGCCAGCGCCGCCGTACTCTTCCGGTACGGTGATGCCCAGCAGGCCCATGTCGCCGAACTTGCGCCACATGTCGGCGGGGAACAGGTTGTCGTGGTCGATCTGCGCGGCGCGCGGGGCCAGTTCGGCGGCGACGAAGGTGCGGACCTGGTCGCGGAGCATGTCGATGGTTTCGCCCAGGGCGAAGTTCAGGGAGGGGTAATGCATGCTGGGGCACCTTCTTGTTCTTGGAAATTGGGTAACACGGTAGCTCAAGGGCTATCCGCTGACCCCTGTAGGAGCGGGCTTGCCCGCGAATGCGTCAGCAGGACCACCGTCATTGCCTGGTGATCGCATTCGCGGGCAAGCCCGCTCCTACAAGGGTCGGCGTCATGCCGGAGGTTCCGGTATCGTTCATCACCTTTACGTTAACGTAAACCTGCGGCGAGGCACTGTCAATCCACTCGTCACCTTTACGTAAACGTAAATCTGCGCCAGAGTATTCCCGCTTGCTTCAGCCGTGCCCAAAACAACCACAAGAAGGGACACCCATGAGTCAACCGAGCTATACCCGCGGTCGCCAGGACCGACCCTTGCTGACCCAGACCATCGGCCAGGCCTTCGATGCCACCGTGGCCCGCTGTTGCGACAGCGAGGCCCTGGTGTCCCGCCACCAGGGCCTGCGTTACAGCTGGCGGCAGCTGGCCGAACAGGTCGAAATACACGCCCGCGCCCTGATCGCACTGGGCGTGAACACCGGCGACCGTGTTGGCATCTGGTCGCCCAATTGCGCACAGTGGTGCATCTTGCAGCTGGCCAGTGCCAAGGTCGGCGCCATCCTGGTCAACATCAACCCGGCCTACCGTGTGGGCGAACTGGAATATGTGTTGCGTCAGTCCGGCTGCCGCTGGCTGGTCTGCGCCGAAGCCTTCAAGACGTCTGATTACCACGCCATGGTGCAGGCGCTGGTGCCTGAACTGGTCAGCGCCCGGCCTGGTGAGCTGGCCAGTGAATGCCTGCCCGAGTTGCGTGGCGTCATCAGCCTGGCCGCCAACCCGCCTGCCGGCTTCCTGCCCTGGCACGCATTGGCTGAGCGGGCAGGGCAGACGCCTGCCGAAGCCTGCACAGTCCGCCAGCAGAGCCTGCAGTTCGACCAGCCGGTAAATATCCAGTACACCTCCGGCACCACCGGTGCGCCCAAAGGTGCCACGCTCAGTCACTACAACATCCTCAACAACGGTTTCATGGTGGGTGAAAGCCTTGGCCTGACGGCCCGCGACCGTATGGTGATCCCGGTGCCGCTTTACCATTGCTTCGGCATGGTCATGGCCAACCTCGGCTGCATCACCCACGGCAGCACCATGATCTACCCCAACGATGCTTTCGACGCCGAACTTACCTTGCGCGCCGTGGCCGAAGAGCGCGCCACCATCCTCTATGGCGTGCCGACCATGTTCATCGCCATGCTCGATCACCCAGCGCGTGGACACATGGACCTGTCGACCCTGCGCAGCGGCATCATGGCCGGCGCCACGTGCCCGATCGAAGTGATGCGACGGGTCATCGACCAGATGCACATGGCAGAAGTGCAGATCGCCTACGGCATGACCGAAACCAGCCCGGTGTCGCTGCAGACCGGCCCGGACGACGACCTGGAGCTGCGCGTGACCACCGTCGGCCGCACCCAGCCGCAGCTGGAAAACAAACTGGTGGACACCGACGGCTGCATCGTCGCCCGCGGTGAGATTGGCGAGTTGTGCACCCGCGGTTACAGCGTGATGCTGGGCTATTGGGACAACCCCCAGGCCACGGCGGACGCCATTGACCCGGCCGGCTGGATGCATTCGGGTGACCTGGCGGTGATGGACGAGCAGGGCTATGTGCGCATCGTCGGGCGCAATAAGGACATGATCATTCGCGGCGGCGAGAACATTTACCCGCGTGAGCTGGAAGAGTTTTTCTACACCCACCCGGCGGTGGCCGATGCGCAGGTGATCGGCATTCCGTGCAGCCGCTATGGCGAAGAGATCGTCGCCTGGATCAAGCTGCACCCGGGGCACAGCGCCACGGTCGAGGAACTGCAGGGCTGGTGCAAGGCGCGCATTGCCCACTTCAAGGTGCCGCGGTACATCCGCTTCGTCGACGATTTCCCGATGACGGTGACGGGGAAGGTGCAAAAGTTCCGGATGCGTGAGATCAGTGTGGCGGAGATTGCGGCTGCATCTGCGGGTTGATGTGCTGGCGCGGCCGGCCTCTTCGCGGGTAAACCCGCTCCTACAGGGACAGCGCTACTTGCAAGGTTGGCGCAATCCCTGTGAGAGCGGTTTTACCCGCGAACGGCTGGAACGGTCAATACACATTCAGCGCCGTGCACAGCTCGCTGGCAACTTCGGCAACCTTAGCCTTCAGCGCCTTACTTTTGCGGATTGAATGACTGGCGCGGACACATTGTTCATCTCGGGAAGCGCTTCTGGGTAATACGTCACCGGGCCAGCGTCCAGATACTTTTCAGGGGTCAGCATCATGTGCATAACGGGACGAGACTCAAGCGCATCCTTTCTCAGATTGAGACGCCCCGTAAAAGCGATCACGGGTTTTTGCGTAATATTGGCGAATTGTTGAGCAAACGAAACTTCAGGGAAGCCGGGGCCGTTGGTGCCAGCGCTTGCGCCTCCGTGGCAGTTGGCTAAAAGAACAGGCCCGTCCAGGAGTTCGATGTTGTGTTGATAGAGGCGCTTTGCAAGCTTGTGCGGGCTTAAGCCGCCAAGCCGATGACCGTTTCCATGCCCCCATATCCAGGTCATATTATTATTCGTGCTTTTTTGGGTCTGGCCCGAAAAGACAATCACGTCACTGAAAGGTTTTGCCGGCGTTTTTCCAAAAGTGATAAAGCTGGAGGTTGCGTCAAGTTTATGTGTGATGAATTTTCCAATGCCGCGTCCCGTTGGGTCGTCATAGTTTACCGGGTCACCTGATACAAATGCGTAGCAATTGATTCCGCCATAATCGAATGGACTGAATCGATCTGGGCTGTTAAACCTCATCAGAGTGGGGTTGTACAAGCGATACCCTTTGCCAAGCAGATAGCAGACTGTGACCTCGTCACATCGTTCCCCCTTGAATGCCGCTGGTAATCCGACCTTGGGTACGCTGTATCCATAGGCAGTAAATTTTAACGGCTGGGTGCGCGATGGGCCTGAATACCAGGCAGCTGTATGTTGAGAGTCAATTGCAATTAATGCTAAATCCTCTCTCTCACGGTCTGCAGCCTTCACGGCTAACGCGTTTCGCTGGTATTGCAGCACGCTAACTTTACTCAATGCGTTTATCGTCGTTACACAAGGCCAGCCTTGATAAAAGTACCAGTTCATTAAGTTCAGAACCTTTATGAGGACGGTAGTGCTACAGAGCAGCGAATTTGGGGCTACACGACGAAGGTAGCCCCGAAATACTGACAATGCGACTGGCAGAATTACCAGGTTGCGTGGTCTACCCTTAAGCCTTCACCGGTGGCTCCTGGCTCGGCGGGTCGCCCACCGTTGGCGGCATGGTTGGCTTGATCGGCAGCTCGTCCGGGTCTTCTTCCGGTACGGGTGGCGGCAAGCTCGGGTCGTCGATATTGGGATCGGGGGTTTCCGGTGGAATAGGAATGTTCATGGCCTGACCTCGCGTGGGTGAGTGAAGAGGTACTGTAGGCTCTGACCGCTGGCAGCTGCCGTTCGCTCAATTATTTTGAACCCCCCGCCTGTGCCCGGCTCTGAACCCTTACCGCCACCAGCCTGAGGGAGCAAGGTCGATGTCACGAAACGAGCCCTTTGAAAGCGTGCCCATGGCGAACGATCACCCGGACCAGGCCATTAGCCTGGCCCAGGCGCTGTTGGCGCCACGCATTGTGATCGAAGACACCCAACCCGTGCTCGACGCCGGCAGCTTCGCCGCCAAGGCCGTCAGCGGCCAGCCTGTGACAGTCAGCACCAAGGCCTACAGCGACGGCCACGACCGCCTGGCGGTCATGCTCAACTGGCGCCAGGCGCACAGCCGGCGTTGGCATTGCGTGCCCATGCAGTCGCCGGGCAACGACCTGTGGCTGGCCGAATTCACCCCTACCGAGCTGGGCCCGCACCTGTTCAGTATCGAGGCCTGGATCGACCCGTTTGCCACCTATTGCCACGATCTGGAGAAGAAGTACCACGCCGGCGTCGAGGTAAAACTGGAGCTTGAAGAAGGCCGTTTGATGCTGGGTAAAGGCATCGAGCTGTGCAGCGGCGCCCTGCGCGAGGCACTCGAGGCCCTGCAGCATCGCCTGCCCGCACTCAATACCGACGACCAGGTGGCCTTGTTTCTCGACCCGACCACCGCCCGCCTGATGGGCGAAGCCGAACACCGCAGCTACCTGACCCGCAGCCCTGAATTCCCCCTTGATGTCGACCGCCCGGCCGCCCTGTTCGCCAGCTGGTACGAGCTGTTCCCGCGCTCGATAACCGACGACCCGCAGCGCCACGGCACCTTCAACGACGTGCACGAGCGGTTGCCGATGATTCGCGACATGGGCTTCGACGTGCTGTACTTCCCGCCCATCCACCCCATCGGCCTGCAGCATCGCAAGGGCCGCAACAACGCCCTCAAGGCCGAACCGGGCGACCCGGGCAGCCCGTATGCCATCGGCAGCCCGGAAGGCGGCCACGAGGCGATCCACCCGCAACTGGGTAGCCGCGATGACTTTCGCCGTCTGGTGGCTGCGGCAGCGGAGCACGGCCTGGAAATTGCCCTCGATTTCGCCATCCAGTGCTCCCAGGACCACCCTTGGCTCAAGGAGCACCCGGGCTGGTTCAGCTGGCGCCCGGACGGCACTATCCGCTACGCCGAAAACCCGCCGAAAAAGTACCAGGACATCGTCAATGTCGATTTCTATGCGCCGGAGGCCGTGCCCTCGCTGTGGCTGGCCCTGCGCGACGTGGTGGTGGGCTGGGTCGAGGAGGGCGTGAAGACCTTCCGCGTCGACAACCCGCACACCAAGCCGCTGCCGTTCTGGCAATGGCTGATCGCCAATGTGCGCAGCCAGCACCCCGACGTCATCTTCCTCGCCGAAGCCTTTACCAAGCCGGCGATGATGGCGCGGCTGGGCAAGGTCGGCTACGCACAGAGCTATACCTATTTCACCTGGCGCAACCACAAGCAGGAGCTGCGCGAATATTTCGAGCAGCTCAACCAGCCGCCGTGGAGCCAGTGCTACCGGCCCAACTTCTTCGTCAATACACCGGATATCAACCCGTTTTTCCTGCACACCTCAGGCCGCGCAGGTTTCCTTATCCGTGCGGCGCTGGCGACCATGGGGTCAGGGTTGTGGGGCATGTATTCGGGCTTCGAGCTGTGCGAGGGCACACCGTTGCCGGGCAAGGAGGAGTACCTGGATTCGGAAAAGTACGAAATCCGCCCACGCGATTTCACCCAGCCCGGCAACATCATCGCCGAGATCGCCCAGCTCAACCGCATCCGCCGGCAGAACCGCGCCTTGCAAACCCACCTGGGCGTGGCCTTCTTCAATTGCTGGAACGACAACATTCTGTACTTCGCCAAGCGCACGCCTGAGCGGGACAACTACATCCTGGTGGCCATCAGCCTCGACCCGCACAACGCCCAGGAGGCGCACTTCGAGTTGCCACTGTGGGAGCTGGGGCTGGACGACAACGCCGAAACTCATGGTGAAGACCTGATGAACGGCCACCGCTGGTCGTGGTACGGCAAGACCCAATGGATGCGCATAGAGCCCTGGCACCTGCCGTTCGGCATCTGGCGCATCGAGAAAGCCCGTTAACAAGGCTCGGACATGTGCCCATGTAGGAGCGGGTTTACCCGCGAACACCGGCGAAGCCGGTGCCATGCCCCGGGGTACCGCGGTGTCATCTTCGCGGGTAAACCCGCTCCTACGAGGGATCGAGCAAGCTCGGATGTCTGTACACGCAATTGAAAGGAGTCGCACATGGCCAAGCGTTCCCGCCCGGCAGCCTTCATAGACGACCCGCTTTGGTACAAGGACGCCGTCATCTACCAGCTGCACATCAAGTCGTTCTTCGACTCGAACAACGACGGCATCGGCGACTTTGCCGGGCTGATCAGCAAGCTCGACTACATCGCCGAGCTGGGCGTCAACACCCTGTGGCTGCTGCCGTTCTATCCCTCGCCACGCCGTGACGATGGCTATGACATCGCCGAATACAAGGCCGTGCACCCCGACTACGGCAGCATGGCCGACGCCCGCCGTTTCATCGCCGAGGCCCACAAGCGCGGCCTGCGGGTGATCACCGAGCTGGTCATCAACCACACCAGCGACCAGCATCCATGGTTCCAGCGTGCCCGCCACGCCAAGCGCGGCAGCAAGGCGCGCGACTTCTACGTGTGGTCGGACGACGACCAGAAGTACGACGGTACGCGCATCATCTTCCTCGACACCGAAAAGTCCAACTGGACCTGGGACCCGGTCGCCGGCCAGTACTTCTGGCACCGGTTCTACTCCCACCAGCCGGACCTCAACTTCGACAACCCGCAGGTGCTCAAGGCGGTGATCGGCGTCATGCGCTTCTGGCTCGACCTGGGTGTCGACGGCCTGCGCCTGGACGCGATCCCTTACCTGATCGAACGCGACGGGACCAACAACGAGAACCTCGCCGAAACCCACGACGTGCTCAAGGCGATACGCGCCGAAATCGATGCCAACTACCCCGACCGCATGCTGCTGGCTGAAGCCAACCAGTGGCCGGAAGACACGCGCCCGTACTTCGGCGAAGGCGACGGCGACGAGTGCCACATGGCCTTCCACTTTCCGTTGATGCCGCGCATGTACATGGCCCTGGCCATGGAAGACCGCTTCCCGATCACCGATATCCTGCGCCAGACCCCGGAAATCCCGGCCAACTGCCAGTGGGCGATCTTTTTACGCAACCACGATGAGCTGACCCTGGAAATGGTCACCGACCGCGAGCGCGACTACCTGTGGAACTACTACGCCGAAGACCGGCGCGCGCGCATCAACCTGGGCATCCGTCGGCGCCTGGCACCGCTGCTGCAACGTGACCGCCGACGTATCGAGTTGCTCAGCAGCCTGCTGCTGTCGATGCCCGGCACGCCCACCCTTTACTACGGCGATGAATTGGGCATGGGCGACAACATCTACCTCGGCGACCGCGACGGTGTGCGCACGCCCATGCAGTGGTCGCCAGACCGCAACGGCGGTTTTTCCCGCGCCGACCCGCAGCGCCTGGTGCTGCCGCCGATCATGGACCCGCTGTATGGCTACCAGACCGTCAACGTCGAGGCGCAAAGCCACGACCCGCATTCGCTGCTGAACTGGACCCGGCGCATGCTGGCAGTGCGCAAGCAGCAGAAGGCCTTTGGCCGCGGCAGCCTGCGCACCCTCACGCCAAGCAACCGGCGCATCCTTGCCTATATCCGCGAGTACACCGACGCCGACGGCAATACCGAGGTCATCCTCTGCGTGGCCAACGTGTCCCGCGCCGCCCAGGCTGCCGAACTCGAATTGTCACAATTCGCCGACAAAGTACCGGTGGAGATGCTTGGCGGCAGCGCGTTCCCGCCCATCGGCCAACTGCCGTTTCTGCTGACATTGCCACCTTATGCCTTCTACTGGTTCCTGCTGGCCAGCCGCGATCGCATGCCCAGCTGGCACATCCAGGCCACCGAGGGGTTACCCGAATTGACTACGTTGGTATTGCGCAAGCGCATGGAAGAACTGCTGCAAGCCCCTGCAAGCGATACGCTGCAGAGCACCATACTGCCGCAGTACCTGCCCAAACGCCGCTGGTTCGCCGGCAAGGAAGGGCCGATCGACGCCGTGCGCCTGTGTTACGGCGTGCGTTTCGGCACTGCCACCACGCCGGTGCTGCTCAGCGAAATCGAAGTAGTCAGCGACGGCAAGGCCACCCGCTACCAGCTGCCGTTCGGCCTGCTGCGTGAGGAACAGATCCATACCGCGCTGCCGCAGCAGCTGGCGTTGTCGCGGGTGCGCCGTTCCCACCAGGTTGGCTTGATCACAGACGCCTTCGTCCTCGAGCCGTTCATACATGCCGTGATGCAAGCCTGCCAGGATGGCCTGCGTCTGCCGTGTGGCGACAGTGAGGGTGAATTGCGCTTCGAATGCACAGAGCAACTGGCCGGCCTCGCGCTGGACGAGGAGAGCGAAGTGCGCTACCTCAGTGCCGAGCAATCCAACAGTTCGGTGGTGATCGGCGACCGCGTGGTGCTCAAGCTGATCCGCCGGGTCAACCCGGGTATCCATCCAGAGCTGGAAATGAGTGCATACCTGACCGCCGCCGGCTTTGCCAATATCTCGCCGCTGCTGGCCTGGGTCAGCCGGGTGGACGAGCAACACGCGCCGCACCTGCTGATGATTGCCCAAGGTTACCTGAGTAACCAGGGTGATGCCTGGGGCTGGACCCAGAACACCCTTGAACGGGCCATCCGCGACCAGATGGAGCCCACCCGCAATGACGCCGAAGCGCACACTGACGCCTTGGCCGAGCTCAGCGGCTTTGCGGCCTTGCTTGGCCAGCGCCTGGGCGAAATGCACCTGCTGTTGGCCGCCCCCTCCGAAGACCCGGCCTTCCAGCCGCGCCCCAGCGATGCGCAGGACAGCGAGCGCTGGCGTGCGCAGATCAGCGCCGAACTGACCCACGCCCTCGACCTGCTGGCCCAGCACCGCGACACACTGGACAGCGACAGCCAGGCCTTGGTCGACGACCTGCAGCAACAGCGTGACGGTCTGGCCCAGCACCTCGACACCCTGAGCAAGCAGGCTCAGGGGGGCCTGCTGATGCGGGTACACGGCGACCTGCACCTGGGCCAGGTGCTGGTGGTGCAGGGGGATGCCTACCTCATCGATTTTGAAGGTGAACCTGCCCGGCCACTTGAAGAGCGCCGGGCAAAACACAGCCCTTACAAGGATGTCAGCGGCGTGCTGCGTTCCTTCGACTATGCTGCTGCGATGATCTTGCGCAGCGCGTCTGCGGTGGACCTTTCCGAGCCGGCGCGGCAAGCCCGGCAGCGAGTTGCCCGGCAGTACCTGCACCAGTCCCGGCATGCCTTTGTCGAAGCCTATGGCCTGGCCACCGCCGCCATGCCCCACGCCTGGCAGCACGCCGAGGGCGAGCGCGCGGCGCTGGAGCTGTTCTGCCTGGAAAAAGCCGCCTACGAGATTACATACGAAGCCGAAAACCGTCCGAGCTGGCTGGCCGTGCCTTTGCATGGTCTGCATGGACTGATCAGTACCTGGGGAGAGTCAGAATGAACGTTACAACGCGTGAAAACGGTGGCCTTCGGCAACGGGACCTCGACGCCCTGGCCCGCGCCGAACACGCCGATCCCTTTGCGGTACTCGGCCCCCACGGCGACGGCGCAGGTGGGCAGGTGGTTCGCGCCTATCTGCCCAATGCCCTGAAAGTGTGCGTTCAGGCCCGGGATGACGGGCGGGTCCTTGCCGAAATGGAGCAGGGCAGCCTGCCCGGTTTGTTCAGTGCGCACCTCGATAAGGCACAGCCCTACCAGCTCCATATCGTCTGGGCCGGTGGCGAACAGGTGACCGAAGACCCCTACAGCTTCGGCCCGCAACTGGGTGATATGGACCTTCACTTGTTCGCGGAAGGCAATCACCGCGATTTGTCCGGACGCTTCGGTGCCCAGCCGACTCAGGTCGATGGCATCGGTGGCGTGTGTTTCTCGGTCTGGGCGCCGAATGCCCGTCGGGTTTCGGTGGTGGGTGATTTCAACAACTGGGATGGCCGCCGCCACCCCATGCGCCTGCGCCACGGCGCCGGGGTGTGGGAGCTGTTCATCCCGCGTCTGGGCGTGGGCGAAACCTACAAGTTCGAAGTGCTTGGCAAGGACGGCATATTGCCGCTGAAGGCCGACCCGCTGGCCCGGGCCACCGAGCTGCCGCCGAGCACGGCGTCCAAGGTAGCCGGTGAACTCAGCCACACCTGGCAGGACCATGACTGGATGGCGCAACGCGCACAGCGCCATGCCTACAACGCGCCGTTGTCGATCTACGAGCTGCACCCAGGGTCATGGCGCTGCGAGCTGGACGAAGCGGGGGAAATCGGGCGGTTCTATAACTGGCGCGAACTGGCCGAGCGGCTGGTGCCCTATGTTCAGGAACTGGGCTTTACCCACATCGAACTGCTGCCGATCATGGAACACCCGTTCGGCGGCTCCTGGGGCTATCAACCCCTGTCGATGTTCGCGCCCACCTCGCGCTACGGCAGTGCCGAGGATTTCGCCGCGTTCATCGACGCCTGCCACCAGGGCGGCATTGGTGTGCTGCTGGACTGGGTACCGGCGCATTTCCCCACCGACGAACACGGCCTGGCACGCTTCGATGGCACTGCGCTGTACGAATACGACAACCCCCTGGAGGGCTACCACCAGGACTGGAACACGCTGATCTACAACCTCGGGCGCAATGAAGTGCGTGGCTTCATGATGGCTTCGGCGCTGCACTGGTTGAAGCACTTCCACATCGACGGCCTACGCGTCGATGCGGTGGCCTCGATGCTGTACCGCGACTACTCGCGCAAGGCTGGCGAGTGGGTGCCCAACCGCCACGGCGGGCGCGAGAACCTCGAAGCCATCGACTTCATTCGCCACCTCAATGGGGTAGCCGCACACGAGGCCCCGGGCGCGCTGATCATCGCCGAGGAGTCCACCGCCTGGCCCGGGGTCAGCCAGCCTACCCAACAGGGCGGCCTCGGCTTTGCCTACAAGTGGAACATGGGCTGGATGCACGACACCCTGCACTACATCCAGAACGACCCGGTGCATCGCACCTACCACCACAACGAGATGAGCTTCGGGCTGATCTATGCCTATTCCGAGCACTTCATCCTGCCCATTTCCCATGATGAGGTGGTGCACGGCAAGCACTCGCTGATCGACAAGATGCCCGGCGACCGCTGGCAGAAGTTCGCCAACCTGCGCGCCTACCTCACCTTCATGTGGGCACACCCGGGCAAGAAGCTGCTGTTCATGGGCTGCGAGTTCGGCCAGTGGCGTGAGTGGAACCACGACAGCGAACTGGACTGGTACCTGCTGCAGTATCCCGAGCACCAGGGCGTGCAGCGCCTGGTGGGCGACCTCAACCGCCTGTATCGCGAAGAACCGGCGCTGCACGAGCAGGATTGCCAGCCGCAGGGCTTCCAGTGGCTGATCGGTGACGACGCGCAGAACAGCGTGTACGCCTGGCTGCGCTGGAGCAGCAGCGGCGAGCCGGTGCTGGTGGTGGCCAACTTTACCCCGGTACCCCGCGAGGGTTACCGCATTGGCGTGCCGTTTGGCGAGCGCTGGCAAGAGCTGCTGAACAGCGATGCCGAGCTGTATGCCGGGTCGAACGTGGGTAATCTGGGGGCGGTGGCCAGTGAAGCCGTGGCCAGCCATGGCCAACCGCTGTCGCTGGCCCTGAATCTGCCGCCGCTGGGGGTGTTGATCATGAAGCCCGCCTGACCGGTTGGCTATAAGGGCCCCTTCGCGGGTAACCCTGCCCCAACACCGACACCGCACCCGCCGGTGATCTGTGTAGGAGCGGGTTCACCCGCGAAAGGGCAACCCCTGCCTACCACCGCATCCGCACCCCAAGGCTGCCAATCAACCCGTTCAGGTCATTGTCATCCACATCGCTGCTGTAATCGGCGCTGACGAACATGGCCACCGAGGGCGTCACCCGTGCCACCAGCCCCAACCCCAACTCCACGGTAGTCGAGTAGCGCGAGCTGGAAATCTTGTCGACCTGGTCCAGCTTCACCTCATCGGCATTGCTGAAGTCATACCACACGTTGGTCCGCACATAGGGTTCGATGGGCATGCCGCGCACTTCGTAGCGCCCGGACAACTTGGCACCGACCCGGCCGCTCCAGCTCGGCTGGCTGTCGAAGGCTTGCAAGGTCTCCTCCTGCACCTGGTTGCCAGGGAAGAACTGTTGGTTGATCAACTGTGCCTGGGGCTCGATGACCCAGTTGCCACCCAGGCGGATCGGGTAGCCGCCCTCTACCGAGAAGGTCATTGCATGGCCACTGTCGTCCAGGCGCTGGCCGTTTTCGCCACGGCCCATCACGTCGATCCGCGAGCCCATGGCCACGGCATCCAGGTGCCAACCCTGTTCATGGGTCATGCTCCAGTACACCCCAAGGCTTTCCCCGCTCAGGTTCACCGCGTTGCGCTGCTTGTCGCCCAGCAGAGGGCGCATGCCTTTCAAGCTGCTTTGCAGGTTGTTGTGCCCCACGAAGATCCCTGCGCGGTGCACATCGCCCGCTGCAGTTTCACGCACGAACAGGTCCGGGCCGATCATCAGTTGCTGGCTGGGCGCCTCCAGCTGTGCAGGGGGCAGCGCGCGGCCGCGCGCACTGCTGGGAAAGAACTGCGCCCATTGACTGGCAATCAGGTCGGGTGCCGCCTGCTGGTGGCGTTCGCTCATCTGCTGCGAAAACGCATTGAGGGTGCCGAGACTCAACCCACTGGCACTGAGCGGGTCGAGCGACAGTTGCGCCGCCACGGGTTGCTGCAGAAAGCCGGGGGAGGTGGGGTCACCCTGCAGTTCGTACGCGATCGTTTCCACCGGGGTTGCCAGAAGCAGCGACGTGGAAACCGCGTAGAAAATGCTGTCGAAGCGCAAGGGGTTCGAGGTGCTTTTCATGGCGGATCTCCTTTGTTTTTGTGGTGCAGCCCGAGAAACCTGGCCTGTTGTCACGAGCTGTACGGCAAAAACAGTGGGCGACCCAAACCAGCACGCCAGCTTTTGCAAACGCGCACGAAGGCGCGAGCTAGAGGCCCGGCGCAAGTTTTTTACAGCTTGGTATCGTTCAGCTAAGGAGAGGTCACCGCTTGCGTCAAGAAAGCGTGAAGGAAGTGTTCAAGGTGTGTCGTAACGATTAACGCGTTGTTTTTGTGGCAAAAATAGCAGGGTATAGCGGGGATCGCTATTTGCCTTGCCGTGGCTATGAAGAATGATTGCTAAAGCCGCACTTCCACTGCCAGCGGCAGGTGATCTGACAGGTGCGACCAAGGTTTGTGCCCCAGAATCCGCGGCCCATGGCTTTCGGCATTACGCAGGTATATGCGGTCCAGTCGCAGCAGTGGCAGGCGGGCAGGATAGGTGCGGGCGAGGTGGCCGTGGTGGCGTTCGAAGGCTTCGTGCAAGTCGCGTTGCAGGCCAAGGGTGCGGTTGCCGTGGCTTTTCCAGTCGTTGAAGTCACCGGCGATGATCACCGGGGCGTTGGCCGGCAGGGAGTCCAGCAGTTTACGCAGCAACTGCAGCTGCTTTTGCCGGTGGCTTTCCAGCAACGACAGGTGCACGCAGACCGCATGCACCTGGCCTTGCCCCGGCACCTCGAGTACACAGTGCAACAGGCCGCGGCGTTCGGGGCCGGTGATCGACACGTCCAGGTTGCGGTGCTCGATGATCGGGTATTTGGACAACAGCGCATTGCCGTGGTGGCCGTCGGGGTAGACCGCGTTGCGGCCATAGGCAAAGTCGCTCCACATGCTGTCGGCGAGGAATTCGTACTGCGAGGTCTGTGGCCAACCGGGGTAGCGCGCAGCGTGGCGGTCGTGGCTGCCCAGCACTTCCTGAAGGAAGACAATGTCGGCCTGGGTGCTGCGCACGGCCTCGCGCAGCTCTGGCAAGATAAAGCGCCGGTTGAAGGCGGTGAAGCCCTTGTGGGTGTTCACCGTCAGCACCCGCAGGCGTTTCACGGCCGGGGCCTGGCTGACGCTGGCGAAACCATTACTGCCGGCTTCGAGGTTCACAAATCCTCCTGAAGTTAACCCTGCCTCACTGTCGCCGCTGAAACCTGTGGGAGCGGGCCTACCCACTCCCACAGGTAGGACGCGGCGATTAAAGCGTAGGACCTGCCTGGGTTTTCACGGTTCACTCCTCGTCGCGCTGCAATACCATCAGCAGCATCGACCGGCCCTTCACCTCGAAGGTACTGTCGAACTGCAGGTGCTGCCCCTTGCGCAACTCCGGCCGGTCGGTATCGACCAGGCAGCTCCAGTAATCGCCTTCGGGCACGGCCGGCAGCTTGAATGGCACCATGTCATGGTGGGCATTGACGATCAGCAGCACGGTGGCCTCGGCACCTGGCCGGGCGATACCGCTGACCTGTGCCCGGCCATCTATCAACATGCCCAGGCAACGCCCGTGCGGGTCTTCCCATTGCTCAACACTCATCTCGTTGCCATCGGGTGCCAGCCAGGTCACGTCCTTGACCCCGATTGCCTCATTGTAGTCACCCACCAGGAAGCGAGACCGGCGCAGTACCGGGTAGGCTAGGCGCAGGCGGGTCAGGCGCTTGACGAAGGCCAGCAGCTCTTGGCCCTCCTGGTCCAGGTCCCAGTTTACCCAGCCGATCTCGCTGTCCTGGCAGTAGGCATTGTTGTTGCCGTGCTGGGTGCGGCTGAACTCGTCGCCGGCGACGATCATCGGCGTGCCCTGGGCCAGCAGCAGGGTGGCGAAGTAGTTGCGCATCTGGCGCATGCGCAGGGCATTGATCCCCGGGTCGTCGGTCGGCCCTTCGGCGCCGCAGTTCCACGACAGGTTGTTGTCGGTGCCGTCCTGGTTGTTTTCGTCGTTGTCTTCGTTGTGCTTGTGGTTGTAAGACACCAGGTCGCGCAGGGTGAACCCATCGTGGGCGGTGATGAAGTTGATCGAGGAATAGGGCCGGCGCCCGCGGTTGTTGAACATGTCGCCCGAGGCAGTCAACCGTGCGGCGAAATCGGCCAACTGGCCTTCGTCGCCTTTCCAGAAGGCGCGTGCGGTATCGCGGAAGCGGTCGTTCCATTCCGCCCAGCCCGGGGCGAAGTTGCCCACCTGGTAGCCGCCGGGGCCGCAGTCCCACGGTTCGGCAATCAGCTTGACCTGGCTCAGCATCGGGTCCTGGCGGCAGGCGACGAGAAAGCCGTGACGCTCGCTGTAGCCATCGTGGTAGCGGCCAAGGATGGTTGCCAGGTCGAAGCGAAAGCCGTCCACGTGCATTTCGCCCGCCCAGTAGCGAAGCGAGTCGGTGACCAACTGCAGCACGCAGGGGTGGCTCAGGTCCAGGGTGTTGCCAGTGCCGGAGTCGTTGATGTAGTAGCGCTTGTCGTCCGGCATCAGGCGGTAGTACGAGGCGTTGTCGATGCCGCGCATCGACAGGGTCGGGCCGCGCTCGTTGCCTTCGGCGGTGTGGTTGTAGACCACATCCAGGATCACCTCAAGCCCGGCGTCGTGCAGGTGAGCGACCATTTCCTTGAACTCGGCGATCTTGCCGCTGGCCAGGTAGCGCGGGTGCGGGGCGAAAAAGGCGATGCTGTTGTAACCCCAGTAGTTGTTCAGGCCCTTGTCCAGCAGGTGCTGGTCGTTGACGAAGGCGTGAATCGGTAGCAGCTCGATGCTAGACACGCCAAGGTCCTTGATGTGCTTGAGCAGTTCGTCATTGGCCAGGCCGGCGAAGGTGCCGCGCAATTCTTCAGGCACAGCCGGGTGGCGCATGCTGATGCCGCGGACATGCGCTTCATAAATGATCGTGCGCTCCCATGGGATCTGTACGCGCTGGTCGCGGCCCCAGGTGAACGCCGGATCGATGACCTTGCATTTGGGCACGAAAGGCGCGCTGTCGCGCTCGTCGAACGACAGGTCACCGTCGGGGTGGCCGATGGTATAGCCGAACAGTGCCTCGGACCATTTCAGGCTGCCGACCAGTTGCTTGGCATACGGGTCGATCAGCAGTTTGTTGGGGTTGAAACGGTGGCCGTTTTCCGGCTCGTAGGGGCCATACACCCGGTAGCCATAGACCAGGCCGGGGTGAGCGTCGGGGAGGTAGCCATGGTAGATCTCATCGGTGTATTCGGGCAGCTCTATACGCTCGATTTCCTGCTCGCCCGTGGAGTCGAACAGGCACAGCTCGACCTTGGTGGCGTTGGCCGAGAAGAGGGCGAAGTTGACCCCAAGGCCATCCCAGGTGGCGCCGAGGGGGAAGGGCATGCCTTCGCGGATGCGCGATGGTGCGACCGAGCGGGTTTTCTTTGGGGTGCGGGGGCTCATGACGATCCTCGAGTGGCCGTGATGGAGGGGGAATCGGGCTGTCCTGCATGGGCCTCTTCGCGGGTGAACCCGCTCTTACAGGTTCATCACAGTGAATGTAGGCGCGGGTTTACCCGCGAAGAGGCCGGGACAGGCTTAACCGGCAGTCGGCTTTTTCACCGCCCGGGGCTTTTTCGCCGCGGCGGGTTTAACCCCTGGCAGGGCAGCCACCTTGGGCTCGGCAGGCGCCTGCGACTCAGCTGCTGCCTTGGGCTTGGCAGGTGCCCGTTTGCGCGGCGCTGCCTTGGGTGCCAGCGCTTCGGCTTCGGCCAGCTTGCGGGCCATTTCCCAGTGGCGTTCTTCCTCTCCTACGGGTTTACCTTCGGACTCCCAGATTTGGTAGGCAAATTCGCGAATACGCTTTTCATCGACACTCATCACGACGCTCCTGATGCTCAAGATTGCTGTATCAACACGTTGACCGGAAACTCCGCAAGCACGGCGCTCAACAACAACTCCTTTGAAGAGCTGACCGCCGCACAGGCGAAAAGTCCCGTCGAGTTGGCAGGGGACAAGGCAAACGGCAATACCAGCCGGGTGTCGTCCCAGTTCTGCGCCGGGATCAACGGTGTAGCGGCACCGCCGAGCAGGCCGCTGGCCAGGCGCGGGGCGACGATGATGGCTCGCTCGCCTTCCCCCAGACGAGCAAAGGCAATGACTTTGTCAGCGTGCCGGCCCTGTACGGTCAGTGGCAGGTAGGCACCGCGGCGGAACAGCTCGGCGTGGGCCTGGCGGCAGTCCAGCACCCGGGCGATCAAGGCCTGTTTGACGCGGCCGTCGCGCCAGTGCGCCAGCAGCTCGGCTACCGGCGTAGCGTCGTCCAGCGTGCGACGCCTCGAAGCGTAGTCCACGGCGCGGCGGTTGTCCGGGTCGACCAGGCTGAAGTCCCAGTATTCGTTACCCTGATACAGGTCGGGCACACCGGGTGTGGTCATGCGCAACAGGGCCTGGACCAAGCCGTTGAGTGCGCCGGGGCAGGCCAGCAGCTGCGCCGCGTCGGCCAGCGATCTGCGCAGTTGCTGGTTCTCGCTGTCCAGCAGCAGGCCGTCGAGGTAATGAGCACAGGCGCCTTCGTAGGCCTCGTTCGGTGCGCTCCAGCTACTGCGCAGCTTGCCCTCGCGCAGGGCCTTCTGCTGCCACTGGCGAACACGCTCGGCGAATTGGCGCAGGGCATTGTCGTCGTTCAGGTCGAGGTCCAAGGGCCAACTGCCGAGCAGGGTTTGCAGCAGCATCAACTCGTCGCCGGGGCTGGGTGCCAGCCCGTCGTCCAACTGCACGCGCAGGGGGGCGGCCAGCTCACGCCAGTGCTCCACCCGGCTGGCCAGCCACGTGCCGCGCTCGCTGAGTACCGCCAGGCGTGCACGCGTGTCTTCGCCGCGCTTGTGGTCGTGGGTGGCGGTGGTCAGCAGGTTGTCGGGGAAATCGCGCAGGCGCCGCTGGGCCTCGTTGTGGAAATGCAGGGGCGGGGCGCTGAAGCGCTCGGCCTCGAAACCCACGTCGTTACGCGACAGCAGCCGCGCGCTGCGGTAGAAGGCGGTGTCTTCCACGGCTTTGGCGGCGCTAGGGGCGGTGAGCTGCTGGAAGCGCACGCAGGCGTGGCGCAGTTGCTTGCGGGCGCGCCCGGGTGGCAGGTGCCGCCAGGCATGCCCGCCCAGCCACCGTTCAAGTTGGTCCAGTAGCGGCCAGTCAGCTTCGGCAAGGTCTTGCCGGGCGTTGGTCAGTGCCTGCTGGAAGAACGTTTCGTCCTGCGCCGGGCGCCCGCAGGCATTGAAGTAGGTGCGGTAAACCGGGTAATGCGCCACCAACGCCTGCAAGGCCCGGCGAATCGCGCCCAGGGTCAGGTCACGGGTCATCAGGTCGTTGCGCGCGACCTGCAACAGTGCCTGGGCCACCGATTCGCAGTCACCGGCCAGGCTGGCATTGAGCACCAGGTGACGGGCCTGGCGCACTTCTTCGCTGAACGCCGGGCGCTCGCTGACGTTGCTCCACAGTTCGCTCAGCGGCGCTTCGCCAGCCGGATCATGCTGCATCAGCGACACCTGGTTCATGAACTCGTAGCCGGTGGTGCCGTCGGTAAGCCAGTCGCGGTGCAGGTGCTCGTCGGCACCCAGGATCTTTTCCACGTACAGGGGGAAGTGCTCCAGCCCTGCATGCAGCGGCCGCCTCGCCAGCAGGCTATCAACCCGCCGGCGCAGTTTGCGGCAGTAGCCACGCGGGTCGGCAAGGCCGTCGATATGGTCGATGCGCAGGCCGTCCACCAGGCCGCGTTCGATGAGTTCGAACAGCTTGGCATGGGTGGCTTCGAACACCACGGCGCGCTCCACGCGCAGGCCGCCCAGCTCGTTGATGTCGAAGAAGCGCCGCCAGTTGATGTCGTCGGCGGCGGTGCGCCAGCTGGCCAGGCGGTAGGTCTGGCGCTCCAGCAGCAGGTGCAGGCGCTTGAAACCGGCCTCGCTGCGGCTGTCGAAGGCCACCAGGGCCGATTCGAGGTCGGCACCTTCGCCCACCAGGCGTGTCAGTTCGGCTTGTAGCGGCAGGCTATCGGCCAGCGGGGTGACCGAGTCGCCCAAAGCAGTGAAGCGTTCGGCCAGAACCTTGAGCGCAGGCTCCGGGCTGAGCGCGAGGATCCAGCCGTAATCGACCGGGCAGATCGGGAAGCGATGCGCGTAATGGGCCACTTGCAGCAGCCCCTGCTGTTTGTCGAACTGCAGCGGTATCTCACCATTTTTGAGCGCCACGCCATAGTCGCTGCCGAGGAACGGCAACAGCAGTTGCCCGGCCAGCAGTGGGTCGCTGGAGTGCCACTGGATGTCGAAGAACTCTGCATACGGGCTGCGCCGTCCCCAGGCCAGCAGGCTTTGCCACCAGGGGTTGTCGGCACCGCCCACGGCCATGTGGTTGGACACCGTGTCGAGGATCAGCCCCATGCCATGCTGGCGCAGGGCGGCGACCAGGCGCTCCAGCGCGGCCTCGCCGCCCAGCTCCGGGTTGACACAGGTAGGATCGACCACGTCGTAGCCATGGCGCGAGCCAGCGCGGGCCTTGAGGATGGGCGAGGCATACAGGTGGCTGATACCAAGCTGGGCAAAATATGGCACCAGCGGCACGGCATGGTCGAGGGTGAAGTCGCTGTGAAATTGCAGGCGCAGGGTCGCGGTCAGTGGCTTCATCGGTCACGCTCCCACGCCTGTTCGCGGGCCTGGGCCACCAGCTCGAGGCGCCGTGCGGCATCCTCGTCGTCGAGTAGTTCGTGTACTGCAAGGTCAAAGCGCCGCCGCCAGTTGGGATGGCCGTTGGTGGTGCCTGGCAGGTTGGGTTGCTCGTCGCAACCCAGCAGGTCTTCCAGCGGTACCAGCACCAGCGGCGCACGGGTATGGCCAACGAAGCGGATGGCGGCATCGATCAGCGCGTCGTTGTCCTTCAGTTCACCATAGCTGGCCTCCAGGATGCGGCGCAGGCCGTCGCGTTCTTTCTGACGCTCGTGGCGCCAGTGCAACTCGGTAGCGGCGTCAATCAGTTGCAAACGGTGTCTCCAGTCGATGTCGCGGTTTGCCAGCCAGCCGGCCAGTGGCGCCAGGTCGTGGGTACCGGTTGTGGCCAGGGCGTTGTCTGGCCAGTCCAGAATCGGTTTGAACTGGCCTGGCTGGGTCTGCTCGAACGGCAGCACGCGCATGCCCAACACCGCCTTTTCGGCCAGCTTTTCACGCAGGCTGTCGGGCACGGTGCCCAGGTCTTCGCCGAGGATGATCGCCTGGTGGCGCACCGACTCCAGCGCCAGCAGGCGCAGCAGGTCGTCTAGCGGGTAAGCGAGGTAGGCACCTTCGCTGGGTTTGGCCCCCTGCGGGATCAGCCATAGCCGGCGCAAGCCCATAACATGGTCGATGCGCAGGCCGCCAGCGTGGGCGAGGTTGGCCCGCAGCATCTCGATGAAGGCGCGATAGCCATTGCGCCTGAGACCCTCGGGTGAGAACGCGCAAATGCCCCAATCCTGCCCGAGGTGGTTGAGGATGTCGGGCGGCGCCCCCACACTCAGGCCGGCCAGCAGTTCGTCCTGGCGGCTCCAGGCCTGGCTGCCGGCACCATCGGCGCCCACCGCCAGGTCGGCGATCAGGCCCACGGCCATGCCGTTGCTGCGAGCCGCTTCCTGGGCACGTTGCAGGCCCCGTTCGGTGAGCCACTGGCAGAACGCGTGGAACTCGACCTTGGCCGGGTAGGCATTGGCTAAAGCCTGCACTTCCGGGTGGTAGGGGTCGTGCCAGGCTTTGGGCCAGCTGCGCCAGTCGGCACCGAGGCCGTGCTCCACCGCCTGGGCCTGCAGCACCTCGAAGCGGCAGTGGTGCTCCAGCGTCTGGCCGCCGGCTTCGCGGAAGCTGTCAAAATCAGTGCGTAGAGGGTGGTCGCCTTGGCTGAAGCCTTGGTAAAGCGCTTCAAGCAAGCGCAGCCGGGCGCTGGCGGCGCGTGGCCAGTCGACGAGGGGGCGCTGCTCCAGCTCTTCGAGTTGTTCCGCCAGCCCGCAGGCTTCGATGGCCATGCGCACCTCCCGCTCACCCAGCAGGGCTGCGGGGCTGCTGTACAAGGTGTTGAGCAACAGGCGACTGGAAGGTGAGTAGGGGCTGTAGTGTTCCTGGTTGATGGCCGACAGGGCGTGTATCGGGCTGATCGCCAAGGCATCGGCGCCGCGTTTGGCGGCCGAGCGGGCCAACTGCTCCAGCGCCAGGCAGTCGCCGTAGCCACCATCGCCGGGGCGGCGCAGGCTGTACAGCTGCACTGCCAGCCCCCAGCAGCGTGGCGGCGGCTGTGGCACCTTGTCTTCCAGGCTGTGACAGCGTGTTGGCGCCACCGCAACGGTGAAGCGGCGGCTGTCGATTTCCACTTGGTGATAGCCGATGGGCAGCTCGCCGGGCAGGCGTGCCTGGTCATCAAGGCTGAGGGTGACCGAGGTGTGATCTTCCAGGGTGCAGTGGGCCACGCTGGCGGCACTGAAGTAGCGCGCCAGCGCCAGCGGCTGGCCGAGGTCGGCGGTCAGCAAGGGCGGCAGGTGTTCGCTGTCTTCGGCGGTTTCCACCGCACGCAGGCTGGCGGCAACGGCCGCGTCATCGCCGGCCGGGTGGCCAAGGCCTTCGAGGATGTTGCGCAGTACGTCGTCGCTGACACGCTGGGGCCTGGCATTGGCGTCAATCCAGTCGCGGTTCAGCCCGACGCTGGTTGCCAGACGGTGCAGGGCGGTTTCGCTCATGGGTGCTCCTGGGCAGGGGGAAGCAGGCTGACCACGCAGCTGTAGGCAGCCAGGTGAGTATCGGGGTGGCGGGTGTCGCTGCTGTCGAACAGCCGCATGCTTGGCGCGGGCAGTTCGACTGCCTGCGGGGTATCGGCCAGGTTCAGATCGATGCGCAGTGTGTTGCCATTGCCCAGCCGCCAGCGCGCGGTCAGCGCTTTGTCAGCGTGCACCTCGGCGCCCAGCGCACGGCTGCCGGGCAAGTACGGGATGACGTGGCGGCGGCGCAGGTCGAGCAGTTGTTGGTAAAGGCCGTGCCAGCCGGCGATCACCTCCTTGTCTTGCGGGCGTGAGGACGTGAACGTCTGTTCGGCGTTGGGGTCGGGAATGTGCGCTCGCTGCTTGGGGTCGGCGAACGCGGTGAAGTGGGCGAACTCGCCACGACGGCCTTCGCGTACCGCGTCGGCCAGCGCGTCATGGAAGTCGGTAAAAAACAGGAACGGCTGGCAACTGCCGACCTCGTCGCCCATGAACAGCAGCGGGATCATGGGGGCCAGCAGCAACAGGCCGGTGGCTGCACGCAGGGCTGGCGCGGGGCACAGGCGGGTCAGGCGCTCACCCAGCGCG
This sequence comes from Pseudomonas sp. JR33AA, assembly GCF_021378985.1. NCBI lineage: Bacteria > Pseudomonadati > Pseudomonadota > Gammaproteobacteria > Pseudomonadales > Pseudomonadaceae > Pseudomonas > Pseudomonas sp. JR33AA. The sequence continues at coordinate 42,434 of NZ_JAJSAW010000009.1, forward strand.
CGGTTGCCGATCTGGTCGTGGTTCTGCAGGAACAACACGAAGGCGCTGGGCGGCAAATGCCCGCTGGGTTCGCCGCGTGGTTTGCCATGCCGGTTGGCCTGGCCCTGGAACACGAAACCTTCGCCAAGGCACCGAGCCAGTTGGTCGATAGGGCGATGCTGGTAGTCGGCGTAGTAACCTTCGGTTTCACCGGTCAGCAGCACGTGCAGGGCATTGTGGCCGTCGTCGTTCCACTGGGCGTCGTAACCCTGTTCCAGCAGGCCCGCCTGGTTGTGCTCGTTCTCCAGCACCAGCCACACGTGCCGGCCCGGTTCCACGGCGGCGCGCACCCGTTGAGCCAGTTCGATCAGGAAATCGGGCTGGTCGATGGCATGCACGGCATCCAGGCGCAGGCCGTCGCAGCGGTAGTCGCACAGCCACATCAGGGCATTCTGGATAAAGTACTCGCGCACCTGCGGGCGGCGAAAGTCGATGGCCGCGCCCCACGGTGTCTGCCGGTCTTCACGGAAGAACGGGCTGGCGTACTGGTGCAGGTAATTGCCGTCAGGTCCGAAGTGGTTGTACACCACATCGACCAGCACCATCAGCCCGTGGCCGTGGGCCTGGTCGACCAGTGCGCACAGCTGCTCGGGGCTGCCGTAGGTGTTCTGTGGGGCGTATGGCAGTACACCGTCGTAGCCCCAGTTGCGTTCGCCGGGGAACTGCCCCAGCGGCATCAATTCGATCGCGCTGATGCCCAGTTCGGCCAGGCGCGGCAGTTGCCGGGCAACCCCGGCATAACCCCCGAGCAGGCCGACATGTACCTCCTGGATCACCGCCTCATGCCAGGGCCGGCCCTGCCACGGGTGTTGCCAGGCATAACCGGCCACATCCACGACCTGGCTCGGCCCCTGTACCCCGTCGGGCTGGTAGCGCGAGGCCGGGTCGGGCACCTGCAGCTCACCGTCGATACGGTAGTGGTAACGGTCACCGGCCTGGCATGGCGCCACGCCGCTGTACCAACCCTCATCATCCGGCAGCAGCTCGATGGCCGGCTGCCGCTCCAGTTCCACGCTCACGCTGCGCGCATCCGGCGCCCAGAGGGCGAAGCGCGCCGACGTGGCGTCCAGCACGTGTGCGCCATGTCTGTGCATCTTCAGACCCCCGCTCAGTAGTGGCTCAGTTGTGCCTGCTTGACCAGGTCCTCGTACAGGCGGGCATAGGGTTCAACCGCCTGGCACCAGTTGAACGGCTGGGTCATCGACAGGCAGCGCATGGCGTTGAGCAGGTCCTTCTTGCCGTATACATAGAAGGCGCGGCTGAGTGCCTCGCGGTAGCTCTCGACGGTGGACTCGTTGAACAGGAAACCCGTCACGCCGCACTCGATGGTGTCGGCCAGGCCACCGGTATTGCGTGCTACCGGCAGCGAGCCGAAGCGTTGCGCGTACATCTGGCTGAGGCCGCACGGCTCATAGCGCGACGGCATCAACAGGAAATCGCTGCCGGCGAACATGCGCCGGGCATCGGTTTCATTGAAGCCGATACGCACACCGATGCGGCCCGGGTGACGCAGCGCCAGCTCGCGCATGGCCTGTTCCTCTTCCGGCTCGCCGCGGCCGATGATCGCGATCTGCCCGCCTTGCTCGACGATGTAGTCGGCCACGCCCAGGGTCAGGTCCAGGCCCTTTTGATAGACCAGCCGCGACACCACGGCGAATAGCGGGCCTTCGGAGTCTTCCAGGCCGAACAGCTCGCGCACCTCCTGGGTGTTACGCGCTTTGCCCTCCCAGTCATTGATGCTGAAGTTGTGCTGCAGGTGCTTGTCGGTAGCCGAGTCCCAGCTTTCGTCGATGCCGTTGGGGATGCCACCGAGCAGGCCTTGCTGGGCCTTGCTGGCGAGGAAACCGTCCAGGCCGCAGCCGAATTCCGGGGTGGTGATTTCCTGGGCGTAGGTGGCGCTGACTGTGGTGATGTGGCTGGAGTAGGCCAGGCCGGCCTTGAGGAACGACAGCTTGCCGTAGAACTCCATGCCTTCTTGCTGCATGGCGTGTTCGGGTATCGCCAGTTCCGGGCTGCAGCCACGGCTGTACACACCTTGGTACGCCAGGTTGTGGATGGTGAACAGCGTAGGCGTATTCAGGCCGCGCCAGTGCATGTAGGCCGGGGCCAGGCCGGCAGGCCAGTCATGCGCATGCACCACCTCCGGTGTCCAGCGGATCTTGCCTTCGCCGGCAGCGATTTCAGCGGCAGCCAGGCCCAGGCGGGCGAAGCGGATGTGGTTGTCGGGCCAGTCGCGGCCATTGTTGGCACCATAGGGAGTGCCGTCGCGCTGGTACAGCTCGGGGCAGATCAGCACATAGATGACCAGGCCGTCGGCCATGTCCATGCGCCCGATTTTGCACGGCGGCAGGGCCGCGTGGCCGCCCAGTTCACCCACGATATGTATAGGGTTGTCGCTTTCCATCACCTGACGGTAGCCGGGGATAAGTACCCGCACATCGTGCAGGTGCGCCAGGGCACGGGGCAGGGCAGCGGACACGTCACCCAGGCCGCCGGTTTTCACCAGGTCGGCGATTTCCGAGGTCACGAACAGAATCTTGCGCTTGTTCGGGTTGTGCTGGCGCTGGGCGCCGGGTGCCTTGCCTGTCGTGGCGAAGTCCGGGGTGAGCGGCTCGCGGTTATCCGGTTTGAAAGCGTCTACGTGAGGCTCGACAGCGGCACTGATCATACTTCTCTCCGTCCCTATGCTTGGTCGGGTGCTGGCACCCGTGGCGATGTTTCGTGCGGTTTCTCTCTCGTTTGAATCTGCGTAGTGCGTTCCATGCCCCAGGTTCGTGCGCGCAGGCACCGCGCGATCGGCTTTCCGGCCGAAGGCGATTGGGCTGGTAGGGTGGTGGCCATGGCTGGAAGTCCCTTTGCGTTTGGCCTACTTAGTTCCTGACCTGCCCGCTTTCCGTAAAGTTCGACTTTTTTTCGTCACTCTTCCGTTGAGCAAATGGCGGGCCGAAACCCGAGTGTAGGAGAGAAAAAAGTGAAAAGGTGACCCACTGGTCACTATTGTGATGCCGCGGAATAGACGCAAACGTTGGCGTGTGGAAACGGATGTGAATGCATGGCCGGCGAGGAGGGTGAGGGGCGGACGGCATGCCCTAATCGTGACGATGATGCACTGTTCTGGTGCGGATTCTGGCCGCCAAATGGGACTTGTTGCTGCACGCTCAGATGTGCCCAGTCCTATATCGGTGCGACGGCGAGTAACCAAGCGGTTCAAGAAGTTTGGCGCGAATAGTTGTCTGGGTTACTGCGTTGGCAGTGCGGCAAACGGGTCGCATGACCACCTTGGCTACTGGGCATTCAAAGCGGCGCTGGTAGCGTTTTTATGGTCTGTGCCAGGGGATGCACTGGAGAGCGCCCCACATTTTTTTCCAAAGGCGCTCATCGCAAGGGCGCATTACCGAGGACTTGGCAAGCAGTTCCGCGACCCGGAAAGCGCCAGGCGCGAGGACGCCCCTGGCTGGCCTTCTGGCACCCCTTGTCCCTGGCCAGGTCATTACACGTGCGTCGAGCGCAGTGTGGGTGAACAGGTGTTCATGCACCAGACACCCTTCCCCAAGATCGATGGCCAGGTGGTGCACTGGCGGCTGTCGAGGACATTCTGATTGGCGCTGCCGGCATGAGGGCCTGGCGCTTTACATGATTCAGGAGTGGCAACAATGCCTGCCATCGTTCTGTTTGGTCACCCTCACCACTGCCCATTGTGCGGCCCCACCAGCGTCAGCAGCGGCTCCAGCCTGTTCTTCGTCAACGGCAGGGCGGCCGTCAGGGTTGGCGACAGGCTCGGGTGTGGGGCGACGATCACCAACGGCTCGGCACTGATGATGGATGACGGACAGCCGCTTGCCAGGGGTGGCGATGCTACCAGTCATGGCGGCGTCCTGGAAAATGGCGATAACAGTTGGTTGCTCGATTAAGCGAAGTGGAAGCGGTTCAGCCCCCACAGGGAAAGGGCAGGATCAGAGGCTGACGGCCTTGCCATCGGTGCGCGCTTGCGCTAGCAGCAGGTTCAGCTGCGCGACCTGCTGACGCAGCTGGTCACGTTCGTCCTTCAGTTTACGCAGCTCATCACGGCGCACGGAGACATAGAGGGTCTGGGGTTGGGTTGCAGGCATCAATGTACCCATGAGCACACCTCGCGGTTTTGGCTGGTGACAAGTCAAAGCGTAGACGCTTCACGCGGGGCGCATTCTGAATTCTTTCACCGGGCTTGGGAACTTTTTTGTTTATTGTGGTCTTGCCGTTCGTCGCTGAACCCTCGGGCGGCAGGCTGGACTAATCTGAAAAGCTGGACTGTGTCGTCATTCATTTCGAAAGGGAGCATTGGCTCATGCAACTGGGAATCATCGGGCTGGGCCGTATGGGCGGCAATATCGCAAGGCGCCTGATGCGCGCCGGTCACCGCACCGTAGTGCACGACCGCAACCGTGAAGCCATCACCGGCCTGGAGGGCGAAGGCGCCCAGGGCGCGCATGACCTCGGTGCACTGGTACAAAAGCTGAAAGCGCCGCGCGCGGTATGGGTGATGCTCCCGGCTGGCGACGCCACCGAGCAGACCATCGCCCAGCTGGCCGAATTGCTGGAGCCGGGCGATGCGATCATTGATGGCGGCAACACTTTCTACAAGGACGACATGCGCCGCGCCGCGGAACTGGCCAAACGCGGCCTGCATTATCTGGACGTCGGGACTTCCGGCGGCGTGTGGGGCCTGGACCGCGGCTACTGCATGATGATCGGCGGCGAAAAGGAGGTGTTCGAGCGCCTGGAACCGCTGTTCAAGGCGCTGGCGCCGGGCGTGGGCGACATCCCGCGTACCCATGGCCGCAGCGGCGAGCACCAGCGCGCCGAGCACGGCTACATCCATGCCGGCCCACCGGGCGCCGGCCACTACGTGAAAATGGTGCATAACGGTATCGAGTACGGCCTGATGCAGGCCTATGCCGAAGGCTTCGACCTGCTGCGCAGCAAAGGCGGCAACGAGCTGCCCGAAGACCAGCGCTTCGACCTGAACGTGGCCGAAATTGCCGAAGTGTGGCGACGCGGCAGCGTGGTGACCTCGTGGCTGCTCGACCTCACCGCCGATGCGTTGGTGGCCGACCCTCAGCTTTCGCAATTCAGTGGCTCGGTGTCCGACAGTGGCGAAGGCCGCTGGACCATCGACGCCGCCGTCGAGCAGGCGGTGCCGGTGCCGGTGTTGTCCAGCGCTCTGTTCGCGCGCTTCCGTTCGCGTCAGCAACAGGGCACCTACGGTGACAAGATCCTCTCAGCCATGCGCCTGGGCTTCGGTGGCCACGTCGAGAAGAAAGGCGAATGACTAAACAGACCATAGCGCCCGCACCCCCTTGTACCCTGTTCCTGTTCGGCGCCAACGGCGACCTGGTCAAGCGCCTGCTGATGCCCGCGCTGTACAACCTCAGCCGTGACGGTTTGCTGGACCGTAACCTGCGCATTGTCGGCGTCGACCATAACCCGGCCAGCGCCGAAGATTTCGCCGCACGCCTGCACGCGTTCATGGTCGAGCGTGACAAAGGAGGCGAGGGCAGTGCCAAGTGCCTGGACGAAAAACTGTGGGCCCGCCTGGCCAAGCGCCTGGATTACCAGACGGGCGACTTTCTCGACCCGGCCACCTACCAGGCCCTCGCCAGGCGCATCGAAAAGACCAGTCACGGCAATGCCATTTTCTATCTGGCCACGTCGCCACGCTTCTTCCCCGAGGTGGCGCAGCGCCTGGGGCAGGCCGGCCTGCTGGACGAGTCTGCCGGCGGCTTTCGCCGGGTGGTGGTTGAAAAGCCGTTCGGCACCGATCTGGCCAGCGCCGAGGCGCTCAACGCCTGCCTGCTGAAGGTGATGGGCGAGCGGCAGATCTACCGCATCGACCATTACCTGGGCAAAGAGACGGTGCAGAATATTCTGGTCAGCCGCTTTTCCAACGGCCTGTTCGAATCGTTCTGGAACAACCATTACATCGACCACGTGCAGATCACCGCAGCGGAAACCGTCGGTGTCGAGACCCGTGGTGCCTTCTATGACAGCACCGGCGCCCTGCGCGACATGGTGCCCAACCACTTGTTCCAGTTGCTGGCGATGGTGGCCATGGAGCCACCGGCCGCGTTCGGCGCCGATGCGGTGCGCGGTGAAAAGGCCAAGGTGATCGGCGCTATTCGCCCATGGTCGGCAAAAATGGCCCTGAAGAACTCCGTGCGAGGCCAGTACAGCGCTGGCAAGCACGGGCGCAAGCCGTTGCCAGGCTACCGTCAGGAGGCCAACGTCGCGCCGGACAGCCAGACCGAGACCTACGTGGCGCTGAAGGTCATGATTGACAACTGGCGCTGGGCCGGCGTGCCGTTCTACTTGCGCACCGGCAAGCGCATGAGCGTGCGTGACACCGAGATTGCCATCTGCTTCAAGCCCGCACCGTACGCGCAGTTTCGTGAGTCTGAGCTGGAGCGGCCCAAACCCAACTACCTGAAAATCCAGATCCAGCCCAATGAAGGCATGTGGTTCGACCTGCAGGCCAAACGGCCCGGGCCAGAGCTGGTGATGGAAAATGTCGAGTTGGGTTTTGCCTACAAGGACTTCTTCAAGATGACCCCGGCCACTGGCTACGAGACGCTGATCTATGACTGCCTGACCGGTGACCAGACCCTGTTCCAGCGGGCTGACAACATCGAAAACGGCTGGCGCGCGGTGCAGCCGTTTCTCGATGCCTGGGCCCAGGGCGGTGAAGTGCATGAGTACTCGGCTGGCGAAGACGGGCCTGAGGCCGGCAATGAATTGCTGACCCGCGACAAGCGCGAGTGGCACCGCTTGGGGTGACAGGTTTGCAAGCCTGTGCCGGCCCTTTCGCAGGCAAGCACAGGCCACCACACAAAGGAGACCCAATGCCTGCGCACATCGAAGACTACGCCCTGCTGGGCAACTGCCGCAGTGCGGCGCTGGTCAGTCGCGATGGCTCGCTGGACTGGCTGTGCCTGCCACGCTTCGACGCCCCCGCCGTGTTCGCGGCCCTGCTGGGCAACGAAGAAAACGGCTGCTGGCGCCTGGCCCCTTGCGACCCGGCAGCGCACAGCAGCCGCCAATACCTGGGCGACACCCTGGTGCTGGAAACCACCTGGGTCAGCGCAAGCGGTCGTGCCCGGGTGCTCGACTTCATGCCCTTGGGCGAAGTCAATTCGGTGGTGCGCATCGTTGAAGGCTTGTCTGGCGAAACCCATTTTGACATGGACCTGGTCATGCGCTTCGACTACGGCCGCAGCGTGCCCTGGGTGGAGCGACTCGACCCACTGACCCTCAGCGCCGTCGCCGGCCCTGACCGGCTGATCCTGTTCAGCACCGTGCCCCCGCAAGCCCGCGACCACCATACCGGTTGCCGCTTTCGCGTCAGCACGGGCCAGCGCCAGGTCTTCAGCCTGCGTCACCAGCCCTCGCACTTGCCGGTGCAGCCCGACTGCAACATCGACCAAGCCCTGGCAAACACCTGCGAGCAATGGCAGGCCTTCGCCGACCGCTGCCCGCAGGTAGGGCCATATACCGCCCTGGTGCGTCGTTCGCTGCTCACACTCAAGGCCATGACCTACGCTCCCACCGGCGGTATTGTCGCTGCCGTCACCACTTCGCTGCCAGAGCGTGTGGGTGGCGAGCGCAACTGGGACTACCGCTTCTGTTGGCTGCGCGACGCGACCATGACCCTGCTGGCCTTCATGAACCTTGGCTACTTCGACGAGGCCCAGGCCTGGCGCGAGTGGCTGCTGCGCTCGGTGGCCGGCAACCCCGAGCAGATGCAGATCATGTATGGCCTGGCTGGCGAGCGTGACCTGCAGGAGTACACCTTGCCGTGGCTGGCCGGTTATGAGCATTCGCAACCGGTGCGGGTGGGCAACGCCGCCTCGGCGCAGCTGCAACTGGACATCTATGGCGAACTGGCAGACGCGATGACCCAGGCGATCAAGGGCGGGTTGCCCCGCCACCCGCGCAGCGCCGCCATTTCGCGCTTGATATTGCCTTATGTCGAACGCATCTGGCGCGAGCCGGACGAGGGCATCTGGGAAGTACGTGGCGGCCGGCAGCAGTTCGTGCACTCCAAGGTGATGGCCTGGGTCGCCTTCGACCGCGCCGCAGGGCTCGCCGACACCACTGAAGAAGGCCGCGAGCGCGGGGAGCATTATCGCCAGGTGGCTGACGAGATTCGTCGCGACGTGTGCGAGCACGGCCTGGACGCCAGCGGCCGCTTCTTCGTCCAGGCCTACGGTTCGACCGAAATGGACGCCAGCCTGTTGCAGATCGCCCTGACCGGCTTCCTGCCGGCAGATGACCCACGCTTCCTGCGCACCCTGGAACAGATCGAGCAGCGCCTGATGAAGAACGGCCTGCTGCTGCGCTATGACAGCGACACCTGCAGCGACGGCCTGACGCCGGGAGAGGGAACCTTCCTGGTGTGTTCGTTCTGGCTGGCTGACGTTTATGTGCTGCTGGGGCGCCAGGCCGAAGCCGAAGCGCTGTACCAACACCTGACCGGCCTGTGCAACGACCTCGGCATGCTGGCCGAACAGTATGACCCGGCTGGCCAGCGCATGCTCGGCAACTACCCCCAGGCCTTCAGCCAGATAGGCATCATCAACACCGCGCTGAATCTTCACCGCGCACAGTGCCCGGCACGCGACCGGGCGAGTTGTGGGTAGCGATTGACTGGGGCGACTGCCTTGACCGGAGTAGACTAGACCAAACCCTTTCGGCACGGAGCATACATGGGCATTCGCGGTACTGACCGGCAGATCGACAACATCGAGTTCAATGTCAGCGACATCTCACGGAGCAAGGCCTTCTATGGCAGTGTGTTTGGCTGGGCGTTCACCGACTACGGGCCGACCTACACCGAGTTCAGCGACGGCCGCTTGACGGGTGGTTTCACCACCGGTGAGCCGGTGCGCCCGGGCGGGCCGCTGGTCATCCTGTACGCTGACGACCTGGAGGCCACGCAGCAACGGATCGAAGCTGCCGGGGCGACAATCAGCCGGGCGACCTTTGCCTTTCCCGGCGGGCGGCGCTTTCATTTCATCGACCCCGACGGTTATGAGCTGGCGGTGTGGACGGCCCAAGCTTGATGGCCAATCACAAGATCGAAATCCGCCGACGCAATATCGAAAAAATTCTGCAAGCGGCGGAAAAGGTGTTTGCCGAGAAGGGCTATGGCGCCACCTCCATGGGTGATATCGCCGAGCAGGCCGAGCTGCCACGCTCCAACCTGCATTATTACTTCAGCACCAAGGACGAACTGTTCCGCGCGGTGCTGCAGGACCTGCTGGATGTGTGGAAGCAGGACGCCCTGTGCTTCGAGAACTTCGACGACCCGCGTGTGGTGCTGACCAGCTACATCCGGGCGAAGATGGGCCATTCGCGCTCGCGGCCGCTGGGCTCGAAAATCTGGGCCGAAGAGATGCTGCACGGGGCGCCGGTGCTGGGGGTGAACCTCGACGAAAGCCTGGTGCCCTGGGCGAAGATGAAGGAAGCCAAGATCCGCTGCTGGGTGGAAGAGGGGCGTATCCTGCCGGTAGAGCCTTCAGCGTTGCTGTACATGATCTGGGCGTCTACCCAGCACTATGCCGACTTTGGTTACCAGGTGCAGTTGCTCAACGGCGGTGAGGTGCTGTCTGACAGGGCGTTCGAGAAAGCGGTGCAGACGGTGACCAGCGTGATCTTGCGGGGGATCGGGCTGGCGCCGTGACGTGGTCTTTTTGTGGGAGCGGCCTTGTGTCGAGATCGGGCCGCGAAGCGGCCCCTCGATGTCGGCAGCGCGGAAAAGATTGCGGGGGCCGCTGTGCGGCCCGATCGCGACACAAGGCCGCTCCCACAGGGGCCGCGCCAGCTGTTCAGGCGGTGACCCGCTTCAACTGGCCTCGCGGTAGGGGTTACGCGGATCCTGCGTCCAGTTCAGGTACGGCTTGCCGGTATCCTGTGCCTCCATTTCGATGCAGTTTTCCACCGGGCAGGTGATCTGGCACAGGTTGCAGCCTACGCATTCCTCTTCGATCACACTGTAGGCATGGGTGCCGTCAGCCTTCAGCGTACTGGCAATCGCCTGGTGCGAGGTATCCTCGCACGCAATGTGGCAGCGCCCGCAGCCAATGCACGCCTCCTGGTCAATGTGCGCGACCGACTTGTAGTTGATGTCGAGGTATTTCCAGTCGGTGGTATGCCCCACCGCCTGCCCGCGGAACGCTTCGAGAGTGCGGTGCCCTTGCTGGTCCATCCAGCGCGCCAGGCCATCCTGCATGTCCTCGACGATACGGAAGCCATGCAGCATCGCCGCTGTGCACACCTGCACGGCGCCACTGCCCAGGGCCATGAACTCGGCTGCGTCACGCCAGTTGCCGATGCCGCCAATGCCACAAATCGGCAGGCCCCGCGTTTCCGGGTCGCGGGCGATTTCCGCCACCATGTTCAAGGCGATCGGCTTCACGGCCGAACCGCAGTAACCGCCATGGGTACTCTGGTCTCCGACAATCGGGTGGGCCACCATGCGGTCCAGGTCGACGCTGGTGATGGAGTTGATGGTGTTGATCAACGACACGGCATCAGCCCCGCCTCGGTGCGCGGCGCGGGCCGACTGGCGGATATCGGTGATGTTCGGCGTAAGCTTCACGATCACTGGCAGCGAGCAATACGTCTTGCACCAGCGGGTGACCATTTCCACATATTCCGGCACCTGGCCGACGGCCGCCCCCATGCCGCGTTCCGGCATCCCGTGCGGGCAACCGAAGTTCAGCTCGATGCCATCGGCCCCGGTGGCTTCCACCAGCGGCAGGATGAACTTCCAGGACTCCTCTATGCACGGCACCATCAGCGACACGATCAGGGCGCGGTCGGGCCAGTCCTTCTTCACCTGGGTGATTTCACGCAGGTTGATGTCCAGTGAGCGGTCGGTGATCAACTCGATATTGTTGATCCCCTGTACCTGACGGTTGGGGCCGTAGTGCGCCGAGTAGCGCGACGACACGTTGACCGCCGCAGGGTCTTCGCCCAAGGTCTTCCAGACCACGCCGCCCCAGCCGGCCTCGAAGGCGCGGACCACGTTGTAGGCCTTGTCGGTAGGCGGTGCGGAGGCCAGCCAGAAGGGGTTGGGTGCCTTGATGCCGGCAAATACGATAGACAAGTCGGCCATTTACGCTGCCTCCACGTTGAGCATGAGTTGGGCATGGATGGCTTCGGCGGCCAGCTTGCCGTGTTGCACGGCCTGTACGGTAAGGTCCTGGCCCAGCGCGGTGCAGTCGCCGCCGGCGTAGACGCCCGGCAGGCTGGTCTGCAGGTTTTCGTCCACGCGGATGCGCTCACCCTCGCGGGCCAGTTGCGCAGCCACCGGGTCGCCGAGGCTGGCATCGTCGAAGCGCTGGCCAATGGCCTTGAAGATGGCGTCCGCGGCCAGCTCAAAGGTTTCGCCGGTATCGCGCAGGCGGCCTTCCGCGAGCTCGGTGCGGGCAAAGCGCATGCCGCGGACCTTGCCGGCGTCATCCAGCAGCACCGCATCAGGGCGGGCCCAGGTGTGCAGGCGTACCTGGTTGGCCTTGGCGATGTCCTGCTCGTGGCCGGTAGCGCCCATGTCGGCGTGGCCACGGCGGTACACCAGGTTGACGTCGCGGGCACCCAGACGGCTCATCTGCACGGCCATGTCGATGGCCGTGTTACCAGCACCGATCACCAGGCAGCGGTCGGCCAACGGTAGCTGGCTCAGGTCATCGGCCTGGCGTAGCTCACGGATGTACTCGGTGGCGGCGAGCACGCCGGGTGCTTCCTCGTCGGGCAGCCCTAGCTGGCGTACGGCATTCAGGCCGAGGCCCAGGAACACCGCGTCGTACTGATCGCGCAGTTCGCCCAGGCTGAGGTTGCCACCCAGGCGCTGGCCATGGCGGACTTCGATACCGCCAATGCCCAACAAGAAATCCACTTCACGCTGGGCATAGTCGTCCACCAGCTTGTAGCGGGCGATGCCGTACTCGTTGAGGCCACCGGCCTTGTCGCAGGCCTCGAACACCACCACGTCATGCCCGTGCATGGCCAGGCGGTGGGCGCACGACAGCCCTGCCGGGCCGGCGCCGACCACGGCGATACGCTTGCCGGTGGCCGCCGAGCGCTTGAATGGGTGGGCGCTGAACTGGGCGTTGTCCAGGGCGTAACGCTGCAGCTGGCCGATCAGCACTGGCGCACATTCCTGGGCATTGTTGCGCACGCAGGCTTGCTGGCAGAGGATTTCGGTGGGGCAAACGCGGGCGCAACTACCGCCAAGGATGTTGGCCGAAAGAATGCGCTCGGCGGCGCCTTGCAGGTTTTCGTCACTGATGCGGTGTATGAACGAGGGGATGTCAATTTCGCTGGGGCAAGCATTGACGCAGGGGGCGTCGTAGCAGTACAGGCAGCGTGCACTTTCCAGGGCGGCCTGGCGCGCGGTAAGGGGTGGGGCCAGGTCGCTGAAGCGCTCGGCCAACTGGTCGGCGCCGGCCCGGGGGCGCGGCAAATGGTTCAGGGCGTTGATCACGGTTGTAGCCTCTCTATTTTTTTTGGTGCAGGCGACAGGGAGTGCGGTCAATTCTGGGGCCGCTCCCACAGGCGATCGCGGTCCTTGTGGGAGCGGCCTTGCGTCGCAACGGGCTGCACATCAGCCCCAATGGCTTCAGCGCTGAACAGGTATCGGCCGCTGCTGTTCGGCCCGGCGCCCCAGCACCTCGTACACCGACGGGTACGCCGGCCGTTCCACATAGCGCCCCGCGCCCGGCTCGGCGCGCAGGTCGCCATCGGCCCAGAGCACCTTGCCCTTGCTGATGGTGTGGCTTGGGATGCCGCGTACGGTGCGGCCTTCGAAAATGTTGAAGTCCACCTGCTGGTGGTGAGTTTGGGCGGAAATGGTGCGGGTGCCCTGCGGGTCCCACAGCACCAGGTCGGCATCGGCACCCACGCGGATAGCGCCCTTGCGCGGGAACAGGTTGAAGATTTTCGCCGTGTTGGTAGAGGTCAGCGCGACGAACTCGTGCATCGACAGACGCCCGCTGTTGACCCCGGCATCCCACAGTACGGCCATGCGATCTTCGATGCCGGCCGTGCCGTTGGGGATGCGGCTGAAGTCGTCGCGACCCATGGCTTTCTGCTCGGCGCAGAAGCAGCAGTGGTCGGTGGCGGTGGTGTGCAGGTTGCCCGACTGCAGGCCGCGCCACAGCGCCTCCTGGTGTTCGCGTGGGCGGAACGGTGGGCTCATCACATAACCGGCGGCGGTGGCCCAGTCCGGGTCACGGTAGACACTGTCGTCCAGCAGCAGGTGGCCGGGCAGCACCTCGCCATACACCGGCTGACCCTTGCCCCGGGCATAGGCGATTTCATCCAGTGCCTCGCGGCTGGAAATGTGCACCAGGTACAACGGCGTGCCGAGGGTTTCGGCAATGCGGATGGCGCGGCTGGCCGCTTCACCTTCAACCTGCGAGGGGCGCGACAGCGGGTGGGCTTCCGGCCCGGTCATGCCCTGGGCGAGCAGTTTCTTCTGCAGGTGGTACACCAGCTCGCCGTTTTCGGCATGCACGGTGGGCACCGCGCCCAGTTGCAGGCAACGCTCGAAGCTGGCCACCAGGGTATCGTCGGCGGCCATGATCGCATTTTTGTAGGCCATGAAATGCTTGAAGCTGTTTACCCCGTGCTTGGCCACCAGCTCGCCCATCTCTTCGGCCACCTGCTCGCTCCACCAGGTGATGGCGACGTGAAAGCCGTAGTCGCTGGCGCTTTTCTGCGCCCAGCCACGCCAGGTGTGGAAGGCCTCCAGCAACGACTGCTGCGGGTTGGGAATGACGAAGTCGATGATCGAGGTGGTGCCGCCAGCCAGGCCCGCAGCGGTGCCGCTGAAGAAGTCCTCGCTGGCCACCGTGCCCATGAACGGCAACTGCATGTGGGTGTGCGGGTCGATGCCGCCGGGCATCAGGTACTGGCCACTGCCATCGAGGATCTCGCAGTCGCTGGGCGGTTCGAGGTTTTGCCCGATGGCACGGATCAGGCCATCGGCACACAGGACATCGGCGGGGTAACTCTCTTCGTGGGTAACCACGGTGGCGCCACGGATCAACAGGGACATGCCGTTTTCCTCGCAGGCTGACCGGTCTTGGCCGGTTCTTTGCATTGTCATGGAGGCAGGGCGGGCAGGGTGGTCAATCCTGTCAGGCCTGACAAGATTCGAGGCTAGATGCTGATTCTGGATTCAGCAAGAAAATTTTCCCATTAAATTTGTGGTCTTTAACTTGCTGATATTAAAGGGATAAATTTAATGCATGCATTGGTAGCGGGGTTTTCAGGGTATTTGACCAACTTGACAAGATGAAAATCTGGTCGAGATTTCAAAGCACAATTTCGCGTGCGAACTCCGGTCATCGAATCAGCCTGATGAGCGAAAAAATAGAAGAAAAACTGGAGAAGGGCCTATGCAACAGAGCAGATCGGAAGTGGTCGAGCAAGATGGCCTGTTCGAGCTGTCCGAGGGCAGCGATGTTCTCGACAGCCCGCGGTACAACCCCGACATAGCACCGACCAAGGTGCACCAGCGCACCTGGAACAAATGGCACATCACCGCCCTGTGGGTGGGGATGTCCATCTGCGTACCCACCTACACCCTGGGCGGCGTGCTCACTGCCTACTTCGGCCTCAGTGTTGGCGAAGCGCTGCTGGCGATCCTGCTGGCCAACGTTATCGTGCTGATACCGCTTACCCTCAATGCCTTTCCCGGTACCAAGTACGGCATCCCGTTTCCGGTGCTGCTGCGTTCGTCGTTCGGCATTCTCGGCTCCAACGTACCGTGCCTGATCCGCGCGGTGGTTGCCTGTGGTTGGTTCGGTATTCAGACCCTGTTCGGCGGGCTGGCCATTCACCTGTTCCTGGGTTCGGTGTTCGACGGCTGGAAGGCGCTGGGCGGTACAGGCGAGGTGATTGGCTTCATGCTCTTCTGGTGCCTGAACCTGTGGGTGGTGCTGCGCGGCGCCGAATCGATCAAGTGGCTGGAAACGCTGTCGGCACCGTTGCTGGTGGCAGTAGGCATCGGTCTGCTGCTCTGGGCCTTGCCGCACATGTCGATGACCGAACTGCTGGCCCAGCCGCCCAAGCGCCCGGAAGGGGCGAGCGTGGTCAGTTACTTCTGCGCCGGGCTTACTGCCATGGTCGGCTTCTGGGCCACATTGTCGCTGAACATTCCCGACTTCAGCCGTTACGCCCGCAGCCAGAAGGACCAGATTCTAGGGCAGATCTTCGGCCTGCCGCTGACCATGTTCCTGTTTGCTGCGCTGGGTGTGGTACTGACCGCCGCTTCGGCGTCGCTGGTGGGCGAGACGGTGTCCGACCCGGTCAGCCTGATCGGCAAGATTCAAAGCCCGTTCTGGGTGGCCCTGGCCATGGCGCTGATCGTGATCGCCACGCTGTCGACCAACACCGCGGCGAACATCGTGTCGCCGACCAATGACTTCCAGAACATTGCCCCACGCCTGATCGGCCGAAGCCGCGCGGTATGGCTGACCGGCTTTATCGGCCTGGCGCTGATGGGGCATGAACTGCTGAAGAAACTGGGCCTGATTGTTTCCGACCTTAGCCTGGAGAGCGTGTATTCCAACTGGCTGCTGGGCTATTCCAGCTTGTTGGGGCCCATTGCCGGCATCATGGTGGTGGACTACTTCCTGATCCGTCGGCAGAGGCTGGACCTGGCCGGGCTATACCGCGACGACGTGTATCCCGCGTGGAACTGGGCCGGTTTTGCTGCCTTCGCGTTGCCAGTTGGGCTGACAGTAATGGCGATTGGCAACAGCAGTTTCAGCTGGTTCTACGACTATGGCTGGTTCACCGGCTCGTTGCTGGGCGGTGCACTGTACGCCGTGCTTGGCGGTTTGGCGGCACGCAACCCGGTGCGGCTGGTCAAGCCTTTGCCTTGAGGCCTCGAAGAGGCCCGTACCAACAATAAGAAGCCTGAAGGAGAAGCCCGTGACCCCCGTCAAAGAGATCCTGAAGACCAACGCCCGTCACGTCGACAGCACTCGCCTGTGGCAATCGCTGATGGACCTGGCGCGGCTCGGCGCCACCGCCAAGGGGGGCGTCTGCCGCCTGGCCTTGACCGACCTCGACCGCCAGGCCCGCGATCTGTTCGTGCAGTGGTGCGAAGCGGCCGGTTGCTCGGTCAGCATCGACGCCGTCGGCAACATTTTCGCCCGCCGCCCAGGCCGTAACCCCAAGCTGCCGCCGGTGATGACCGGCAGCCATATCGACACCCAGCCCACCGGCGGCAAGTTCGATGGCTGCTTCGGGGTGATGGCCGGGCTGGAGGTGATCCGTACCCTTAACGACCTGGGCGTGGAAACCGAAGCGCCGCTCGAAGTGGTGGTGTGGACCAACGAAGAAGGCTCGCGTTTTGCCCCGTGCATGATGGGTTCGGGGGTGTTCGCCGGCAAGTTCACCCTGGAAGAAACCCTGGCCAAGCGCGATGCCCAGGGTGTCAGCGTTGGCGAAGCGTTGAACACCATTGGCTATGCCGGTCCGCGTGCCGTTTTGGGGCACCCGGTGGGGGCGTATTTCGAAGCGCATATCGAGCAGGGCCCTATCCTCGAGGACCAGGCCAAGACCATCGGCGTGGTCCTCGGCGCCCTGGGCCAGAAGTGGTTCGACCTGACCCTGCGCGGTGTTGAAGCCCATGCCGGCCCTACGCCGATGCACCTGCGCAAGGACGCCCTGGTAGGGGCCGCCGCTGTGGTAGAGGCGGTCAACCGCACGGCGCTTGCCCACCAGCCTCACGCCTGTGGCACGGTGGGTTGCCTTCAGGCGTACCCGGGCTCGCGTAACGTGATCCCGGGCGAAGTGCGCATGACCCTGGACTTCCGCCACCTGGAGGGCGAGCAGTTGAATGCGATGATTGCCGATGTGCGCGGGGTGATCGAGGCGACCTGTACCAGGCATGGCCTGAGCCATGAGCTGGTGCCCACGGCTGACTTCCCGGCGCTTTACTTCGACAAAGGCTGTGTCGACGCCGTGCGCGAGTCGGCCAAGGCGTTGGGCCTGCCGCACATGGACATCGTCAGTGGGGCGGGGCATGACGCGATCTTCCTGGCCGAGCTGGGGCCGGCGGGGATGATTTTTGTGCCGTGCGAAAACGGCATCAGCCATAACGAGATCGAGAACGCCACGCCCGATGACCTGGCGGCGGGCTGTGCGGTGTTGCTGCGGGCGATGCTGGCGGCGTCGGAGGCAATTGCCAGCGGGCGCCTGGCGGCCTAGGTACTGGCCTCAAGACGGCCGTTACGGCCAAGGTGATAGCGCTGAAGGTCCTGCGCCAGGGTCAATTGCCCGCTGTAATGGGCAAGGGCCTCGTCGCGTACGTTGTCGATGTGCGGGCTGCGCCGTGGGTCGTTCTGGTAGCGGGCGCTGAAATGCGTCAGTACCAGGTTGCGCACGCCAGCGGCCTCGGCAAAGCGTGCCACCTGTGCAGCGGTGCTGTGGCCGAACGTGCCCCCGGTGCGTTCGGCTACCGCTTGGGTGAAGGTGGCTTCGTGCACCAGGACATCCGCCCCCCTGGCGACGGCTGCCAGCAGTTCTGGGTTGTCGTTGTCCCCGCACACGATCACCCGCTGTGGCGGACGCGAAGGGCGCAGGTAGTCGTTGCCGTTCAGCAGCTGCCCGTTGTATTTCACGATCAACCCCTTGGCCAGCTCGCCCCACAGCGGACCACGCGGTATGCCCTCGGCGTCCAGGCGCTGGATGTCCAGGCGTGGCTCAGGGTTGATTTCGGTGAATACGAAACCTACGCTGGGCACCCGGTGCGACAGTTGCACGGTGGTCACTTGTAGTGTCTGGTTGTGCCATTCGACCAGGTCTTCCACAGCCAGCAGGCGTAGCTCGAACGGCAGGAAGGTGTCGCTGGCCGACAGGCCCTGGCGTAGCCAGTCGTGCAGTGCGGCTGGCAGGACAATGTCCAGCGGCTGGGTGCGCCCGCTCATGCCAGCGCTGGCCAGCAGGCCGGGCAGGCCGAAGCAATGGTCACCGTGGACATGGGTGATGAAGATTGCGCGCAGGTCGCGGATCGAAAGCGGGGTGTGCAGCAGGCGGTGCTGGGTGCCTTCGCCGCAATCGACCAGATACCAGTGGCTGCCACTGGCTTCGATCACGGCCGTGGCGCTGACATTGCGTGCCTTGGTGGGCACCCCGGCAGAGGTGCCGAGCAACAGCAGGTCCATTCAGGTTCCTGTTTCAGGCCAGAAGCGGCCGAGGTGATAAGCCGCAATGCCGCCCGCCGTCGACGGCCCGCTAGTTATCCTGTCGCCAGATGAGCTTGCTGGTGTCATAACCTTGCTCTCGGGCGGTTGTCAGCAGTTGCTCGCGCTGCTGGTCGGTGACCGCTGGCGTGCGCGAAAGCAGCCAGAGGTACTCGCGGTTGGGGTGGCCGACCAGTGCCACGCGGTAGTCCTTGTCGTGGTACAGCACCCAGTACTCGCCTTTGGTCAGGCCTGGTGCCAGGCGGCTGAACCAGTTGTCGAAGCGCACCCACAGCTTGTCGGTGCTGCCCGGTTGCTGAGCCTCGGCGATGCCCTTGGCTTCATTCCACTGGCCGTCCTTTTCCTGGCAGCGGTTGGTTACATCGATACGGCCGTCCTCGCGAAGGCCGTAGCGCGCCTCGGACTTCACGCAGTTGCGCTGGAAGAACATCGGCAGTCGCGCCAGTTCGTACCAGGTACCCTGATAGCGTTGCAGGTCCACCTGCTGGGTACGCGGCGGTGCCGGGTGATCGTTGCCGGCACAGCCGAGCAGGGCCAGGGTCATGCAGGAAAGCAGCAGTGTTGTGCGCAGCGCCATGGGTGACCTCCTTGGAGCGGATGGGGCGTACCTGGGGTTTGATGCGTTCGCGGGGCAAAAGTTGTATGGGAGTGGGGCATGTCTTTAAATTGCATTATGGCTGCAGGGCGCATGTCTCAAGGGTTATTTCGCCCGTACGATCGAGCGCCGCGCGGGCGGCGCTCGATCTCACAAACGGCATCACCCTAAAGCCATGCACCTTCAGACCTGATGCACCCGCGCCAAACAGAGCACCTCACAGCCAGTACGTCACCGCCCACCACCCTAACCCGCCCATCACCACGGTATAGGGCAGCGCCATCCACACCATCCGCCCATACGACAGCCGGATCAGCGGCGCAATGGCCGAGGTCAGCAGGAACAGGAACGCTGCCTGCCCGTTCGGCGTCGCCACGCTTGGCAGGTTGGTGCCGGTGTTGATCGCCACCGCCAGGGTTTCGAAATGCTCGCGGCTCATACTGCCATCGAGAAATGCCTGCTTCACTTCGGTGATGTAGATGGTGGCAACGAACACATTGTCGCTGATCGCCGACAGCAAACCGTTGGCCAGATACAGCATGCCCGGTTGCTGTTCGGCCGGCAGCGTCAGCACCCAGCTGATCAATGGGCTGAACAATTGCTGCTGATGAATCACCGCGACCACGGCGAAGAACACCACCAACAGCGAAGTGAATGGCATGGCGTCCTGGAAGGCACGGCCCAGGCGGTGCTCGTCGGTGATGCCGGTGAAGGCCGTGATCAGTACGATCACCATCAGGCCGATCAGGCCGACCTCGGCCACATGCAGCCCCAGGCAAATGATCAGGATCAGCGCAGCGAGCCCTTGTACCCACAGCGCGATGCGCTGGGCCTGAGTGCGTGCGGCATCGTCCTCGGCGGCATAGGCAGCCAGGACCTGGCGCACTGTCTCAGGCATCAGCGTGCCGTAGCCGAACAGGCGCAGCTTCTCCAGCAGCACGCAGGTCAGCAGGCCGGCACCCAGCACCGGTATCGAGACGGGCGCCACCTTGAGGAAGAAGTCAGCGAAGTGCCAGCCCATTTCGTGGCCGATCAGCAGGTTCTGCGGCTCGCCCACCAGCGTGCACACGCCACCCAGGGCGGTACCCACTGCGCCGTGCATCAGCAAGCTGCGCAGGAACGCGCGGAACTGGTTCAGGTCGTCACGGTGTAACTGCGCCACGTGCTGGTCGCTGTCCAGTGCGCTGTCTTCACGCGGGTTGGCGCCGGACGCCACGCGATGGTAGACCGCATAAAAGCCGACTGCGGCGCTGATGATCACGGCCGTCACGGTCAGTGCATCGAGAAACGCCGAAAGGAACGCCGACAGTACGCAGAACAGCAGCGACAGCATGGCTTTGGAACGCACACCCAGCAGAATGCGCGAGAACAGGAACAGCAGCAGCTCCTTCATGAAGTGGATACCGGCGACCATGAACATCAGCAGCAGGATCACTGGGAAGTTGTGCTGCAGTTCTTCGTACAGTGCCTGCGGCGTGGTCATCTGCAACAGCAGGGCTTCGATCAGCAACAACCCGCCGGGCATGAGCGGGTAGCACTTCAGCGCCATGCCCAGGGTGAAGATGAACTCGAGCACCAACGCCCAGCCCGCTGCAACCGGGCCGACGGTTACCAGCAGCAGCGGATTGAGCACCAGGAACAGGCAGATGACCGCCTTGTACCAAAGCGGCGACTGGCCCAGAAAACCGTGGGCGAGGGTGCCGGTCAGTGAGCGTGACATGAATATGTATCCTTATAATTCGGCGATGGCGCACGGTGCCGGATCGGCGCGCCATAGGCAAGGCGTGCAGTCCCGTTTTTGGCACAAGTGCGGTCATTGGGGTGGGTTACCATCCGTGCCATGAATTCTTCAGCCGCAGGAGTGCCGCCCGTGACCGAGTACAGCGCATTCAAGGTCGAACTGACCGACAATATCGCCCACGTTCAGATCAACCGCCCGGAGAAGGTCAACGCGATGAATGCGGCCTTCTGGGAAGAGATCATTGCAATCTTTCGGTGGATCGACGAAACCGATGCTGTTCGCGTGGTGGTGATCAGCGGTGCCGGCAAGCATTTCTCCGCCGGTATCGACCTGATGATGCTGGCCTCGCTGGCCGGGCAAATGGGCAAGGACGTGGGGCGCAATGCGCGCTTCCTGCGCAGCACCATCCAGCGCCTGCAGGCCTCGTTCACCGCCGTGGACAAATGCCGCAAACCCGTACTGGCGGCCGTGCAGGGCTACTGCATCGGCGGCGCCATCGACCTCATCTCGGCGTGTGACATGCGCTACTGCAGCAGTGACGCGCAATTCTCGATCAAGGAAATCGACATGGGCATGGCTGCCGATGTCGGCACATTGCAACGTTTGCCACGCATCATTGGCGACGGCATCATGCGTGAGCTGGCGTTTACCGGGCGTAATGTCGAGGCTGAGGAAGCGCTGCGTATCGGCCTGGTCAACCGAGTCTATGATGATCAGGCCGCACTGATGGACGGCGTCTTTGCCATCGCCCGCGAGATTGCCGCAAAATCGCCGATCGCCGTGGCCGGCACCAAGGAAATGCTCAGCTACATGCGTGACCATCGCATCGACGATGGCCTGGACTACATCGCCACCTGGAACGCCGCAATGCTGCAGTCCGAAGACCTGCGCGTGGCTGTGGCGGCGCACATGAGCAAACAGAAACCGACGTTCGCCGACTGATCGGGCCGGGGGACGCGCAGTAAAGGAACCCCCGACATGTCAGCACGCTGGACTACCGCAGTACTCGACCCACAGATGATCGGGGGGCTGGCCGTGGCCCGCAGCCCGGAAGGGTTTCTGGTGGACGCCAACGGCGCGCTGTTCCCCCGCGACTGGCTCAAGCGCCAGGACCTCGACGTGCTGTGCGAGCACGGCATCGGCCACTTTGACGGCCAGCCAGTGTTTTTGCTGGAACTGCGCAGCGCCACTGATGTGCCTGGTTGCAGCTGGCGCGGCCTGCGTGCGTTCATGCTCGAAGGCGACTTCGACACCTACAAGGTGCTGGGCTATGCCGCGCAAATCGGCACCTGGGCGCGCGAGCATCGCTTCTGCGGCAGTTGCGGCCAGGCGATGACGCAAATTCGCTGGGAGCGGGCGATGTACTGCCAGCCCTGCGACCTGCGCAGCTATCCGCGCATTTCACCGAGCATGATCGTGCTGGTGACCCGCGGCGATGAAATCCTGCTGGCGCGTTCGCCGCGCTTCGTCACCGGGGTGTACAGCACCTTGGCAGGTTTTGCCGAGCCGGGTGAGTCGGCCGAAGACTGCCTGGTGCGCGAAGTGCGCGAAGAAGTGGCGGTGGAGGTGCAGAACATCCAGTACGTCGGCAGCCAGTGCTGGCCGTTTCCGCATTCGATGATGCTCGGCTTCCATGCCGAGTACGCCGGTGGCGAGATTGTCATGCAGCCGGACGAGATCGAGGACGCCAAGTGGTTCAGCGTCCACGACCTGCCGCCGCTGCCGGCCGGGCGGTCCATTGCCCGGTACCTGATCGACCTGTATGTAGCCAGGCGCCTAGGGTTGCCCGAACCAGTGCTGCCACGCTAGGCGCACGGTCAATGCCAGCACCACGGTGATGAACACCGGGCGGATGAACTTGCTGCCGCCGCTGATTGCTGTGCGTGCGCCGAAAAAGGCGCCGACCATCACCGACAGGCCCATGCACAGGCCAACGATGTAATCCACCTGCCCGGAAATGATGAACACCGTCAGCGCCGCGATGTTGCTGACGAAGTTCATGCTGCGCGCCACGCCGCTGGCGCGTACCAGGTCAATGGGGTACAGCAGCAAGGTACTGACGGTCCAGAACGCTCCGGTGCCCGGGCCCGCTACGCCGTCGTAGAAGCCCAAGGTGAAGCCTTGCGGGACTTGCCACTTTTTCTTGATCGGTGCATCGGCATCCAGCGGTGCCTTGGGCGTGCCGCCGAACAACAGGTAGATGCCACAGGCGAAGACGATCACAGGCAGCATCTTGTTCAGCCATTCGGCTGGCATGTAGTGGGCGATGACGGCGCCGAGCGACGCCCCGGTCAGGGTAGCGAACAGCGCCGGGCGCCACTGCGCCGGGTGGAACAGCTTGCGTTTGTAGTAAGTGAAACCTGCAGTGGCCGAGCCGAAGGTGGAACTGAGCTTGTTGGTGCCCAGTACAAGGTGCGGCGGCATGCCGGCGGTGAGCAGGGCCGGGGTGGTGAGCAGGCCGCCACCACCGGCGATGGCATCGATGAAACCGGCGACGAAAGCGACCAGCGCCAGGATGAGTAGGGTTAGAGGTTCTACGGTGAGTTCGAAGGGCATGGGTTTTTGGCAGGCGGGGAGGCAAGGAGGCGGCAAAGTGCTGCACTAGAAGGGACACATGGTAATCCTGGGGAAGGTGTGTTGCCAGTGCCGGCCCTTTTGCGGGTCAACCCACATAAACCCCTAGGAGCGGGTTCACCCGCAAAAGGGCCGCTACTGGTGACAACATCAACTACGAATAAACGCCAGCAAATCCGCATTGATCACATCGGCATGGGTGGTGGGCATGCCATGCGGGAAGCCTTTGTAGGTTTTCAGCGTGCCATTGTGCAGCAGCTTGGCCGACAGTACCCCGGAATTTTCGTAGGGCACGATCTGGTCATCGTCACCATGCATCACCAGGACCGGCTGCTTGATGCCCTTGAGGTCCTCGGTGAAATCGGTCTGGGAAAACGCCACGATGCCATCGTGATGGGCCTTTGCACTGCCGATCATGCCCTGGCGCCACCAGTTGCCGATGATGCCTTCGCTGGCTTCGACCCCGGGGCGGTTGTAGCCGTAGAACGACCCTGTTGGCACATCTCGGTAGAACTGTGCCCGGTTGCTGGCAACCTGGGCCTGGAAACCGTCGAATACCGACTTGGGCAGGCCACCGGGGTTGTCGGGGGTTTGCACCATCAAAGGGGGGACGGCCGCGATCAGCACGGCCTTGGCCACCTTGTCTTCAGGGTACCGGGCCATGTAGCGCACTACTTCACCGCCGCCGGTCGAGTGGCCCACATGCACAGCGCCCTGGATACCCAGGTGGGCGACCACGGCGGCCACGTCGTCGGCATAGTGGTCCATGTCGTGGCCGTCCCACACCTGGCTGGAGCGGCCATGGCCCCGACGGTCGTGGGCGACCACGCGGTAGCCTTCGGCGAGGAAGAACAGCATCTGCGCGTCCCAGTCATCGGCACTGAGTGGCCATCCGTGGTGGAAGTGGATCACCGGTGCATCGCGCGGGCCCCAGTCCTTGTAGAAGATCTGTACGCCGTCCTTCGTGGTTACATAGCTCATGGTCGTGTCTCCTGGGTGCAGGAAGCGAAGGGAGCTATTGAGAATAGGAGGGATTCTGGCGGGTATCAGGAAGTTGTGATGCCTGTGTGGGCCTCTTCGCGGGTGAACCCGCTCCTACAGGGATCTCATGGATTTTGAATGCGCAGGAGCGGATTCACCCGCGAAGAGGCCCACACTCATGCCCTTCAGACGCGGTCGCGCATGCGGTACCAGGCCTTTGCCGCAGCTTCCAATGGCGCAGCCAGCAGGTCGCCACCAGGGAAGCGGCCGTTGTCGATGCCTTGGTACAGCCCCAACAGTTCTTCATCGCCGAGAATGGCATCACTCACCGCCCGCGCCGCGGCCAGGGTCGGCAGAACGCCATGGCCGGAGAAACCCTGCAGCCAGTAGCGCTGGCCCTCGCGGCCGACGTCTGGGGTGCGCTTGATGCTGCAATCGATATGTCCGCCCCAGGCATAGTCGATGGCCACACCGGCCAGCTGCGGGAACACCCGCTCCAGGTACGGGCGGGTGGCGCTGGCGACATCCTTGGGAATGCCGCCCAGGTATGTGCAGCCGCCACCGAACAGCAGGCGGTGGTCTGGGGTGAGGCGGAAGTAGTCAGGTACGAACTGGTTGTCGATCACGCAACTGTTGCGTGGTAGTAACGAATGGGCGAAGTCGGCATCCAGAGGTGCAGTGGCTACCTGGTAGGAACCGACTGGCAACAGGCGACGCGACAGGCTGCGGTCAAGGCGGTCGATGTAGGCATTGCAGGCCAGTAGCAATACCTGGCAGCGAACTTCGCCACGCTCGGTTCGGGCGACATAGCCGTCGCGAGCCTGCTGGTAGCTGAGCACCTGGCTCTGTTCGTAGATTTGCCCGCCGCCAGCCTCGAGGGTACTGGCCAGGCCCTGTGCCAGTTTCAGCGGGTTGAGGTGGGCACCTTTGGCGTCGTACAGCGCGGCCTGGTAGCGCGGGCTGTCGACCCATTGCGGCAACTCGTCACGGCCGATCAGGCGCAGGGCGTCGTAACCCCATTTTTGTTCGGCATCATGCAGGGCCTCTTCGAGCATTTTCACCCGGCGCGGCAATACCGCAGTCCACAGGCTGCCCTGCCGGTAGTCGATGTCGAAACCGTGGCGTTGGGGCAGTTCGCGCATCTCGTCGGCAGCCCAGCACATGCTGGCCCATAGCCGTTGGGTGCGTTCGATGCCAAGGGCCTGCTCCAGCGGCGGCATGTCGCACGACCAGCCCAATAGCGCCTGGCCACCGTTGCGTCCAGAGGCTGCCCAGGCAACCCGGCTGGCTTCCAGCAGCGTTACGCGTTTGCCGGCCTGGGTCAGGCGCAGGGCAGTATGCAGGCCGCTGAAACCGGCGCCGATGATCAGCACATCGGTGTCGTGAGTGCCTTGTAGGGTAGGCCGCAGTGGGATGTTGGCGGGGTAGGTCTGGGCGTAGTAACTGGCGACGTGCTGGGCGGATTGTTTGAACATGCAGAAGTCTCGTGAAAAATATTGTGATTATTTTCATGAAAACTTAGCAGGTAAAATTCATGGTGCCAATGTGTCGGCCGGGATTTGTGGTTTGTCTGATTGAGGTGTGTTGCCTGTACCGGCCTCTTCGCGGATAAACCCGCTCCTACGCACAGAGGCCGGCCGTGAGAGTACGAAAATTTCAGGGCGTTGCCTTTTTCCGTGGCTGCCGTGGCTTGCTGGCAGTTGCCTTGTTTCCGGGCGCTTTGCTCTTCCCACCACCGCGACGTTTCTTCTTCCAGGGCGGCGCCGCCCCGGCAGCTGGCCCGCTGATGGTCATGCGCATGCCGCTGCAACGCTCGACCAGCTTGCCCATCCATGCCGACTGCCGGGCGACGAACTCTTCCAGGGTCATCTCGCCGCTCTGCACCATGTCCAGCGCCTGCTCCCAGATCGCCGTGGTGCCGGGGTCGGCAATGGCGCGGGGAACGGCGTCGATAAGGCTGAAGGCCGCAGGTGTGGCCGACAGCGCCTTGCCGTTCTTTACCAGGTAACCGCGGTCGAGCAGACCCTGGATAATGCTGGCGCGGGTGGCTTCGGTACCGATGCCGGTGGTTTCCTTGAGCTTCTGCTTCAGCCGAGGGTCATCCACCAGCTTGGCGACGTTTTTCATCGCCTTGATCAGGTCGCCTTCGGTAAACGGCTTGGGCGGCTGGGTCCACAGGTCTTTCAGTTGCAGGCCGTGTACGTTGCAGTCCTGACCTTCGCGCAGCGCTGGCAGCACCTGGGCCGGTGGTGCCTCGCGGCCTTTGGCCGGGGTCAGCGCCTCGGGCAAGGCGCGGCGCCAACCCGGCTCGACGATTTGCTTGCCTACAGCACGCAGCGCATGACCGGCGCAGTCGAAGTCGGCCTGGGTGCGGTCGTACTCATGGTTGGGCAGGAACTGCGCCAGATAGCGGGCGCGGATCAGGGTATATACGGCCTTGTGCTTGGCCGGCAGGCGCGAGGGGGCGCTGGCGGCGGCGGTGGGGATGATGCCATGGTGAGCGCTGACCTTGGCGTCGTTCCATGCCCGCGAGCGGCGTTGCGGCTGCAGGTAGGGCTGCAGCGGCGCCAAGCTGGCATCGGCCCGTTGCAGGGCGGCGAGGATGGCGGGTGCCTCGGCGTGCTGGCTTTGTGGCAAATAGCCGCAATCGCTGCGCGGGTAGGTGATCAGTTTGTGCGTTTCGTACAGTGCCTGGGCAATGTCGAGGGTTTCCTGGGCGCCGAGGCCGAACTTTTTCGAGCACAGCTCCTGCAGCGTGCCAAGGTCGAAGGGCAGCGGTGCAGCTTCGCGCACACGCTCGGTGGCTACCTTTACCGCTTGGGCAGTGCCGGCATGGCCGATGTCGGTGGCGGCCTGCTGTGCCAGGTCTTGCTTCAGGCAGCGGCCTTGGTCGTCGCAGGCGTTTTCGGGGGCGCGCCATTGGGCATTGAAGCGTTGGCCGGCGTGTTCCAGCTGGACATCGATGGCCCAGAACGGCACCGGCACGAAGTCGGCGATGCTGCGGTCGCGGTCGACCACCAGGCGCAAGGTAGGCGTTTGCACGCGGCCCACCGGCAGCACGCCCTGGTAGCCGGATTGGCGGCCCAGCAAGGTGAACAGCCGGCTCATGTTCATGCCGATCAGCCAATCGGCGCGCGAGCGGCCCAGCGCCGAATGGTACAGGTTGAACGTTTCGTGGCCTGGCAGCAGGCGTGCCAGGGCCTTGCGGATGGAGGCGTCATCCAGCGCCGACAGCCACAGGCGCTGCACCGGGCCTCGGTAGCGGCAGTGCTCGACCAGTTCGCGGGCAATCATTTCGCCTTCGCGGTCGGCGTCGGTGGCAATGACCAGTTCCCGCGCTTCACCGAGCAGGCGCTTGACCGCCTTGAATTGGCTGGCGGTCTTGGGCTTTACCAGCATCTTCCATTTGTCTGGAATGATCGGCAGGTCGGCCAGGTTCCAGCGCTTGTAACGTTCGTCGTAGCTGTCGGGCGGGGCGGTTTCCAGCAGGTGGCCAATGCACCAGGTTACGCAGATGTCGGTGCCTTGCCAGCAGCCGTCGCCTTTGCGGTTGGCGCCGAGCACTTTGGCGATGTCTTTTGCCTGGGAAGGTTTTTCGCAGAGAAACAGGCGCATGGCCGGGACGCTTCATCGGGGTGGTGGGCCATAGGATGCGCAAGCGGGGGCGCAGAGGCAAGTTTTATCTGGATGGATGTACAGGTTTTTTGTCAGCGGGGATGTACAGGGCCTGTGCCGGCCTCTTCGCGGGTAAACCCGCTGCTACAGGTGGCCGGCACAGATGATGGATCAGGCGCGCGAGTCGCGCACCATGTCTACATGCGGGATGCCTGCTTCGAGGAATTCCTCGCTGACTACGCGAAAGCCCAGCCGCTCATAGAACGGCGTGGCATGTACCTGGGCGCTGAGCATCTGCTGTTTCAGATCGCGGTTCTGCGCTTCGACGATGACCGCATTGACCAACGCATCGCCCACCTTCAGGCCACGCCAGTCCTTGAGCACCGAGATACGCCCGATGGTACCGTCGGCCAGCAGGCGCGCAGTACCGATCGGATAGTCGCCTTCCAGGGCCAGGAAGTGCAGGGCGTCCTGGTCTTCCGAATCGAACTCCAGCTCTGGCGGAATGTGCTGCTCGGCGACGAACACGGCTTCACGGATACGGCGGATGTCGGCGTTGTCTTTGTGCCAATCGGCGAGGCGAACGCTGATCTTATTCATTGGCGAATCCCAGGCTCCCTTGTTTGACCAGCTGCTGTACAAGCATAAGGCCATCTTCGTCCTGCAGCCACTTGGCCAGGTTGTCGATGTGCAAGGCGTCGGCCGCACATACCAGCTTCAGCAGCTCTCGCAGTTTGCCGGGCAGTGGGCAACTACGGCCGCTGGCGAACAGCAGCAGGTCGTCTTCGAATTCCGACCAGGCCAGGCGTGCGCTGGGGTTGCGGATCAGGATGGCGCCCTGCTCAAGGGCGTCGATCAGCTCTTCCTCGCTCAGCTCCTCGCCAACGATCTGCTCGGGGTAGCGCGGCTCGGTCATGAACTGGCCGAACCAGGTCAGCAGCAGGTCCTTGTCGCCCATGTGCTTGTCGAGCAGCGCCTTGAGGCGGTCGAGGGCATCGTGCTGGATCTGGTGCGGGTCACTGACCGGCTGGGCGTCGGCGTCGCTGTAGCGCTCTTCGTCGGGCAGGAACTGGCCGAGGAAGTCGGTGAAGTGGGTCAGCACTTCGGCAGCGCTCGGTGCGCGGAAGCCGACCGAGTAGGTCAGGCAGTCATCCACGGCTACACCGTAGTGGGCCAGGCGCGGTGGCAGGTAGAGCATGTCGCCGGGCTCCAGGGTCCACTCTTCGCTCTGCTCGAACTCGGCCAGGATACGCAGGTCGGCGTGCTCCAGCAGCGGGCTGTCACTGCTGCACATCTGGCCGATCTTCCAGTTGCGCTGGCCGTGGCCCTGCAGCAGGAACACGTCGTAGTTGTCGAAATGCGGGCCGACGCTGCCACCCGGGGCGGCGAAGCTGATCATCACGTCATCGATACGCCAGCTGGGCAGGAAGCGGAAGTTTTCCAGCAGTTCGGCCACTTCCGGAACGAACTGGTCAACGGCCTGTACCAAAAGGGTCCAGTCTTTTTCCGGCAGTTCGGCGAAGGTGTCTTCGCTGAAGGGGCCGCGACGCAGCTCCCACGGGTGGGCGCCGTGCTCCAGCACGATACGCGACTCGACTTCGTCTTCCAGGGCCAGGCCGGCGAGCTCGTCGGGGTCGATCGGGCTGATGAAGTCCGGGAAGGCCTGGCGCACCAGCAGCGGCTTCTTCTGCCAGTAGTCGCGCATGAATTCGCGGGCCGAGATGCCGCCGAGCAGCTGCAGTGGAGTATCAGGATTCATGTTCAACCTATTGAAAAAACGTAATTTTCGTACGGGAATAAAAACGCCCGGCCAGGCCGGGCGTTGTACGCGACGCTCAGCTTAGATGCGTTTGGCCTGGGCTGCCGCGTTACCGATGTAGGTAGCGGGGGTCAGCTGCTTGAGCTCGGCCTTGGCTTCGGCTGGCATGTCCAGGCCGTCGATGAAGGTCAGCAGCGCTTCTGGGGTGATGCCCTTGCCACGGGTCAGCTCTTTGAGCTTCTCGTAGGGGTTTTCGATGTTGAAGCGGCGCATCACGGTCTGGATTGGCTCGGCCAGCACTTCCCAGCAGGCGTCCAGGTCGGCGGCGATGCGGGCTTGGTTGACTTCCAGCTTGCCGATGCCTTTCAGGCTGGCTTCATAAGCGATGACGCTGTGGGCAAAGCCAACGCCCAGGTTGCGCAGCACGGTGGAGTCGGTCAGGTCACGCTGCCAGCGCGAGATCGGCAGCTTGCTGGCCAGGTGCTGGAACAGTGCGTTGGCGATCCCCAGGTTG
Source organism: Pseudomonas sp. JR33AA (assembly GCF_021378985.1). NCBI lineage: Bacteria > Pseudomonadati > Pseudomonadota > Gammaproteobacteria > Pseudomonadales > Pseudomonadaceae > Pseudomonas > Pseudomonas sp. JR33AA. Next base: position 72,509 of record NZ_JAJSAW010000009.1, read on the forward strand.
CCTTCGGAGTTTTCGAAGTCGATCGGGTTGACCTTGTGCGGCATGGTCGACGAACCGATTTCGCCGGCAACAGTCTTCTGCTTGAAGTAACCCAGCGAAATGTAGCCCCACACATCACGGTCGAAGTCGATCAGGATGGTGTTGAAGCGGGCGATGGCGTCGAACAGCTCGGCGATGTAGTCGTGCGGCTCGATCTGGGTGGTGTACGGGTTGAACTGCAGGCCCAGCTCGTCTTCGATGAAGGCGCGGGCGTTCTCTTCCCAGTCGATCTGCGAGTAGGCCGACAGGTGGGCGTTGTAGTTGCCCACGGCGCCGTTGATCTTGCCCAGCAGCGGTACGGCGGCAACCTGGGCGATCTGGCGCTCCAGGCGATACACGACGTTGGCCAGTTCTTTACCCAGGGTGGTCGGCGAAGCCGGCTGGCCATGGGTGCGCGACAGCATTGGCACTTCGGCGTGGGCGTGGGCCAGGGCGCGGATGGCGTCGGCGACTTGACGCATCAGCGGCAGCAGCACTTCGTCACGGCCGGCGCGCAGCATCAGGGCGTGGGACAGGTTGTTGATGTCCTCGCTGGTGCAGGCGAAGTGGATGAACTCGCTGACCTTGGCCAGCTCAGGCAGCTTGGCGGCCTGCTCCTTGAGGAGGTATTCAATGGCCTTGACGTCGTGGTTGGTGGTGCGCTCGATTTCCTTGACGCGCTCGGCGTGCTCCAGCTTGAAATCGTTGGCCAGGCTGTCCAGCAGGGCGTTGGCTTCGGCGGAGAACGCCGGCACTTCGCCGATTTGCGGGTGGGCGGCCAGGCGCTGCAGCCAGCGCACTTCGACCAGGGCGCGGAAACGGATCAGGCCGAATTCGCTGAAAATGGGGCGCAAGGCCTGGGTTTTGCCGGCATAACGGCCGTCTACAGGGGAAACCGCAGTGAGCGAAGAAAGCTGCATGGGGTGTTCTCGGACAGTCAGGCTTTTGGAAGGGCGCATATCATACATGAAATTTGCGCCTGGGTCGGGTGGCTGACCAAAGGTCGGCCCTATGAAACATGTCGCAGTGCCCTTGTGGGAGCGGCGCCGCCCTCAGGAAGGTGAGCGCATCATGTCGTACAGTTCGTTCAGCAACTTGCGCCGGCTGAACACCAGTTGCCAACGGTGCCCGCCCAGCTGCCGCCACAGCCGCGCGGCGCGGATGCCGGCCAGCAGCAGGGCGCGGATCTTCGAGGCGTTGTTGGGTTGCTGCAGGAAGCGCATGTCGCCGTGCACCTGGATGCGCTGGCGCAAGGTGCTCAGGGTGTCCTGATACAAGGCGCCACTGGAAGCGATGACGTTTTCGTGAACCAGGCCGAAATGCTCGGCCTGCGACTGGATCTGTGGCAGGCGGTTGCCGATAGTTTCCAGCAGGTCGCCACGCTTGTTCAGTTGGCGTTCCAGGCCCAGCATCGACAGGGCGTAGCGCAGCGGCTCGCGCTGCAGGCTGTTGGGGTCGCGCTCGAGGGCGCCGATCAGTGCTCGGTAGCCGTCGCGCAGGTTCAGGTCGTCACCGCCGAACACCTCCAGGGTGTCCTTGGGGTCGCGCACCAGCAGGCTGCCCAGCATGCAGCCGATATTGGCTTCACTGGCTTGGCCGGTGCGGGCGATGCGGTCGACCAGCACGGCGGCCTGGAACACACCACCCAACGCAATCAGCTGCTCCTGCAGGTTGCTCATGCGCGTGGGCTCCACGGCTCGGCAGCCTCGATCACGCCACCGCCCAGGCACACTTCGCCGTCATAGAACACCACCGACTGGCCCGGCGTGACGGCGCGCTGCGGCTCGTCGAACACGGCGCGGTAACCGCTGGCGGTGCGCTCCAGGGTGCATCGCTGGTCGCTCTGGCGGTAGCGCACCTTGGCCGTCAGCTGGCGTGGGTTGCCGAGATCGATTGGGTTGACCCAGAAAATGTCCGAGGCCAACAGGGCGCGGGAGAACAGCCATGGGTGCTCGTTGCCCTGGCCGACCACCAGTACGTTGCGGGTCAGGTCCTTGTGCAGCACGTACCAAGGCTCGTCACCGGCATCCTTCAGGCCGCCAATGCCCAGGCCCTGGCGCTGGCCGATGGTGTGGTACATCAGGCCATGGTGGCGGCCGATCACTTCACCTTCGGTGGTTTCAATGTCGCCCGGCTGGGCCGGCAGGTACTGCTTGAGGAAGTCGCTGAAGCGGCGCTCACCAATGAAGCAGATGCCGGTGGAATCTTTCTTCTTGGCGGTGGCCAGGCCGTGTTTTTCGGCGATGGCGCGCACTTCGGGCTTTTCCAGTTCGCCGACCGGGAACAGGGTGCGGGCAATTTCCTTGCCGCCGACGGCGTGCAGGAAGTAGCTCTGGTCCTTGTTCGGGTCCAGGCCCTTGAGCAGTTCGGTGAGCGCGCCAGTATCGCGGCGGCGCACGTAGTGGCCGGTGGCGATCAGGTCGGCACCCAGCGACAGGGCGTAGTCGAGAAACGCCTTGAACTTGATTTCGCGGTTGCAGAGGATGTCGGGGTTGGGTGTGCGGCCAGCCTTGTACTCGTCAAGGAAGTGCTCGAACACATTGTCCCAGTATTCGGCGGCGAAGTTGGCGGTGTGCAGCTTGATGCCGATACGGTCGCACACGGCCTGGGCGTCGGCCAGGTCTTCTCGGGCGGTGCAGTATTCGGTGCCGTCGTCTTCTTCCCAGTTCTTCATGAACAGCCCTTCCACCTGGTAGCCCTGCTCGATGAGCAGAAGGGCGGAGACGGAAGAGTCCACGCCGCCGGACATGCCGACGATGACGCGGGTCTTGGCGGGGTCTTTAAGTGCTGGGCTGGTCATGGGTACCGGTGTGTATCAAGGGGGGAAAAACGCCAATTCTATCAAACCCGCGGCGCCGCGTCAGTCGCGTAGCAGGTCGAGGCTGTGCAGCGGGCCTTTGAGGTAGTCATCAAGGCAGCGTGGCACCAGCTCGCTGCGCCAGCGAGTGGGGTCGGCCAGCAGTTCGTCGCGGGTCAGCCACACGGCGCGGACGATGTCGCTGTCCAGTGCCAGGTCGGGGTGATGGCGCACGGGGCGGGCGGCGAAGCAGACGCGCTGGTAGGTCACGCCGTTGCTGGGTGCAGTGTACAGGTAGATACCGACCACGCCGGTCAGCTCGACTTCCCAGGCGGTTTCTTCCAGGGTTTCGCGCAGGGCGGCCTGGGGCAAGGTCTCGTTGGGCTCGAGGTGACCGGCAGGCTGGTTGAAGACGTGCTGGTTGGCTTTGAATTCCTCAACGAAGAGGAACTTGCCTTCGTGCTCGACGAGGGTGGCGACGGTGATGTGGGGTTGCCAGGTCATGAGCATCTCCTCAACGGTCTACAGGGGCTGAGCTTGTTTTCCAGAAAGCACAAACCCCGGTGCGTGGCCGGGGTTTGTGCGGTTACTTCAAGCGAACCTTACAGGGCAGCGATGGCGCTGTTCAGGGTCTGGCTTGGACGCATCACCTTGGCGGTCAGCTCGGCATCCGGGGCGTAGTAGCCGCCGATGTCGGCTGGCTTGCCCTGAACGGCGTTGAGCTCGGCGACGATGGTCGCTTCGTTCTCGGCCAGGGTTTTTGCCAGGGGTGCGAAGCGTGCCTGCAGGGCAGCGTCGTCCGTCTGAGCGGCCAGGGCCTCGGCCCAGTACAGGGTCAGGTAGAAGTGGCTGCCGCGGTTGTCGATACCACCGACTTTGCGCGACGGCGACTTGTTGGTGTCGAGGAACTTGCCGGTAGCCTGGTCCAGGGTGTTGGCCAGAACCTTGGCGCGCGGGTTGTCGTAGGTGTTGCCCAGGTGCTCCAGGGAAGCGGCCAGGGCCAGGAATTCACCCAGCGAGTCCCAACGCAGGAAGTTCTCTTCAACCAGCTGCTGCACGTGCTTCGGAGCCGAACCACCGGCGCCGGTTTCGAACAGGCCACCGCCGTTCATCAGCGGCACGATCGACAGCATCTTGGCGCTGGTGCCCAGTTCCATGATCGGGAACAGGTCGGTCAGGTAGTCGCGCAGCACGTTGCCGGTCACCGAGATGGTGTCCTTGCCTTCGCGGATGCGGGCCAGGGAGAACTTGATGGCGTCGACCGGTGCCAGGATACGGATGTCCAGGCCGGTGGTGTCGTGATCTTTCAGGTACTTCTGCACCTTCTCGATCATGACGCCGTCGTGGGCGCGCGCCGGGTCCAGCCAGAACACCGCAGGGGTGTTGCTCAGGCGGGCACGGTTGACGGCCAGCTTGACCCAGTCCTGGATCGGCGCGTCCTTGGTCTGGCACATACGGAAGATGTCACCGGCTTCGACGTTCTGCTCCAGCACGACGTTGCCCTTGCCATCGACCACGCGCACGACGCCGTCGGTGTTGATCTGGAAGGTCTTGTCGTGGGAGCCATACTCTTCGGCCTTTTGCGCCATCAGGCCAACGTTCGGCACGCTGCCCATGGTGGTCGGGTCGAAGGCGCCGTTTTTCTTGCAGTCTTCGATGGTGGCCTGGTAGATGCCGGCGTAGCAGCGGTCCGGGATCACGGCCTTGGCGTCTTGCAGCTCGCCTGCGGTGTTCCACATCTTGCCCGAGTCTCGGATCATGGCCGGCATCGAGGCGTCGACGATCACGTCGCTCGGCACGTGCAGGTTGGTGATGCCTTTGTCGGAGTTGACCATGGCCAGGGCTGGGCGCTCGGCGTACAGGGCCTGGATGTCGGCTTCGATCTCGGCCTGCTTGTCAGCTGGCAGGTCCTTGATGCGGGCGTACAGGTCGCCGATACCGTTGTTGGCGTTGAAGCCTACTTCGGCCAGTGCAGCGGCGTGCTTGGTCAGCACGTCGTTGTAGAACTCTTCGACGATGACGCCGAACATGATCGGGTCGGAGACCTTCATCATGGTGGCTTTCAGGTGCACCGACAGCAGCACGCCGGCGGCCTTGGCATCGGCGATCTGTTCGGCGATGAAGGCTTTCAGGGCCTTGCGGCTCATGGTGGCGCAGTCGATGATTTCAGCGGCTTTGACGGCGGTCTTTTCTTTCAGCACGGTGGTGCTGCCGTCTTTGCCGACCAGTTCGATGCGCAGGCTGTCGTCAGCTTCGATCAGTGCGGCTTTTTCGCTGCCGTAGAAGTCGCCCTGGGTCATGTGGGCAACGTGCGACTTGGAGTCGGCAGCCCAGGCGCCCATCTTGTGCGGGTGCTTGCGGGCGTAGTTCTTGACCGACAGGGGCGCGCGGCGGTCGGAGTTGCCTTCGCGCAGTACCGGGTTCACGGCCGAACCCTTGATGCGGTCGTAGCGGGCGCGGGATTCTTTTTCTTCCGCGGTAGCTGGCTCGTCGGCGTAGTCAGGGATGTTGAAGCCCTTGGCCTGCAGTTCCTTGATCGCGGCTTTGAGCTGCGGTACCGAGGCGCTGATGTTCGGCAGCTTGATGATGTTGGCTTCAGGAGTGGTGGCCAGCTGGCCCAGTTCCGCCAGGTGATCGCCTACTTGCTTCTCTGCGCCCAGTTGCTCCGGGAAGGCGGCAAGGATACGGCCAGCCAGGGAGATGTCGCGAGTTTCGACAGCGATGTCAGCCGAGGCGGTGAACGCTTCGACGATCGGCAGCAGCGAGTAAGTGGCGAGGGCGGGGGCTTCGTCGGTGAAGGTATAGATGATCTTGGAACGGGTGGGCATGCGGGTTAACTCTCTGTGTGCTGAGCGTGCTCGAGTCTCGTGGTGCGCAGGGTAGGCGCATCGCCCCGGCAGCGCCATGAGCGGAAAGTCGAGAGGCTGCGAGCGGTGATGGTGGATGCATCAGTCGAGCGTCAAGTGCTGGGGTGCGGTAACAACCCAGGCTTAGCGGCCATTCATGGCCTGGGGCGGTCCGCATTTTCCTGGGATTCGCCCCGATGACCCTTCGGTCGCGGCGGAGTATACCAAACCATTCGGGCTAATCAGCAAGGCCAAGTGATATCGGCCCATTTATAAGACCAAAGACTAAGCGGCAATGCGGCGGGTTGTCGCATGCCTTGCAGGTCGGCAGATGTGGTTTAGGCTCAGTGGATCGCACGATGTCCAAACCACACCAGACAGCGGAGTAGTGCAAGCATGGGATACCAGAAAATCAAGGTTCCGACCGACGGCACCAAGATCACCGTCAATGCAGATCATTCGCTTAACGTGCCTGATAATCCGATCATTCCTTACATTGAAGGCGACGGGATCGGCGTCGATGTCTCACCGGTGATGATCAAGGTAGTCGACGCCGCCGTGCACAAAGCCTACGGCGGCAAGCGCAAGATCGCCTGGATGGAGGTGTACGCTGGCGAGAAAGCCACCCAGGTGTATGACCAGGACACCTGGTTGCCGCAGGAAACCCTCGATGCCGTACGTGATTACGTGGTATCGATCAAGGGCCCGCTGACCACCCCGGTCGGTGGCGGCATTCGCTCGCTCAACGTGGCCCTGCGCCAGCAATTGGACCTGTATGTGTGCCTGCGGCCGGTGCTGTGGTTCCAGGGCGTACCGAGCCCGGTGAAAAAGCCTGGCGACGTGGACATGGTGATTTTCCGCGAGAACTCCGAAGACATCTATGCCGGCATCGAGTGGAAGGCCGGATCGCCCGAGGCGAACAAGGTGATCAAGTTCCTCAAGGAGGAAATGGGGGTCACCAAGATACGCTTCGACCAGGACTGCGGTATCGGCGTCAAGCCGGTGTCGAAGGAGGGTACCAAGCGCCTGGTGCGCAAGGCCCTGCAATACGTGGTGGACAACGACCGCGAGTCGCTGACCCTGGTGCACAAGGGCAACATCATGAAGTTCACCGAGGGGGCCTTCAAGGACTGGGGGTACGAGGTGGCGCGTGACGAGTTCGGCGCCGAACTGCTCGATGGCGGCCCGTGGATGAAGTTCAAGAACCCCAAGACCGGCCGCGAGGTCATCGTCAAGGACGCCATTGCCGACGCCATGCTACAGCAGATCCTGCTGCGCCCGGCCGAGTACGACGTGATCGCCACGCTCAACCTCAACGGTGACTACCTGTCCGACGCCCTGGCGGCGGAAGTGGGCGGTATCGGCATTGCGCCGGGCGCCAACCTGTCCGACACCGTGGCCATGTTCGAGGCCACTCACGGCACGGCGCCCAAGTACGCCGGGCAGGACAAGGTCAACCCGGGCTCGGTGATCCTCTCGGCAGAGATGATGCTGCGCCACATGGGGTGGACAGAGGCCGCCGACCTGATCATCAAGGGCACCAATGGGGCCATTGCGGCCAAGACCGTGACCTACGATTTCGAGCGGTTGATGGAGGGTGCCAAGCTGGTAAGCAGCTCAGGCTTTGGCGATGAAATGATCAAACACATGTAAGACGAAAGAAAACCGGCCGCCTCCTGTAAAGAAGCGGCCGGTTCTTTCGTCTATCGGCACAGCGCAGGCAGTCAGGCTTTTGCAGTTTCGCTTTGTGGCTCGCCCAGGGTTCTGGCAGCCTCTGCCGCGGCAGTCGCAGCATCTTTGATTTCAACGGCGTGCAAACCTTTGGGGCCCTGGACGATGTCGAACACCACGGCCTGGCCAGCCTTCAGGGTCTTGTATCCGTCCATCCGGATGGCGGAATAATGGGCGAACAGGTCATCGGATTTACCTTCCTCATTGATGAATCCATAGCCCTTGGCATTGTTGAACCACTTGACTTTACCGCTTGCCATCCCTATGTCCCTCTGCAAAGGACTCCATCACTGGAGTATCATCCACTTCATCCGCATACGAACCTTGCGAAAAATCTGGTTGACTGCGCGGATCTTTATCGACCACGGTGGGTTCTTATTGGTTGTAACACCGTTTTGCCGATAGTCAAGGTCACGCGGCGCCTGCGCTGGCGGTGGCCTGTGCAGTCAACCCGCAACCTTAACCTGACGCTCATGATGAAATTCTTTCCATGCATGCACCTAGTGAGATTCGACTAACATTCAATCAGGATCGCCCGCAATCGAATGAGGACGACGGCTCAGGTCTTGCAGTTCAGGAAGCCAAGCCGATCCTGCAGGCGCCACCGATGTACAAGGTGGTTTTGTTCAACGATGACTACACACCGATGGATTTCGTCGTCGAAGTGCTCGAGACGTTCTTCAGTCTGAACCGCGAGCTGGCGACCAAGATCATGCTGACCGTCCATACCGAGGGGCGGGCAGTGTGCGGATTGTTTACCCGTGACATCGCCGAAACAAAGGCCATGCAGGTCAACCAATACGCCAGGGAAAGCCAGCATCCGCTACTCTGTGAAATCGAGAAGGACGGTTAATCGCCGACCACTTGGGTATGAGGTGAAGCTATGTTAAACCGCGAGCTCGAAGTCACCCTCAATCTTGCCTTCAAGGAGGCCCGTTCGAAGCGTCATGAGTTCATGACCGTCGAACATCTGCTGCTGGCACTCCTTGACAATGAGGCTGCCGCGACCGTTCTGCGCGCCTGTGGCGCCAATCTCGACAAGCTCAAGCATGACCTGCAAGAGTTCATCGACTCCACAACGCCGTTGATTCCTGTCAATGACGAAGACCGTGAAACCCAGCCAACCCTGGGCTTCCAGCGCGTGCTGCAGCGTGCCGTGTTCCACGTGCAAAGCTCTGGCAAGCGCGAAGTGACCGGCGCCAACGTGCTGGTGGCGATCTTCAGCGAACAGGAAAGCCAGGCCGTGTTCCTGCTCAAGCAGCAGAGCGTAGCCCGTATCGACGTGGTCAACTACATCGCCCATGGCATCTCCAAGGTGCCAGGGCACGGTGCGCAGTCTGAAAGCGAGCAGGACATGCAGGACGAAGAGGGGGGCGAAACCTCCTCCTCGAGCAACCCGCTGGACGCCTACGCCAGCAACCTGAACGAGCTGGCCCGTGCCGGCCGTATCGACCCGCTGGTGGGTCGCGAGCAGGAAGTGGAGCGCGTGGCGCAAATCCTGGCCCGTCGGCGCAAGAACAACCCGCTGCTGGTGGGTGAGGCAGGCGTGGGCAAGACGGCCATCGCCGAAGGCCTGGCCAAGCGCATCGTCGATGGTCAGGTGCCTGACCTGCTGGCACAGAGCGTGGTGTACTCCCTCGACCTGGGCGCCTTGCTGGCCGGTACCAAATACCGGGGTGACTTCGAGAAGCGCTTCAAGGCGCTGCTCGGTGAGCTGCGCAAGCGTCCGCAGGCCATCCTGTTTATCGACGAAATTCACACCATCATCGGTGCCGGTGCGGCGTCGGGTGGGGTGATGGATGCCTCCAACTTGCTCAAGCCGCTGCTGTCGTCGGGTGAAATCCGCTGCATCGGTTCGACCACGTTCCAGGAGTTTCGCGGCATCTTCGAGAAGGATCGTGCCCTGGCGCGTCGCTTCCAGAAGGTGGATGTCAGCGAGCCATCGGTCGAAGACACCGTGGGCATTCTGCGCGGCCTGAAAGGGCGTTTCGAAAGCCACCACAACATCGAGTACAGCGACGAAGCCCTGCGCGCCGCCGCCGAACTGGCTTCGCGCTACATCAATGACCGGCACATGCCTGACAAGGCCATCGATGTGATCGACGAGGCTGGGGCCTACCAGCGCCTGCAGCCAGAGGCCAATCGCGTCAAGCGCATCGATGTGCCGCAAGTGGAGGACATCGTCGCCAAGATTGCGCGAATTCCGCCGAAGCACGTCACCAGTTCCGACAAGGAACTGCTGCGCAACCTTGAGCGCGACCTGAAACTGACCGTGTTTGGCCAGGACCAGGCAATCGACTCGCTGGCCACCGCGATCAAGCTGTCCCGTGCCGGCCTCAAGTCGCCAGACAAGCCGGTGGGTTCGTTCCTGTTCGCCGGCCCTACCGGCGTCGGCAAGACCGAAGCGGCGCGGCAACTGGCCAAGGCGCTGGGTGTGGAGTTGGTGCGTTTCGACATGTCTGAGTACATGGAACGTCACACCGTGTCGCGTTTGATTGGTGCGCCGCCAGGTTATGTCGGGTTTGACCAGGGTGGCTTGTTGACCGAGGCGATCACCAAGCAGCCGCACTGCGTATTGTTGCTCGACGAAATCGAGAAGGCCCACCCGGAAGTCTTCAATCTGCTGCTGCAGGTGATGGACCACGGTACCTTGACCGACAACAACGGGCGCAAGGCCGACTTCCGTAACGTGATCCTGATCATGACCACCAACGCCGGTGCCGAAACCGCGGCGCGGGCGTCGATCGGCTTCACGCATCAGGACCACGCGTCCGATGCCATGGAGGTGATCCGCAAGAGCTTCACGCCAGAGTTCCGCAACCGTCTGGATACCATCATCCAGTTTGGCCGCCTGAGCACGGAGACGATCAAAAGCATCGTCGACAAGTTCCTTATCGAATTGCAGGCGCAACTGGAAGACAAGCGTGTGCTGCTGGAAGTCAGCGATGAAGCGCGCGGTTGGCTGGCGGTTTCGGGCTATGACGTGCAGATGGGCGCGCGGCCAATGGCGCGGCTGATCCAGGACAAGATCAAGCGGCCGCTGGCCGAGGAGATCCTGTTTGGCGAACTGGCCGAGCATGGTGGCGTGGTGCATGTCGACCTGCGCGATGGCGAACTGGTGTTCGACTTCGAAACCACGGCAGAGGTTGCGTGATGTGCCGGGGCTGCCTTGCAGCCCCGGCAATTTCAAAAGACACAAAAAAGCCCGGCACCTGGCCGGGCTTTTTCATGGCTTGAGTTTAGCGCGCACGGTAGGTGATGCGGCCCTTGCTCAGGTCGTACGGCGTCAGTTCGACGCGGACCTTGTCGCCAGTGAGAATACGGATGTAGTTCTTGCGCATCTTTCCGGAGATGTGCGCGGTTACGACGTGCCCGTTTTCCAACTCCACGCGGAACATGGTGTTGGGCAGGGTGTCGACGACAGTACCTTCCATTTCGAAGCTGTCTTCTTTCGACATGCAGTTGAGCCCTCGGATCCAGTGTTAGCCCGACGCATATCCGCACCGGGCAAAAAAGTGGCGTGGATTATGCCGGAAAACTGCGTGTCAAGCCAATGCTTTCAGTTGAGGGTGACCCAGCGCTGGTTTATCAGCAACTCTATAGGTCGGTACTGCGTCTTGTAGTTCATCTTCTTGCAGTTCTTGATCCAGTAGCCCAGGTAAACCGCCTCCAGGTCCTGTCGCAGCGCTTCGGTGATCTGCCAGAGAATGGCGAAACGGCCAAGGCTGCGGCGTTCCTCGTCAGGCTCGTAGAAGGTGTACACCGCTGACAGGCCATTGGGCAGCAGATCGCACACTGCCACCGCCATCAATCGGCCTTGCAGGCGAAACTCGTAGAACCAGCAGAACGGCAGGTCGCGTACCAGGAAGGTGGAAAACTGATCGCGGCTGGGCGGGTACATGTCGCCGTCGGCGTGGCGAGTTTCGATATAGCGCCGGTACAGTTCGAAGTACTCTTCCTTGAACGCCGGGCGCGCTGCGGTTACGGTCAGGTCGGCGTTACGCTTGAGAATGCGACGCTGCTGGCGGTTGGGGATGAAGCGCGCCGCTGGGATGCGCGCCGGCACGCAGGCGTTGCAGTGCTGGCAGTGCGGGCGGTACAGGTGGTCGCCACTGCGGCGAAAGCCCATTTCCGACAAATCGGCGTACACGTGTACGTCCATCGGCTGGCTGGGGTCGAGGAACAGCGTGGTTGCCTGCTCCTCCGGCAGGTAGCTGCAGGAGTGGGGCTGAGTGGCATAGAACTTCAACCGCGCCAGCTCTGTCATGATCAACCCCTTCGGTGAGACTTTGTTTTAAGTGTAAGCCAGCTACGGGAACTCGCCTAGGCAACCCATGAAGCGCTGTTGGGCTGGTCAAGGTGGCGTGCCAGGTAGCTGGCGAACTCGGCACGGCTGATGGCGTGGGCGCCCAGGCTGTGCAGGTGGTTGGTCGGCATCTGGCAGTCGATGAGCACGAAGCCGGCGTCTCGCAGGTGGTTGACCAAGGTCACGAAACCGACCTTGGAGGCGTTGTCGGCGCGGCTGAACATCGATTCGCCAAAGAACAGCTGGCCCATGGCCAGGCCGTACAGGCCCCCGACCAGTTCGCCGGCCTGGCGCACTTCGACCGAATGGGCGATGCCACGGCGGTGCAGTTCGCAGTAGGCGTTGCGCATGGTGTCGGTGATCCAGGTGCCGTCAGCGTAGTCGCGAGGCGCGGCGCAGGCGGCGATCACGGCCGGGAAGTCGGTGTCGAAGCTGACCTGGTAGCGGCCTTGGCGCATCAGCTTGGCCAGCGAGCGCGACACATGCAACTGGTCAGGCAACAACACCGTGCGCGGGTCAGGCGACCACCACAGGATCGGTTGGCCGTCCTGGTACCACGGGAAGCAGCCATGGCGATACGCCTGCACCAGGCGCTCGGGGCTCAGGTCGCCGCCGGCGGCCAGTAGGCCGTTGGGGTCGTGCAGCGCCTTTTCCAGGGGCGGGAAAGTCAGCGAGTCGCGGGTCAGCCAGGTGAGCATGGTCTATCGTGCGGTGGGGGAGGGGAGAGGGCAGCATGGCTTGGGTGAAAAGCGGGGTCAATCTCTTTGGCTGCCTCAATGCCAGCGCGGTACCCTGCACAGCGCTGCCCCTACAGGGAGGGCAGCCCGTCTTGCAGCAATTCAGGGCAATTTCCTACACATTCATCCCACCGCAGGCACCATCCGCTACATTTGCTGTCACACCTGTGCAAAAACACAGCATAAGCCTTTGTCACAAAAGAAAATGCATGCTCAAATTGCAGCTATATGAATTCGCCCCCGGCCAAACCCCCATACGGCGTGCCGCCATGGCGGCTGGCGGGCAGTAATGTTAAAAGTAGTGGTTCGTTGGTCGCGCAGCGGCCGATCACTATTGGACGCGCACCACGCGCAGGAATAGACGCGTTTTGAAGAAATCCACCGCAACTCCAGCTCCATTGCCTGTGCCACTGTGGCGGCAGCAGCTGCATTATCGCCTCAAGGAAGGTGCGTTGATCGCTGTCGGCGCCCTGTGCCTGTACCTGTGGATGGCGCTGCTGACCTACGATACGTCGGACCCGGGCTTCAGCCACACCAGCAACGTCGACCAGGTGCAGAATGCGGCCGGGCGCGCCGGTGCCTACTTCGCCGACATCCTGTTCATGGTGCTGGGTTACTTCGCCTATATCTTCCCGCTGCTGCTGGCGGTCAAGACCTGGCAGATTTTCCGCGAGCGCCACCAGCCGTGGGACTGGAGCGGCTGGCTGTTCTCCTGGCGGCTGATTGGCCTGGTGTTCCTGGTGTTGTCGGGGGCGGCGCTGGCGCATATCCACTTCCACCCGCCCGCCAGCCTGCCGTTTTCCGCCGGTGGTGCACTGGGCGAAAGCCTGGGCGACCTGGCGCGCAACCTGCTGAACGTGCAGGGCAGCACGCTGATGTTCATTGCCCTGTTCCTGTTTGGCCTTACCGTGTTCACCGACCTGTCGTGGTTCAAGGTGATGGACCTGACCGGCAAGATCACCCTTGACCTGTTCGAACTGGTGCAAGGGGCGGCCACCCGCTGGTGGGAAGCGCGCAACGAGCGCAAGCGCCTTGAGGCTCAGCTGCGCGAGGACGAACCGGTGATAAAGGCCGCGCCGATGGCCGCCGAGAAGCGCGAACCGGCCAAGCCGGCGCTGCGTGAACGTATCTTCAAGCGTGAAGAGGCACCTGCCCCGGTCGCCGAGCCACGTGAACCGACGCTGGGCCGCGACCCGGTCGCGCCGCGCGAGCCAACCCTCGCCCGCGAGCCGGTCGTTTCACGCGAGCCGGTAGTACCGCGTGCGCAGCCCGCCACCCCGACGATCGTGCCGCCGTCAGCCGACAAGGCGCCGGAGCCGAGCAAGCGGGCGATGAAGGAAAAGCAGGCGCCGCTGTTCATCGACAGCGCCGTGGAAGGCACCTTGCCCTCGATTTCCATCCTCGATCCGGCCGAACAGAAGAAGATCGAGTATTCGCCAGAGTCCCTGGCCGGTGTCGGCCAGTTGCTGGAAATCAAGCTCAAGGAATTCGGTGTGGAAGTGGCGGTGGATTCGATCCACCCCGGCCCGGTGATTACCCGTTATGAAATCCAGCCGGCCGCCGGCGTGAAGGTCAGCCGCATCGCCAACCTGGCCAAGGACCTGGCGCGTTCGCTCGCCGTGACCAGTGTGCGAGTGGTCGAGGTCATCCCTGGCAAGACCACAGTGGGTATCGAGATACCCAATGAAAACCGCCAGATGGTGCGCTTCTCCGAAGTGCTGGCCACGCCGCAGTACGACGAGCAGAAATCGCCCGTCACGCTGGCGCTGGGCCACGACATTGGCGGCAAGCCGGTGATCACCGACCTGGCCAAGATGCCGCACCTGTTGGTAGCCGGTACTACCGGCTCCGGTAAGTCGGTGGGGGTGAACGCGATGATTTTGTCGATCCTGTTCAAGTCCAGCCCGGAAGACGCGCGGCTGATCATGATCGACCCGAAAATGCTTGAACTGTCGATCTACGAAGGCATCCCGCACCTGCTGTGCCCGGTGGTCACCGACATGAAGGACGCCGCCAACGCCCTGCGCTGGAGCGTGGCCGAGATGGAGCGGCGCTACAAACTGATGGCGGCCATGGGCGTGCGTAACCTGGCCGGTTTCAACCGCAAGATCAAGGACGCCCAGGAAGCTGGCGAAATCATCCATGACCCGCTGTATCGCCGTGAGAGCATGGACGATGAGCCGCCAGCGCTGAAAACCCTGCCAACCATCGTGGTGGTGGTGGACGAATTTGCCGACATGATGATGATCGTCGGCAAGAAGGTCGAAGAGCTGATCGCCCGTATCGCGCAGAAGGCACGGGCGGCCGGTATTCACCTGATTCTCGCCACCCAGCGACCGTCGGTGGACGTGATCACCGGCCTGATCAAGGCCAACATCCCGACCCGTATGGCGTTCCAGGTGTCGAGCAAGATCGACTCGCGTACCATCATCGACCAGGGCGGTGCCGAACAGCTGCTGGGCCATGGCGACATGCTGTACATGCCGCCGGGCACCAGCCTGCCGATCCGGGTGCACGGAGCATTCGTGTCCGACGATGAAGTGCACCGTACGGTCGAGGCGTGGAAGCTGCGTGGCGCCCCGGACTACAACGACGACATCCTCAACGGCGTCGAAGAGGCCGGTAGCGGCTTTGACGGCGGCGGCGGTGGTGGCGAAGGTGACGATGCCGAAACCGATGCCCTGTATGATGAAGCGGTGCAATTCGTGCTTGAAAGCCGTCGCGCCTCCATTTCTGCCGTGCAACGCAAGCTGAAGATCGGCTACAACCGTGCCGCGCGCATGATCGAGTCGATGGAAATGGCCGGCGTTGTCACCCCGATGAACAGCAACGGCTCGCGGGAAGTGATAGCCCCGGGCGGCCCGCGCGACTGATGAACACCCTGCCGGGCGCCAACGGTGGCGCCCGGCCTTTTCAACGCTCAATGAGGATTCCCATGCGCGCGATTCGCATGCTGTTGGTTTCTGCCCTGACCCTGGGCTCGGTTACTGCTTATGCCGGTGAGCAAGACGTACAACGCCTGACCCAGTTGCTGGAAAAGTCGCAGACCATCGAGGCCAACTTCTCCCAGCTGACCCTGGGCGCCGATGGCACCAGCCTGCAGGAAACCTCGGGCAAGATGACGGTCAAGCGCCCGGGCCTGTTCTACTGGCACACCGATGCGCCGCAGGAGCAGGTGGTGGTGTCGGACGGCAAGAACGTCACCCTGTGGGACCCGGACCTGGAACAGGCCACCATCAAGAAGCTGGACGTGCGCCTGAACCAGACCCCGGCGTTGCTGCTGTCGGGTGATGTGTCGAAGATCAGCCAGAGCTTCGACATCGCCTCGAAAGAGCAGGGTGAGGTGATGGACTTCACCCTCAAGCCAAAGACCAAGGACACGTTGTTCGACTCGCTGCGCGTGTCGTTCCGCAAAGGCCTGATCAATGACATGCAACTGATCGACAGCGTCGGCCAGCGCACCAACATCCTGTTCAATGGCGTCAAGGCCAACCAGGCGGTGCCGGACAGCAAGTTCAAGTTCGACATCCCCAAGGGCGCGGACGTGATCAAGGAGTAACCAGAGCTCGCCATGGACCTGTTTCGAAGCGAACCCGTCGCCCAGCCCCTGGCCGCCCGCCTGCGCCCGTCCAGCCTGGATGAGTACGTCGGCCAGGAGCACCTGCTGGCGCGCGGTAAACCGCTGCGCGAAGCGCTGGAACAAGGTGCGCTGCACTCGATGATTTTCTGGGGGCCGCCCGGGGTCGGTAAGACCACGCTGGCGCGGTTGCTGGCGCAGTTCTGCGATGCGCACTTCGAAACGGTGTCGGCGGTGCTGGCCGGGGTGAAAGAGATCCGCCAGGCGGTGGAGGTGGCCAAACAGCAGGCTGGCCAGTATGGCCGTCGTACCATCCTGTTCGTTGACGAAGTGCACCGCTTCAACAAGTCGCAGCAGGACGCCTTTTTGCCCTATGTCGAGGACGGCACCCTGCTGTTCATCGGCGCCACCACCGAAAACCCGTCGTTCGAGCTGAACAACGCGCTGCTGTCACGGGCGCGGGTGTATGTGCTCAAGAGCCTGGACGAAGCGGCCTTGCGCAAGCTGGTCAACCGTGCGCTGACGGAAGAGCGTGGGCTGGGCAAGCGCAACCTGCGGGTGGGCGACGACGCCTTCAAGATGCTGATGGCGGCCGCCGACGGCGATGGCCGGCGCATGCTCAACTTCCTTGAGAACGCCTCGGACCTGGCTGAAGACGGCAGCGAGATCGACGTCGAAATGCTACAGAGCCTGCTGGGTGACAGTCGCCGCCGCTTCGACAAGGGCGGCGAGGCGTTTTACGACCAGATATCCGCACTGCACAAGTCGGTGCGCGGCTCCAACCCCGATGGCGCCTTGTACTGGTTTGCACGCATGCTCGACGGCGGCTGCGATCCGCTGTACATCGCCCGCCGCGTGGTGCGCATGGCCAGCGAGGACATCGGCAACGCCGACCCGCGCGCGCTTAGCCTGTGCCTGGCAGCCTGGGATGTGCAGGAGCGCCTCGGCAGCCCCGAGGGCGAGTTGGCGGTGGCACAGGCCATCACCTACCTGGCCTGCGCACCCAAGAGCAACGCGGTGTACGTGGGGTTCAAGACCGCCCTGCGTGAAGCGGCCGAGCATGGTTCGCTGGAGGTGCCGTTGCACCTGCGCAATGCCCCGACCAAGCTGATGAAGCAGCTGGGCTATGGTGACGAGTACCGCTATGCCCACGATGAACCTGACGCCTACGCCGCCGGTGAGGATTACTTCCCTGACGAGCTGGAGCCGCGCCAGTACTATCAGCCGGTGCCCCGTGGCCTGGAACTGAAAATTGGCGAGAAGCTGCGCCATCTGGCCGACCTCGACCGCAACAGCCCCCGCCAGCGGAGAAAACCGTGATTGCACTCATCGCCGCGGTCAGCGCGGGTGGTATTGCCGGTACCTTGTTGCGCTTTGCTACCACCAACTGGGTAGCGGCCCACTGGCCACGGCACTTCTATGCCGGTACGCTGGCGGTCAACCTGGTTGGCTGCCTGCTGATCGGCTTGCTCTATGGCTTGTTCTTGCACAAGCCGCTGGCGCCGGTCGAATTGCGCGCCGGCCTGATTGTCGGCTTCCTCGGTGGCCTGACGACCTTTTCCTCCTTCTCGCTCGATACCGTGCGCCTGATGGAAAGTGGGCAAGTGCCCCTTGCCTTGGGCTATACCAGTATCAGCGTGTTGGGCGGGCTGCTCGCAACCTGGGCTGGCCTGTCCCTGACCCGATTCTGAACCAACACCTCACATAACGAGAGAACGATATGCTCGATTCCAAACTGTTACGCGGCCAACTTCAGGAAGTGGCGGATCGCCTGGCCTCCCGTGGCTTCAGCCTGGATGTCGCGCGCATCGAATCACTGGAAGAGCGCCGCAAGGCGGTGCAGACCCGCACCGAACAGCTGCAGGCTGAGCGTAACGCCCGTTCCAAGTCCATCGGCCAGGCCAAGGCCAAGGGTGAAGACATCGCCCCGCTGATGGCTGACGTCGAGCGCATGGCCAACGAGCTGGCTGCCGGCAAGGCTGAGCTGGACACCATTCAGGCCGAGCTGGATGGCATCCTGCTGACCATTCCCAACCTGCCGGACGCCAGCGTGCCGGTCGGTGCCAGCGAAGACGACAACGTCGAAGTGCGCCGTTGGGGCTCGCCGAAGGCGTTCGACTTCGACATCAAGGACCATGTTGCCCTGGGCGAAATCAGCGGTGGCCTGGACTTCGAAGCGGCTGCCAAGCTGTCCGGCGCCCGTTTTGCTGTGCTGCGTGGTCCGATTGCCCGCCTGCACCGCGCCCTGGCGCAGTTCATGATCAACCTGCACACCGGCGAACATGGCTACGAGGAACACTACACCCCGTACATGGTGCAGGCCCCGGCGCTGCAGGGCACTGGCCAGTTGCCGAAGTTCGAGGAAGACCTGTTCAAGATCACCCGTGAAGGGGAGGCTGACTTCTACCTGATCCCGACCGCCGAAGTGTCGCTGACCAACCTGGTGGCGGGTGAAATCCTCGACGCTAAGCAGCTGCCGCTGAAACTGGTTGCCCACACCCCATGCTTCCGCAGCGAAGCCGGCGCTTCTGGCCGTGACACCCGCGGCATGATTCGCCAGCACCAGTTCGACAAAGTCGAGATGGTGCAGGTGGTAGAGCCGGCCAAGTCGATGGAAGCCCTGGAGGGCCTGACCGCCAACGCCGAGCGCGTGCTGCAGTTGCTGGAACTGCCATACCGCGTGCTGGCCCTGTGCACTGGCGACATGGGCTTTGGTGCGGTGAAGACCTACGACCTGGAAGTGTGGGTACCAAGCCAGGACAAATACCGCGAAATCAGCTCGTGTTCCAACTGTGGTGACTTCCAGGCGCGCCGCATGCAGGCTCGCTGGCGCAACCCGGAAACCGGCAAGCCAGAGCTGGTACACACGCTCAACGGCTCCGGTCTGGCCGTAGGCCGTACCCTGGTTGCTGTGCTTGAGAACTACCAGCAGGCCGACGGGTCGATCCTGGTGCCGGAAGTGCTGAAGCCTTACATGGGCGGCGTCGAGGTCATCCGCTAAATGGATTACCTGCCGCTGTTCCACAAGCTGCAGGGCGGCCGCGTGCTGGTCGTCGGTGGCGGTGAGATCGCCTTGCGCAAGGCGCGCCTGCTGGCCGATGCCGGCGGTGTGCTGCGCGTGGTGGCGCCGGACGTCGATGGGCAGTTGGCGGCGTTGGCCCGGGAAGGTGGCGGTGAGGTGCTGGTGCGTGGCTATCAGGCAGCCGACCTGGTCGGTTGCCGGCTGGTGATCGCGGCCACCGACGACCCTGGGCTGAATGCCCAGGTGTCGGCCGATGCGCAGGCCCTTAGTCTGCCGGTCAATGTGGTGGATGCGCCGGCCCTGTGCACCGTTATCTTCCCGGCGATCGTCGACCGCTCGCCGCTGGTTATTGCTGTGTCCAGCGGCGGTGATGCCCCGGTACTGGCGCGCCTGATTCGAGCCAAGCTCGAGGCATGGATCCCATCGGCCTATGGTGAGCTGGCAGGGCTGGCGGCACGCTTCCGGCACAAGGTCAAATCCCTGTACCCGGACGTCAACCAGCGTCGCGGCTTCTGGGAAACCGTATTCCAGGGGCCGATCGCCGAGCGTCAGCTGGCCGGGCAGGGGGCTGAAGCCGAACGCCTGTTGCAGGCCATGGTAGACGGCGCACCGGTGCAGCAGGGCGGTGAGGTGTACTTGGTTGGTGCAGGCCCGGGTGATCCGGACTTGCTCACCTTCCGTGCCTTGCGCCTGATGCAGCAGGCCGACGTGGTGCTGTACGACCGCCTGGTTGCACCCGCCATCATCGATATGTGTCGTCGTGATGCCGAGCGTATCTACGTAGGCAAGCGCCGTGCTGATCATTCAGTGCCGCAGGACCAGATCAACCGCCTGTTGGTCGATCTGGCTCGGCAGGGTAAGCGGGTGCTGCGCCTTAAGGGTGGCGACCCGTTCATCTTCGGCCGGGGCGGCGAAGAGATCGAAGAGCTGGCCGAGCATGGCATTCCGTTCCAGGTGGTGCCCGGCATTACTGCGGCCAGCGGCTGTTCGGCGTATGGCGGCATTCCGCTGACTCACCGCGACTATGCCCAGTCGGTGCGCTTCGTCACCGGGCACCTCAAGGATGGCACCAGTAACCTGCCGTGGAATGACCTGGTGGCGCCGGCGCAGACCTTGGTGTTCTACATGGGGTTGGTGGGCTTGCCGACCATTTGTGCCGAGCTGATTCGCCACGGGCGTGCCGCCAGTACCCCGGCGGCGTTGGTGCAGCAGGGGACTACGCGTAATCAGCGCGTGTTCACCGGCACCTTGGCGAACTTGCCAGACCTGGTGGCCCAGCACGAGGTGCATGCGCCGACCCTGGTGATTGTGGGGGAGGTGGTGCAGTTGCGTGACAAGCTGGCTTGGTTCGAAGGTTCGCAGAACAGCTGAAATCGTTGGGGCCGCTTTTTGGCCCATCGCACATGCCCCAGGCATCGCAAGGTCCTTGTGGAGACTTATGTCGCGATGGGCTGCAAAGCAGCCTCGGCTTTCTCAAGCCTGCCAAATCCCTTTGCCCACCAACCGCTCTCGATCATGCGGCAAGCCAAAGTCCTGCAAAGGCCCTTTGGGCACAATCCCGTTCGGGTTGATGGTCTTGTGGCTCATGTAATAGTGCTTCTGGATATGCTCCATGTTCACCGTACCCGCCACCCCTGGCCACTGGTACAGCTCACGCAGCCAGTTCGACAGGTTGTGGTAGTCGCTCAGGCGGCGCAGGTTGCACTTGAAGTGCCCGTGGTACACCGCATCGAAGCGCACCAGTGTAGTGAACAGGCGTACATCGGCCTCGGTCAGGTACTCACCCGCCAGGTAGCGATT
Source organism: Pseudomonas sp. JR33AA (assembly GCF_021378985.1). Lineage (NCBI taxonomy): Bacteria > Pseudomonadati > Pseudomonadota > Gammaproteobacteria > Pseudomonadales > Pseudomonadaceae > Pseudomonas > Pseudomonas sp. JR33AA. The sequence goes on from NZ_JAJSAW010000009.1 coordinate 93,343, forward strand.
GCGGCCTAGCAAGGCTTCCAGGTAATCCAGCTCGTTGAACACCTCGTCAAAGGCAGCCTCGTAGGCGTCTTGCGTGGTGGCAAAGCCTGCGCGGTACACTCCGTTGTTCACCGCTGGGTAGATACGCTCGTTCAGTGCGTCGATGCTCGGGCGCAGCGATTCGGGGTAAAGGTCCAGGGTGTTGCCGGTCAGCTCGTTGAACGCGCTGTTGAAAATGCGGATGATTTCTGCCGACTCATTGTTGACGATGCGCTTCTCTTGCTTGTCCCACAGCACAGGCACCGTCACGCGCCCTGTGTAGTGCGGGTCATCCTGGGTGTAGCGCTGGTGCAGGTACTGCAGGGCGTCGAGGTGGTCCCCGCTGGAGCCTTGCTGCTGATCGAAAGTCCAGCCATGGTCCTGCATCAGCCAGCTGACCACCGAAAAGTCGATCAAAGGCTCCAGGCCTTTCAGCGCGCGAAAGATCAGGGTGCGGTGGGCCCATGGGCAGGCCAGCGACACGTACAGGTGGTAGCGGCCGGCCTCGGGGGCGGGCAGCTGATTGCGGCGCTGGGCATTCTCCCGCTTGAACGTGCCGTCCTTGCCGTTTTCATACCACTGGTCGTGCCAGCGGCCGTCGATCAATAGGCCCATGGTGAGCTCCTGAAACAAAATTTGTTTGTCGTTGGAGCCCAGTCTAGGCCAAATCGTTCGAAGGAATAGCGCAAAGATCGGGGTACTATTATCGGCTAAATCGATCTTTTTCGAGTGTCCCAATAGCCCTGCGCTACAGCGAATGCCTGCTCACGGTGTTGCCCAATACCACGCAGGGCCAGGGCCATGGTCGCAATCACTGCCTTCTCGCCATAGCTGTCTTCCACTTCGCCACGCCAGAATGCCAGCAAGTGCTCTGCCTGTAGGCTGGGCGGCTTGACATGGCGGCGCTCGCTCAACGCTGGCCACTCTTCATCCCACGCCTCACCCGCCGTGGTGCCGTAAAGATGGCTGATGACATCGGGATTGACCTCGATTTCGCCGCCATCACCCTTGATCACCACGGCATGGTCGCCCAGCAAGCGGCTGGCCTCGCGGTGCACAGCCTGGTAACCGGGGTGGAAGATGCTCTGCAACCCACAGCGAGCGCCCAGCGGGTTAAGCACGCGAGCCAACGAGTGGATGGGCGAGCGCAGGCCCAGGGTATTGCGCAGGTCGATCATGCGTTGCAGCTGCGGCGCCCAGTCGTGCAGCGGGAAGAATGCCAGCCGGTGCTGGTCCAGCGCGTTGCCGACGGCGGCCCAGTCGCGGCATAGCGGAATCTGCAGCAGGTCGAGCAGTTGCTCTGTATACATACGCCCGGCAGTGTGTGCGCCGCCGCCGTGCATCAGGATGCGCACGCCATTGTTGGCCAGGCACTGGGCGGCCAGCAGGTACCAGGGCAAGTGACGCTTCTTGCCAGCATAAGTGGGCCAGTCCAGGTCAACGGCGATGCGCGGCGCCTGTAAGTGGGCGCGCAGGGCCTCGGTGAAGCCGGCCAGCTCTTCGGCACTTTCTTCCTTGTGCCGCAGCAGCATGAGAAAGGCACCTAGCTGGGTATCTTCGACCTTGCCTTCCAGCAGCAGGGTCATGGCTGCTCGGGCTTCCTCACGGGTCAGGCCACGCGCGCCGCGCTTGCCTTTGCCGAGAATGCGCACGAATTCGGCGAACGGGTGTTCGGCGGGGGTTTCCAGAGTGAGTGGGCGAGGTTCGGTCATATGCAGTTGGTCGGCTTGGGCAGGCCCGCCAGCTTGGCGGCAAGTTTGGCGGGGGTGCCGTTGAACAGGCGGTTAAGGTGTGGGCTGTTGCCCTTTTCTGGGCCCAGCTTGAGTGCTGTGTACTTGATCAGCGGGCGGGTGGCCGGAGACAGCTGGTATTCCTGGTAGAACTGACGGAGCAGTTCGAGGATTTCCCAGTGGTCCGCCGTCAACGGGATACCCTCGCGCTTGGCCAGCGCCTCGGCGGCGACGTGGGACCAGTCTTGCAGGTCGACCAGGAAGCCATCCTTGTCCAGGGCGATCGCCTGATCGCCAACGGTGAGCGTATTCATAGCCAGCTGTTGACCTTATCGTATTGCAGCGACAGTTCGACGAACCCGGCGTAGTCCACGGCCTTTGCCAGGTCGTTGTCGACCGCGCGGGCCTGTACATCCTCGTCTAGGGCGAACAGGCGCTGGGCCAGGCCGGCGGCTTGCAGATGGCCGTGCGGCTCGCTGCCGCTGCGCAGGGCATACACGGCATCGCCGCACAGCAGCAGGGCATCTTCGGCACCGAGCAGGCGCAGGCAACTGGCCAGGCGCTCGTCGCCAAACGGGGAATGGGCAATGACATGCAGGGTCTTCATCAGAGCGTTATCACCTGGTCGAAACGGGCTATCAGCGCGGCCAGCGCTGCGCCATCGAGCACCTGCACCGGCAGCGCCAAGGTATCGGCTGCCAGACCACGGCGGGCCAGACTGTGGTTGCAGGCGAACAGTTCTTCTACACCGAACATCGGCAGCGCCTGCAGGTTGGCGGCCAGGTTCTTCTGTTGCACGGCGGCGGGTTGCTGGTCCGGCGCGAGCTGGAACACACCATCGTCGAGGAACAGCATGCCCAACGGCAGGTCGAACGCGCCGCCGGCCAGGGCGATGTCCAGCGCCTCGCGGGCAGAGGGGCCATTCCACGGTGCCTGGCGGCTGATGATCAACAAGGACTTGGCCATATCAGTCGCCTCCGAAGCAGACAAGGCGGTCGGCCACTTGCGCGGCCTCGTGCAGTTGGCCCAGGCCCGACAGTTCCCAGGGCTTGGGCAGATTCACGGCCGGGCGCTGGTAGCGGTTGGCCTCGGCTTCGTCGAGCACGCCACGGCGCAGGGCGGCGGCGATACACACCACGGCGTCCAGCTGATGGGCCTGTATGAACGTGCGCCACTGGCCAGCCACGTCCAGTTCGTCCTGGGGCGCGACGACGTTGGCCGAGGCACTGTGCACCCCGTCCTGATAGAAGAACAGCCGGGCAATCTCATGCCCGCCGGCCAGCACCGCCTCGGCGAAGCGCAGGGCGCGCCGCGAAGAGGGCGCGTGGGCCGGGGAGAACACCGCGATAGCGAATTTCATGGCTAACTCATGCAAAGGAATGGTGCCATGATAAAGCAAAAAAGCCCGCACCCGCTTGTGCAAGCAGGCGCGGGCTTTTCATTCAATCTTCAGGTTCAAGCCTGCTCCTTGCCCTCCGGCAAGAACCAGTTCAGCACTAGCGCACAAATCCCCCCGGTAGCCACACCCGACTCCAGCACATTGCGAATCGCCGCCGGCATGTGCGCCAGGAATTCCGGCACCTGTGCCACACCCAGCCCCAGCGCCAACGACACCGCAATAATCAGCAGCGCCCGACGGTCCAGCCGGGTGCTGGCCAGAATATTGATGCCCGACGCCGCAACCGCGCCAAACATGACCATCGCCGCGCCGCCCAGCACCGGCTCCGGCACGGCCTGAATCACCCCGGCAACACTCGGGAACAGCCCCAGCAACACCAGCATCACGGCAATCCACATACCAATATGACGGCTGGCGATACCGGTCAGCTGAATCACCCCGTTGTTCTGGGCAAAAATCGAGCTAGGGAAGGTGTTGAACAGACCGGCCAGCAGCGAGTTGGCACCGTTGACCAGCACGCCACCCTTGATCCGCTGCATCCACACCGGCCCTTCGACCGGCTGGCGCGACACCTTGCTGGTGGCGGTAACGTCACCGATGGCTTCCAGCGAAGTGACCAGGTAGATCACCAGCATCGGAATGAAAAGCGCCCACGAGAAGCCCAAGCCAAAGTGCAGTGGCGTCGGCACCTGGAACAGCGCGGCCTCGTGCATACCGGTAAAGTCCAGGCGGCCCAGAAAACCCGCCAGCGCATAGCCGACCGCCAGGGCGATGACGATGGCGCAACTGCGCATCCACACCACCGGGATACGGTTGAGAACGACGATGATCGCCAGTACCACGCCCGACATCAGCAGGTTTTCGCCGTTGGCAAAGGTGCCATTGGCCATGGCCCCAAAGCCACCGCCCATGCTGATCAGGCCGACCTTGGTCAGCGTCAGGCCGATCATCAGCACCACGATGCCAGTCACCAGCGGGGTGATCAGGCGTTTGACGAAGGGCAGGATGCGCGACACGCCCATCTCGACGAACGAGCCTGCGATGACCACACCAAAAATGGCCGCCATTACGCCCTCAACCGGCGTACCTTGCTTGACCATCAGCGCGCCGCCGGCAATCAGCGGGCCGACGAAGTTGAAGCTGGTGCCCTGAACGATCAGCAGCCCCGCGCCAAATGGGCCGAAACGTTTGCACTGGACGAAGGTGGCGATACCCGAGATCACCAGCGACATCGAAACGATCAAATTGGTATCACGCGCCGATACACCCAACGCCTGGCAGATCAGCAGGCCAGGGGTGACGATCGGCACGATGATCGCCAGCAGGTGCTGCAGGGCAGCCAGCAGGCCGATCAACAGCCGTGGCTTGTCCTCCAGACCAAGCACCAGTTCGTTGGCAGGCGCCGCTGCGCCTGGGCTGTGTTCGTGTGAGCTCATTGCTGAAAGCCGCCCCGGAAGAAAAAAGGAGCGCATTCTACGGGGTGATGATGGATAGGGGTAGAGGAAAGCAGGATCTCAGCATGATCGGCGACCATTTGCCTGATTATCTGACTTTTTGGTCAGTTATTGCGCTTGCCGGCATAATTGGCTCGAAACTGATGGAGGTTCTCTGTCTGCGGTCAAGCACTTCTGAGGTGTTCTACGCTCGTTTGTGTCAGGGCGGCAAGGCGCATGCCTTGGTTTTTGCGGTGATGCGTAGATCGAGCGCCGCGCGGGCGGCGCTCGATCTATCAGGCGCTGAACCTCTTCCGACGAACATCCCGCAGCCCAACCCCTTTCCTGGGCCAAAAAAAAGCCCGCCGAAGCGGGCTTCTTGCGGTACAGCAATCGATCAGTCATCACGCCCCATGATGCCAAACAACTGCAGCAGGCTGACAAACAGGTTGTAGATCGACACATACAGGCTGATGGTCGCCATGATGTAGTTACGCTCACCACCATGAATGATCGCGCTGGTCTGGAACAGGATGCAGACCGACGAGAACAGCACGAAGCCAGCGCTGATCGCCAGTTGCAGGCCGCTGATCTGGAAGAAGAAGCTGGCAACGACAGCACCCAGCAACACGAAGAAGCCAGCAGTGATGAAGCCGCTGAGGAAGCTCATGTCCTTGCGGGTGATCAGCACGTAGGCCGACAGACCACCAAACACCAGCGCAGTCATGGCAAACGCGGAGCTCACAACCTCGGCGCCACCGGCCATGCCCAGGTAACGGTTGAGGATCGGGCCGAGGATGAAGCCCATGAAACCGGTGAGCGCGAAGGTGGACACCAGGCCCCAGGCCGAATCACGCAGTTTGTTGGTAAGGAAGAACAGCCCGTAGAAGCCGATCAGCACCACGAACACGTTCGGGTAGCCGACGCGCATCTGCTGGGCAACGAAAGCCATGACACCGCTGAAGGCGAGAGTAAGCGCCAGCAGGCTGTACGTGTTGCGCAGGACCTTGCTGATCTCCTGCTGCTCGACCTGCTGGCCGTGGTGGACGGCGTAATCCTGTTCGCGCATGGCGAGACTCCTTGGTAAACCTGTGGTTTCGGACGTTCAGATGCTAGGAGTCTATCAGAGCTCCTGCAACCCGCGACACAGAGAGTTTGACAGCGTGTTTCATTAAGGTATTATGGCGGCCGCAAAACAAGCTGGAAGCGTGGCCGAGTGGTTTAAGGCAACGGTCTTGAAAACCGTCGATGGGCAACTATCCTAGAGTTCGAATCTCTACGCTTCCGCCATATTCAAAGCCCTGATTATTCAGGGCTTTTTGCGTTTTTGGGGTAACCGATCCCACAATCCCCACCTGCCGCGTGGCCACGGCTTGGTTTATCGTGGCTCCTCCGATCTGCACTTCTACGGCAATAGCGATTCGTAATCCTCAACCTTCGCGGTATGCGGCAAGTCCTCCAGTGCGTGGCGAAGCCATGCATAGGGTTTTTGGCCGTTGGCTTTGGTGGCTTCAACCAAGCTCTACAATTGTGCGCTGGCCGCAGCGCCTTTTGGCGTGCAACTGAACAAGCACTTCTTTCTGCCGATCACGAACGGGCGGATGGCGCGTTCGGCAGCATTGTTATCCATTGAAAAAGCAGCCTTCCTCCGCGCACCTTTCAACTCTCGCTCAACTGCGAACGACTGCTCGCGACCGCAAGGTGTCACGGGGCAGGGCAACTGAACAAGGGCGTTCCCCGTCGAGTATTTACATTCAGTACGTATGATAATAAGGTTCTAATCATACGAGCTGCATGTATTTTGCCTTGAGCGTGATTGCCCAAAGGCCTTTCGATAAGGAGAGTCGAGCGTGTTCAGTACCTACCGCGAGTTGTTCCAGGCCAGAGGCGCCAAGGGCTTCGCCTTGGCCGGCCTGTTGGCCCGGCTGCCGTTGCCGATGACTGGTATCGGGATCATCACCCTGTTGTCGCAGATCACCGGCAGTTACGGCCTCGCCGGTGCGGTGGCGGCCACCTTCGTGCTGACCTATGCGCTGATGTCGCCACAGATCTCTCGCCTGGTCGACCGCCATGGCCAGGGCCGCTTATTGCCAGCCGCAGCAGGGCTCAGCGTGCTGGGCATCCTTCTACTGCTGGCTTGCAGCTATTGGCGGCTGGCGGACTGGACCCTGTTCGTCGGGGCCGCGCTCGCCGGCTTCATGCCTAGCATGTCGGCGATGGTGCGTGCGCGCTGGACCGCGATTTACCGCGGCAAGGCGCAACTGCAGACAGCCTACTCGCTGGAAACCGTTCTTGATGAAGTCACCTTTATTGCTGGCCCGCCGATTTCGGTGGGACTGAGCGTGGCGGTACTTCCGCAGGCCGGTACATTGGCTGCTGCCGTCTTCCTGGCGATCGGCGTGTTCGCCTTGGCGATGCAGGCCGGCACCGAGCCGCCAGTAGAGGCCGATGCCGGCAACGGGCAAGACAGCATGTCGGTGTTCAGGCTGGCCGACGTACGCCTGCTGACCTTGCTGATGGTCACTATGGGCTTGATCGTCGGTACGGTCGACATCGTCAGCGTGGCATTCGCCAAGCAGATGGACATGCCGGCTGCGGCCAGCATGGTGCTGTCCTGTTATGCCATCGGCTCCTGTGTCGCGGGGCTGGTGTTCGGTGCCCTGAAACTCGATACCCCGCTACACAAGCTGCTACTGCTGGGCGGGTTGGCGACCGCGGCGACAACATTGCCGCTGCTGGTGGTGGGAAACATCATCGGGCTGGCCATCGCCGTGCTGGTCGCGGGCCTGTTCTTTGCCCCGACCATGATCGTGGCGATGTCGCTGGTAGAGCGCATCGTGCCCGAAAGCAAGCTGACCGAAGGGATGACCTGGTTGCTAGCCGGTCTCAACGTTGGAGTTGCCGGCGGTGCCGCAGCATCAGGGCAGGTGGTCGATGTGGGGGGTGCCCAGGCCGGATTCAACGTGGCCTTGGCCGCTGGGGCCGCAGTGTTGTTGGTCTCGCTTTGGGGCTACCAGCGCATGCGCGACCGAGCCCGTCAGGCGTCATATTCGATTTGATCGGCTTCAGGCCTGGTGCAGACGGCTTGTCAGTGCGCCTCGCGCCCAAGACAATGCATGCCAGCGGTATGAATACTCGCATACGCCCACCCCATGCCGCGTGAACACAAGGAATAGCTGGATGGTTCGTCGTACCCGCGCCGCAATGCAAGAAACCCGAGCCCTGTTACTGGCCACCGCCCGCCAGATGTTCAGCGAGCAGGGCTATGCACACGCCTCGATGGATGATCTGACCGCCCGGGCGGGTTTGACGCGGGGGGCGTTGTACCACCACTTTGGCGACAAGAAGGGGTTGCTGGCAGCCGTCGTCGAGCAACTCGACGCTGAAATGGACGAGCGCCTGCGTGCCATTACCGAGACCGCCGAGAACGCCTTGGACGGCTTTCGCCAACGCTGCCACGCCTACCTGGAGATGGCGCTGGAACCCGAAATCCAGCGCATCGTGCTGCGCGACGCCAGAGCGGTGTTGGGTGGCGGCTCGCGTGAGGCCCAGCGGTACTGCATAGAGTCGATGCGCCAGTTGATCGACAACCTGGTGCTGCAGGGCGTTTTCGTCGAGGCGCACGCTCAAGCGCTGGCTGCGTTGATCTACGGCAGCTTGGCGGAAGCAGCCGTGTGGATCGCGGAGGCCGAAGACGGCAATGCACGCCTGGCGCAGGCTGGCAAGGCGTTCGACCTGCTGTTGCTCGGGGTGCTAAAGCGGCCAGCAGACTCTACGGAGGTGTGACTGGGCGCGACAGTTCCGCCCTGTTGGGAGGCTCGTCCCTCAGGGCATTTTCCGCTACGTGACTACCCGTTAGAACGTCGGTTTCGCCAGCGATCCGCTTGCCCAACTGCAAGGGATCGCCAGTCCCGGAATGTGGCTAGGTGGGCGAACCTGCTTGGGTAGCAGGCGCTGCGCTACGCAGGCTCCACACCCCCCAGGTCAACCCCAGCACGGCCGCGATCAATGACGCGGAAAGTACGCCGAGTTTCGCTGCCCCGAGTGAACCTGGATCGACGAACGCGAGGTTGGCGATGAAGATCGACATGGTGAAACCGATGCCGGCCAGCAGCCCGACCAGGATAATGCTACGCCAGTTGACCTCGGCGGGAAGCACGCACCAGCCCAGGCGCACCATCAGCCAACTGACGCTGACAATGCCCAAGGGCTTTCCTGCTACCAGGGCGACCGCCACGGCGATCATGACCCACTGGGGGCCTTGAACGGACAGGTCGACACCCGAAAGGCTGACCCCGGCGTTGGCCAGGGCAAACACCGGCATGATGCCGAAGGCTACCCAGGGGTGCAGGGCGCCTTGCATGCGCACCACCGGCGGCAGCAGTTCGCGCTGGGCCAGGCGCAGTCGTTTCAGCGGGTCCATGAGGTCGCTGGCATCCTGCTCAGGCGCCTTGGCGCGTCCCAGCAATTCGCCGGTGAAGCGGGTAATGGCATCCAGCGGGCGCTCACGCATCGGCATTGCGGTCACAGGTGTCATCAGGCCTAGTACAACGCCTGCGAGGGTCGGGTGGGCTCCGGTCAACAAGATGCCCAGCCAGACGATCGCACCGGGAATGACGTAGGCGAAGGCTGACCCCACACCGATCTTCTGAAGCCCGATCACCATGAGCAGGCCGATCAGTGCTACGCCGAAACCGGTGTAATCAAGGCCGCCTGAATAGAAGAACGCGATGATCAGGACTGCGATGATGTCATCGATGATTGCCAGGGCGAGGAGGAATACACGTACGTTGGACGGGATCGCCTTGCCGAGCAGTGCCAATACGCCCACCGCAAAGGCAATATCCGTTGCCGTTGGCACTGCCCAACCTTGTTGGTCTGCCGACGTGTGACCAAAACTCAGGTAGAGGAGTGCGGGCACGACCACACCGCCGACAGCGGCTGCCATGGGGAGCGTGGCTTGGCGCAGGCTGGAGAGTGCACCCTCGTGGATTTCGCGGCGGATCTCCATGCCCACGACCAGGAAAAAGATGGTCATCAAACCATCATTGATCCAGAAATGCAGGGACTGCGAATAGACATGCGAGCCCACGCCGAACGTCAATGGCGTATGCCAAAGGGCTTCATAACTGTCGGCAGCCGGGGAATTCGCCCAGATCAGTGCAGCGACTGCGGCAATCAACAGAACGATGCCGCTGACCGCTTCAATGTGCAAAAAGCGTTCGAGGTTGGCGAAGGCGCGCTCGGCCAGTTTCTGGGCGCGAGGTAATTCTCTTTTATGCATAGGCGCAGGTACTCCCGCATGGCGGCCCGACCTGCGCTGTTTTTTAACCTGCCCCACTGCACTGCGCAGCTGGCACCCGTGTGGTAGTCTACCGAACAACTACCCGCAGATGAACAAAAAGTGCCAAACCCTTAGGCGCGGCATGCGGGTAGTCCAGAGGTCTTCTGGCTGATTGGTTGTACGACCTCAGGCCTAGAATCGCCAGAAGGCCGGCGAGACCAGTACCAGTACGGTGAGGATTTCGAGCCGTCCAAGCAGCATGCCAACCGTCAGTAACCATTGCCCGTGGATGGATCAACTGTTTCAGGCTGCTGACGAGCAAGGCAGCGGCCACCTGGAAACGGAATATTTTCAAACCGCCAGCGGTGGAGCCCGAGCACCCACCGACAAACGTGAGGTAGAAGAACAGCATGATGGCGAAGCTGCCCCAGAGCGTGTAATCACCCAAGGCAACGCCTGTGGTGGTCACCACCGAGGTCACATTGACCGCAACGACTCGAAACGCATCCCACCAGGCCAGATCGCTGTGCAAGCAGAGCCAGGTGCCGACCGTGAGCCAGACGAAGACGAGAAACCCAATGCGGTAATGTCGATTAAAAAGGCGTAAAGTCGTGGGCGGCAATGTTTTACGCCGCTATCTGGCTCTCGCTCGATAGCTGGAAAGGCTGCCTCAAGCACCGCGTGCTCCCTGCTCGCGGCGCTTGTGCGGCACTGTTGGACAGTGCCACACAGGGCATGGAAAGCTCTAAGGCTTCCTGGATCACTTGATCAGGGGCACGCCACTGAGCTTCTGCAGCTCGTCAAAATCGATGTCCGCGCAGATCTCGACCACCTTCAGCCCTTCAGGTGTCACTTCCAGTACCGCCAGATCGGTGTAGATACGGCTGACGCAAGCAATACCGGTCAGCGGGTAGGTGCATTCGGGCACCAGCTTGCTTTCGCCGGTCTTGGTCAGGTGGTCCATCATCACGAACACCTGGCGGGCGCCGGTGGCCAGGTCCATTGCACCGCCTACGGCCGGGATCGAACCTTCGGCGCCAGTGTGCCAGTTGGCCAGGTCGCCCTTGACCGACACCTGGAAGGCGCCCAGTACAGCGATGTCCAGGTGGCCGCCACGCATCATCGAGAACGAGTCGGCATGGTGGAAGAAGGCACCACCGGTCAGCAGGGTGACGTGCTGCTTGCCGGCGTTGATCAGGTCATCGTCTTCCTCGCCCGGCGCAGGGCTTGGGCCCATGCCCAGCAGGCCGTTCTCGCTGTGCAGGAACACTTCCTTGTCGCCCAGGTAGTTGGCCACCAGGGTCGGCGCGCCAATGCCCAGGTTTACATACGCGCCTTCCTGGATGTCTGCGGCCACGCGTTGGGCCATCTCGGTGCGGGAGAGCTTTTTGGTGATGGTCATGGCAGGCCTCAGACAGCTTTGGCAATCGAAGAAGCGGCAGCACCGGTGACGGCGACCACGCGCTGGACGAAGATACCCGGGGTGATGATGTGTTCCGGGTCCAGTTCACCAAGTTCGACGACTTGGTCGACCTGGGCGATGGCGGTCTTGGCAGCCATGGCCATGATCGGGCCGAAGTTGCGGGCGGCCTTGCGGTAGGTCAGGTTGCCCCAACGGTCACCCTTGTGCGCCTTGATCAGTGCGAAGTCGGCGTGCAGCGGCATTTCCAGCACGTACATGCGGCCGTCGATCTCACGGGTTTCCTTGCCCTCGGCCAACAGGGTGCCGTAGCCGGTTGGTGAGAAGAACGCACCAATGCCGGAGCCTGCGGCGCGGATACGCTCGGCCAGGTTGCCCTGCGGGACCACCTCCAGTTCGATCTTGCCGGCCCGGTACAGTTCGTCGAACACGTAGGAGTCGGACTGGCGCGGGAACGAGCAGATCACCTTGCGCACGCTGCCCGCCATGAGCAGGGCGGCCAGGCCGATCTCGCCGTTGCCGGCATTGTTGCTGATGATGGTCAGGTCGCGGGCACCGGTGGCAATGAGGCCATCGATCAGCTCGGACGGCATGCCAGCCGTACCGAAGCCACCGACCATGATGGTCGAACCGTCGGTGATCCCTTCCACCGCGCTGGCGATGGACTCGTACGTTTTATTGATCAAGGCGAGCTCCTGGTTGTTCCTGGAGTTGTGGTTGTCGGGCTGGCCGGAGCGCGTGAAGCGATGGGGCCTGTCAGCAGTTGAACTGGCTTGCTGACTTTCGCTATAGCGTGCCGCAAGATAGGGCAACAGTAGAGAGGGTTTGGCTGAATTTGTGCGATTATCGAACTGTTGTGCGATCTGCGAGCAGTTCTGGAGGCTATTTGTCTCAGTTCAGATGAATGCCTAAACCCCCCTCATTTTGCCCTAGGCTGGCGCAGTGGTCGGGCAGCCAGGAGGCCAGCGTAAGCAGCTGCTCCAGGCGCTGGACAAGTTGCAGAAGCTGGAGGGGCAGTTCGAAGTCAGCGATGCTGGCGAACGAGGCGTTGCTGCCGATCAGCGATTTCGGCTCCTGCAGGTCACTGCAAGGTGTCGGGCTTCAGGCTATCCGGAAGTTGCCGAATGACCTCCTCAAGCCGCGCGATCGGCCCAGTGAGTTGATCCGCTTCCTTGTCTTTGCCTTCACCTCTCAGGCGCTCACGCGCAATGCGCAGTTCAAGCAGATTTTTCTGCAACTTCAGTGCAGAGGTTTTGAACGAGTCCATGCTTTTCTCACGCTGTAGGCTTCCTTGCCGTTGTAGGAAAAATGGACCGTAGCAGCTCGAATTTGCCGAAGAAACTGATGTTTCATACAGGCAAGGCTCATTGCTACGTCCTTTCCTACAGGGTGCGGTAAACAATCCTACAAGCCGTGTTTCAGATCGTGTCCTCGCAAGCCTGCTCAATCTACCGTATTGGCTGGGTTCGGGAGCTTTCGAGGGGGCAGCTGACTCAACGTAGGTACTGCGCAAAGCTGGAGGCGTGTTTAGAAACTTCATGTATCAATTGCCCGCCCGCGAGCGACACGTGCTCAGCGTCAACCACTGCGGCTGAATCCAGCCCAGCGGCATCTGCGCATCACATCTGATCCGCTTTTTTTCCATAAACCTGAATCTGTAACCGTATCAGCCCAGGCTCGACAATGTGCCCATTCCCGCATCACAACTGTAGAGGTTCCAATGGGCAAGCTGGCGCTGTTCCTGGGTGGTTTTCTGCTGCTGACCATTCTGATTGGTATTCTTGGCACCATTCCGCCAAGCTGAGTTCAACTGCGTTTTCCCCTGCGCGGCCCGTTCATTTCAAGCGACGGGCCCACTCTATCGGCAAACGGCCGGTCATCTTTTTCATCGCACTGCTGGGTCAGCATCAGGTGCAAGTCATTCTCAGGGCAGGCGTGGATCTAGCTGGCCAAGTTGGCTGATTCGACCTTTCTGCTTGTGCGATAAGTCGTTCTTTACGCTCGGAAATCTGTCCACAAAAAACGTGGGTAGGTCTGTGGATAAAGTGCTGCAAGCCAGATCCGCGGCGGGCTCTGTTAAATTGAGCAGAAAATGAACAGTTGTTTTATGGCCTGTTTCAGCGGGGCGGGCCGGCTCGGCGCAGGGCTGTCAGCAAGTCACGTACCCGGGTCGGCAACTCGCCTGCAGGGTATACAGCATGCATTTGTGGGTCCTGGCCGCTGCTGGACGTCAGGCGGTACTGCGGGCACACCCGCACCAGGCGGCCGGCCTTGACCTGTGCTTCGCCCACCCAGGCGGCAAGGCGGGCGATGCCGGCGCCGGCCAGGGTGCTGTGGTACACCGCGCCTCCCGAGCCCAAGCGAAGCCTGGGCCTGGGGCGCAGGCTGGTGATCTGGTCATCGTGGCAAAAGTGCCAGGCTTTGAGGATGCGTGGCGCGGTATGCAGGATCAAGGTGTGTCCATCCAGGTCTTGCGGGTGTTGCGGTGTGCCAGCCAGGGCCAGATATGCCGGGCTGGCATACAGGTGGCGCTGGTAGGGCCAAAGCGGGTAGCCGATCAGCTCGCTCGATTGCGGGAAGGCACCGCGCACCACGAAATCGAATTTACCTTGCAGCGGGTCAAGGGCTTCGTCGCTGTACTGCACGTCCAGGGTCACATGAGGGTGGCGGCGGGAAAACTCGGCAAGCACTTGCGGTAGCACATGCTCTCCCAGCAATTGCGGCACGGCAAAGCGAATCCAGCCTTGGGCGCTGCCGCTGAGCGCGGCCAGTTCATCGGCGGCATCGCGTTGCACATCCAGCAAGCGTTCGGCATGCGGCAGCAAGCGCTCGCCGGCCTCGGTCAGGGTGACGGCGTTGGCGCTGCGGTTGAGCAGTTTGCTTCCCACATTGTCCTCCAGGGTTTGCACCGCGCGTGTAACCGCGCTGGGTGAACGTCCCAGAGCGCGGGCGGCAGCAACGAAGCTGCGCTTGTGCGCCACGCTGACGAACGCCTGGATTTCCCGCAGCATGTCCAATGCCATTGCTTGTTCCTCGTTGCAGTTATCGCAATATGGCATTTCAACACACGTGTACCACTTTGATTAGCCTTGCAGGCGTCTTCACTGCCTGGAACCGCGTCATGATGGATATTGCTGTGCTTTCTGTGTTCGCCTTCGCCGCTGGGTTGATCGACGCCGCGGTGGGTGGCGGCGGGTTGATCCAGATCCCTGCCTTGTTCAACGTATTGCCTTCCGCGCAACCGGCCGCATTGCTCGGCAGCAACAAACTGGCGTCTGTGTGCGGCACCGCCTTCGCGGCCCGCTCGTTCATCCGTAAAGTGACGCTGGATTGGGGCTTGATCGTACCGGCGGCACTCAGTGCCTTCGTCATGTCGTTCGCGGGGGCCGCCACGGTGTCGCTGGTACCCCCCAGTGTGATGCGCCCGGCAGTACTGGTGCTGATCGTGCTGATGGCTGTCTACACCTTCTGCAAGAAGGACTTCGGCACCTTGCACACACCTGCGCAGGTTGGCCGCAAGGAGCAGTGTCTGGCAGTGCTGATCGGCGGTGCTATCGGCTTCTACGATGGCCTGTTCGGTCCAGGCACCGGCAGCTTCCTGATCTTCCTGTTCATCCGCTTTTTCGCCCTGGACTTTCTGCACGCCTCGGCTTCGGCCAAGGTGGTGAACATTGCCACCAACCTGGCGGCGCTGGTGTTCTTCGTGCCGACAGGCAACGTGCTGTACGCCATAGCCTTGCCCATGGCGGTGTGTAACATCCTCGGCGCGCTGACCGGTACCTGGCTGGCGGTACGCAAGGGTGCCGGTTTTGTCCGCGGACTGTTCCTGGTGCTGTTGTGTGTGCTGATCGCCAAGCTGTCGTGGGACTTGCTGGCTGGCTAGTTCAGATGACCAGACGCTGGACTTCGGCCTGTTCGACGCGGTTGCGGCCCCGGGCCTTGGCCCGGTACAGCGCCTGGTCGGCACTCGCCAGCAGTTCGTCCAGGCTGGGGACCGGCAGGTCTGCGTCGCAGCCTGCCACACCGATACTCACGGTAATCTGCAGGCGCTGGTCGGCCTGTACCACGTGCAGGTCCTGGATGGCGCGGCGCAGGCGTTCGGCGGTGAAGTTGGCCCGCTCTGGGGCGAGTCCAGGCAGGATGACAACGAATTCTTCACCCCCCAGGCGTGCTATCAGCTCATCGTTGTGCAGCTGGTCCTGGAGGGTGCTGGCGAATTGGCGCAGCACCTGATCACCGACTGCATGGCCGTGGGCATCGTTGATCGACTTGAAGTGGTCGATGTCCAGCATCATCAGGGTCAGCGGCAGCGCCTGGGCGTGCTGCTGGCGGCTCTCCAGCAGCGCGTTGGCGCGGCGTGTGAAGGCGCTGCGGGTGAGTACACCGGTGAGGTGATCGACGGTGGCCTGGTGCGCCAGACGGGCCATGAGGCTACGGTTGGCCTGACTGACGCAGGCCACCACCAGCGGCCCGAGCACCAGCATGGCGATGCCCAGGCGCGCCGACATCAGTGTGGTAACCCCAGGTTCGCTCTGCGGCACGCTGAAATGCATGAGGTTTTGCGCCACGGCCACGATCAGCGTACTGCCGGCTGTGAGCGTCAACAATGAAACCAGGAACGGTGAGTAGGTCCAGGCACACCACAGTAACGCGGCAATCGGGAAGGCAATGGCCCCAGGGCCACCAAAGGCGATGCTGAATGCCAGCGAGGCCAGCAGCACCAGCAACGGCGCCAGGCGGATGGGTTGCGCGCCGCCGCGCACCAAGGCCCGCACCGAGGGCGCTGTAAGCAGCACCGGCAGCACCAGCACACCGGTCGAGAACTGTTCGCTGAACCAGGCTAGCCAGGTGGCGCGCAACGACTGTTCGAACCAGGGTGCGGCCATTACCGCTGCCATGCTGGCCGCCACCATGGCAGCGGCGGCACAGGCGGCGAACACGCTAAGCACGCCATGCGGGCTGCGCATGCGCCGGTGCACGCGTGGCAAGCGCGACATCAGCTGCCAGAGGGTGACCACCACGCCAAGATTGCACAGGTTGAACCACAAAGCCGGCCCCCAGGCGCTGCCACACAGCAGGTCGGCCCCGACCATGGCCAGCCACACCAGGCAAAAGCCCGTAAACGTGGCTTGACGGGGGTAGCGCAGGAGCACGCCGGCCAGTACCGCATTCACTGGCCAGAACAGCGACAGCGATTCGATCGGGCGTGCCAGGATGCCGCCCAGGGTAAGGGCGAAGGTCACGCCAAGTACAACGACATAAGGCAACACGCGCGATTGGGCTGGGAAAACCATGAACTCGACCGGCAAGCGGAAACGAAATCCAGGACAACGCGATGGAGCACCTGGGACAATTACCCGCAGTGTGTTGGGTCAGGATGGTTGATGTCAATCTGCCGCGATTGGTTGCGATAATGTCAAATAGCCGCTATTCCTGGCGGCTTTTCCTCACAGCCCGAAAAACCACGGCACCATCACGACGGTAACCAGCATCACCAGCACAGTGAACGGCACGCCAATCTTGACGAAGTCAGCAAAGCGGTATTGCCCGGGCCCAAGCACCAGCGTGTTGACCGGTGATGACACCGGCGTCATGAATGCCGCCGACGCGGCCAGCGCGACGGTCATGGCGAACGGGTAGGGCGACATGCCCAGCTGCGCCGCAGTGCTTACGGCCACCGGTGCCATCAGAACGGCGGTGGCGGTGTTGGAAATGAACAGCCCGATCACTGCGGTGACGGCGAACAGGCAGGCAAGAATGGCGCTGGGGCCGGCACCCCCCAGCACGTTCACCAGCCCACTCACCGCCAGGTCGATGCCGCCGGTTTTCTGCAGCGCCTGGGCGAAAGGCAGCATGCCCACGATCAGCACCAGGCTTTGCCAGTGGATGGCGCGGTAGGCGCTGTTCATGTCAATGCAACGGCCTGCGCCCATCAGCAGGCAGCCGATCAGTGCTGCAATCACATTGGGTACGGCGCCGCTGACCATCAGCCCGACCATTACCGCCAGGCTAAGCAACGCTTGCGGCGCGCGGGTGCGGGCTGGTGCCACCAGGTCGATCTCGGCGGGCAGGCTCAGTACCAGGAAGTCTTTGGGCTTGCTTTGCAACTGGCGTACTGCCTTCCACGGGCCCACCACCAGCAGGGTGTCGCCAAGGCGCAGCTTTTCTTCCACCAGTTGTTCTTCGATAGCGGCCTGATCGCGGCGCAGGCCGACCACGTTGAGACCATAGCGGGTGCGAAACGCCAGTTCGAGGATGCTCTTGCCGATCAACTGCGAGCCGGGTGGCAGCGAGACCTCGGCCATTCCCAACTCCTGGGACTGGTCGATGAAGTAGGCGGCCTTGAAGTGCAGCGGCTCCAGTTGCATCGTTTGGCACAGGCTGCGCAGGTCGTCATGCTTGGCGAACAGGTCGAGCAGCAGCACGTCGCCCTGATGCAACACGGTACCCGAGTCGGCAGCGATCACGCGCGTGGTGAACTTGTGCTGGCGCTCGATGCCGATCACGTTGGCGCCGTGTCTGGTGCGCAATTTCAGCTCGCCAAGGTTGTGGCCGATCAGCGGCGAATGAGGGCGGATGCGCAGGCGTCGTTCACGGCCGTTGAGCTTGTAGTCCAGTACCAGGTCCAGCAAGGTGCGGCGGCTTTCCACTCGGCCGTCCTTGCGCACTTCACCGTTGAGCCAGTGGCGGGTCAGCAGCATGTAGCCGATGCCCAGCACCAGCACCACCAGGCCGAACGGGGTAAAGCTGAAGAAGCTGAACCCCGCTTCGCCATGGCGTACCAGCTCGCTGTGCACCACCACGTTGGGCGGTGTTGCGACCAGGCTGAGCATGCCGCTGATGAGGCCGGCAAAAGCCAGTGGCATCATCAGGCGGCTGGGTGAGAGCTGCAGGCGCGCCGCGATGCTCAGCACCACCGGGATAAAAATGGCCACCACGCCGGTGGAGCTCATTATCGACCCCAGCCCGGCCACCGCCACCATCAGCAGTACCAGCAGGCGTGCCTCGCTATTGCCGGCCCGCTCGCTCATCCATTCGCCGATGCGATAGGCAATGCCGGTGCGGACCAAGCCTTCGCCAATTACGAACAGGGCGGCGATCAGCACCACATTCGGATCGCTGAAGCCGGCCAGCGCCTGTTCCACGGTAAGGATGCCGAGTAGCGGCAGGGCGAGAATCACCAGCAGCGCGACCACGTCCATGCGTGGGCGGTTGATGACGAACAGGGCAATCACGATGGCCAGCAGGCCGAGGACCCAGAGCAACTCATGGTTCATGGGGAGGGGGTGTTCCTTCACACGGGGGCACGATAGACAGTAGCAGTCAGTGTGCCAGCTTGTAGTGAAGGAGGTGTTGATGTGCTGCAACAAAAAGGGCCGCTATGCGGCCCTCCGGTCACGGGTCAGTGACGGTGGCGGTGGTGCTTCTTGCTGCCGCGGTTGTCGTCGCCCAGATGGTTGCCGAGGGCACCACCGGCCGCGCCGCCCAGGCCGGCACCTACGGTCGAACCGGTTTTGCCGCCTACTGCGCCGCCCAGCAGCGAGCCGCCTGCCGAGCCCAGGCCACCGCCAATGGCGGCTTCGGTACGGTTGCCCTTGCGCGCACCGACAGCGCTGCCGGCTGCGCCGCCAACGCCGGCACCGATGGCTGCGCCGGTCTTGCCGCCGAGCTGTTGACCGACAACGTTGCCCAGAACACCACCCAGGCCACCGCCAATGGCGGCAGTACCGTCACCGGCGAAAGCGCCCTGGCACAGCAGCAGGCCGAGGGCAAGGGAAGGCAGAGTCAGACGCATGATACGAACCTCAAAGGAATCATCAGGATAAGTTGCCGCGCAACGGGCGGCAGGTCAGGGCTGAAAAGACGCTTCAGCGGTAGTAGCGGTCACCGCGGTATTGCCGATCGTCATCGTCGTCGCGGTCATGGCGGTGGTGGTGGCGATGGTCACGGTCGCGGTCACGCCAGCCGTCGTCATCATGATAGCGATGGCTATGGCAACCTGCGGTCAGCAGGACAACAGCAACCAGAGAAAGGCTTGCAAGACGCGTGAGCACGATATAGGTCCTTGATCCGCATGGGTTTACGGGGCACCTTTTAAGACTGACGCCGATCGATTTGGTTTCCCGGGCGGGCAAAAAAATGTGCTTCCAGCGATCACGCCTGGCGTATCGACGCGTTCCAAGCGGACTTGGCCGGCGGCGAGGTGCTCCGCAATCGGGGCACCCTGGCCAGGGCGTGTTGAATCAGGATGCCGGTTGAATCGCCAGCACCACGCCATTGGTGATCTGCACCAGCACGTAATGCTTGCCCATGCGCACCCAGTGGCTTTCCTTTTCCGGTTCGGGCAGGCCCTTGGCTTTCCAGTCCTTGATGGCTTGGTCATCGCGTTTGTACTGGTCCGGGGCCTTGTCGCCGACGTTCAGTTCACGGTTGTGGGTTTCGGGGGCGGTGATGCTTTCTTCGCTCGAAGGGGCGGCGCTGACGCTCAGAGGCAGGCAAGGCAGTGCGGCGAGTAGCAGGTAGTGCAGTTTCATGATGCATTCCTCGTGATGGCATGTCTTATCTGCGACAGCGGCAAGTGCGTGGCAATTCACTCGGGATGCCTGCCAGTGCTAGAGTCGCCTTCTTTTTCAATACCCCCGAGGATGGAACATGCGTGCGATTCTGCCGTTGGCTGCGGTGCTGATGCTGGCCGGTTGCGCTTCTGCGACCATGGAAACGGCACGTGGCGGCAAGCCGACTGCGCAGCTCGACTCGCACAAGGCGCCAGAGCTGGTTGCCCAGTGCATCCAGTTCAGCTGGCAGGAAGAGAACGTGTTCGGTGATGACGCCAGCGGCTACCTGGAACCGCGCAAGCAGGGCGGTTTTACCGTGTTCACCCGTGAGGCCGAAGCGTTCGTGGACGTTTACCCGCAGTCGGGCGGGACGCGTGTGGATTACTACGCGAAGCAGAACGACGGCGTGGCCCTGCAGCGCCGAGCGGCTGCTGCAACCTGCCTGTAACGGCGGGCGCCTGTACGGGCGCTATCGCCGCTCGTGCATGGGCCCGTGCATGCAGGTATCGAGCAAGGCAGTTGTTGCCACAGCAGAGGTAAGCGGGGCTTTACACTTTTTATCAAGACAGTTGCGTCGCAGGGCGCGCGGTGACGGCTAGCATCAGGGGCTTCCACGCAAGGACGACGCCATGGACCATTCACTGCAACTCAACCGCATCAGCTGGGATGAGCGTGCCCCGTTGCACGCTGCTTCGAAGGACTACGAAGTCGAACGCCTGGTCCAGCAACACGGGCACTTGTCCGAGATTGTGCGCTTCGACCTGCCATTGCTCGGTGACATCGACGGGCTTGTTACGGTCCACTTGCAGTGCCACATCGGCACCGACACCCTGTCCCTGGCGCGCCTTGGCGCCAAGGTTTGCGGCCTGGATTATTCCAAGGCTTCCCTGGCCGAGGCACGGGCATTGGCCGAGCGTTGCGCGCTGCCCATCCCGTATGTCGAGTCTGACGTCTATGCCGCCGACAAGGTACTGCCGGCGGGTACTTTCGACCTGGTCTATACCGGTATTGGCGCGCTGTGCTGGCTGCCCCGCATCGAGCCGTGGGCGCGCACCGTCGCCGCACTGCTGAAACCGGGTGGGCGGCTATTCCTGCGCGACGGGCACCCGATGCTGATGGCCGTCAACGAAGATCATCAGGACCGCCTGCAGCTCGAGTATCCGTATTTCGAGCACGAAGCGCCGACGGTGTGGCACAACGACCAGACCTACGTCGAAACCGATCAACGCCTGGCCCACACCGAAACCCACGAATGGAACCACGGCCTGGGTGAGGTGATCACTGCCTTGCTGGCCCACGGCCTGCAGCTGACAGCGCTGGTCGAGCACCAGAGCATCCCCTG
The DNA here is from genome assembly GCF_021378985.1 of Pseudomonas sp. JR33AA. Classification (NCBI taxonomy): domain Bacteria; kingdom Pseudomonadati; phylum Pseudomonadota; class Gammaproteobacteria; order Pseudomonadales; family Pseudomonadaceae; genus Pseudomonas; species Pseudomonas sp. JR33AA. Next base: position 114,524 of record NZ_JAJSAW010000009.1, read on the forward strand.
GGAGGCGCTGCCGGGGCAGATGGTCAAGGGCGAAGACGGTGAATATCGCCTGCGCGAGCAACCTGCACGCCTGCCCCTGAGTTACACCTTGGTCGCCGTCAAAGCCTGATCAGGACAGGAACCCACCGTCGACATTGAGCGCGGTGCCGGTGGTGTAGCTGGAGGCTTCGCTGGCCAGGTACAGCACCGCGCCGGCCATTTCCTTGGGGTCGGCCACGCGCTTGAGCGGGATCTGCTGCAAGGCGGTGTTGAGGATGGCGTCGTTCTTCACCAGTGCCGAAGCGAACTTGGTGTCGGTCAGCCCCGGCAGTAGCGCGTTGCAGCGAATACCGAAGGGTGCACACTCTTTGGCGAACACCTTGGTCATGTTGATGACCGCCGCCTTGGTCACCGAATAGATGCCTTGGAACAGCCCGGGTGAAACACCGTTGATCGACGCCACGTTGATGATGCTGCCGCCGCCGTTCTCGCGCATCAGCTTGCCAGCCTCCACGGACATGAAGAAGTAACCACGGATGTTCACGTCCACGGTCTTCTGGAACGCACCTGGGTCGGTGTCCAGCACATTGCAGAATTGCGGGTTGGTGGCTGCATTGTTGACCAGCACGTCCAGTCGCCCGAACTGTTCGCGAATGCCGGCGAACACCTGCTGAATCTGTTCCAGCTCACCAATGTGGCAGGCCACGGCCGTGGCCTTGCCGCCGGCGGCAATGATGGCGTCGGCCACCTGCTGGCACCCGTCAAGCTTGCGGCTGGAAACGATCACATGGGCCCCTTGCTGCGCGAGCAAGTGGGCGATGGCCTCGCCGATGCCTCGGCTGGCGCCGGAAACAAAGGCAATCTTGCCGTCGAGGTCGAACAGGTGGGTCTTGGACATGCTGTTTTCCTTGTTATCCGTCGTCGTGGGCTGTGCTCAGAGGCTGGACTTGGAAATGACCTGCAAGGTCATTTGTTCCAGCAAGCGGTTCATGTGAATGAACTGGGCGAAACGCTTGTCCTGGGTCTGCCCGTGGTAATAGCGGTAGTAGATCTGCTGAACGATCCCTGCCAGGCGGAACAGGCCATAGCAATAGTAGTAATCGAAGTTGTCCAGGCAGATGCCGGCGCGCTGGGCGTAGTAATCGACGAACTGGCGGCGGCTGAGCATGCCCGGCGCGTTGCTCGGCTGGCGGCGCATCAACTGCACGGGCGCCGGGTCGCCGGCTTCGATCCAGTAGGCCAGGCAGTTGCCCATGTCCATGAGGGGGTCGCCCAGGGTGGCCATTTCCCAGTCCAGCACACCGATGATGCGCATGGGGTTGTCCGCGTCCAGTATCACGTTGTCGAACCGGTAGTCGTTGTGCACGATGCCTCGGCGTGGGTGGTCGGCGGGCATTTTGTCGTGCAGCCAGGCGGTTACCGCTTCCCAGCGTGGTGCATCCGGTGTCAGGGCTTTTTCATAACGGCTGGTCCAGCCCTCGATCTGGCGCTGCACGTAGCCCTCCGGCTTGCCCAGGTCGGCCAGGCCGCAGGCGGTGTAGTCCACCTGGTGCAGCTCGACCAGGCGGTCGATGAAGCTTTTGCACAGGGCTTCGGTCCGGCTGGCGTCCAGGTTCAGTTCGGCGGGGATGTCCGAGCGCAGGATGATGCCCTTGACCCGTTCCATCACATAGAACTCACCGCCGATCAGGCGAGTGTCGGTGCAGTGTGCGTAGGCCTTGGGGCAGTAGGGGAAGCCGCTGTTCAGCTGGTTGAGGATGCGGAACTCGCGGCCCATGTCGTGGGCCGACTTGGCCTTTTGACCGAAGGGTGGACGGCGCAGCACAAAATCGCGGCCCGGGTAGCTGACCAGGTAGGTGAGGTTGGAGGCGCCCCCCGGGAACTGGCTGATGCTGGGCAGGCCGTGCAGGCCGGGGATATTGGCTTTGAAGTAAGGGTCGATGACGGCCGCGTCGAGTTCTTCGCCGGGGCGTACCTGGGTGGACTGGTCGGTGAGCGTCATGCGTCTTCCTTATTCTCGATAGCGAGTACTATTGGATAATCTAATGGTCCGCCAAGGTTGGAACAATCGTCCCATGTGCCATATAGGTAAGGGTGTTGCTGGTGGATCACTGCACCGAATGCAGGGCAAAAAAAACCGAAGCCGTCAGGCTTCGGTTTTTCGATCATCCGGTATTCCCAGCCCTCAGGACGGGAACAGCTCGCTGAGTTTCATCGACAGCATCATGTCGCCCTCAACCCGCAGCTTGCCGCCCATGAAGGCCTGCATGCCGTCGGTTTCGCCGCTGACGATACCCTTCAGGGTTTCGGCGTCCATCACCAGGGTGCAGTTGGCATCCGGGTTCTCGCCTTCCTGCAGGTCGCAGGTGCCGTCCTTGACGATCAGCGCGTAGTGCTTGCCTTCGTCGGTGATGTTGAAGCCGAACACCAGGTCCAGGCCGGCGGCAGCGGATGGGTTGAATTTCTCTTGCATCTTTTTAACGGCATCAGCTACGGAGGTCATGGCGCATTCCTTATAGAGTGATTTACACGTCCCCGCAGGGACACAACAAGCCGGGCTTATCGGTAAGTGACAAGCTCCGGCGCCTTCAACAGCTGCACATGGGCCTGGCTGTTGAAGGAGGCCAGTGCCACGTCGCGGCCGCGAAACTTCAGCTGGCTGAGCGACGTGTTGATGATCTGCCAGTTCAGCGCGAACGCCTGGCTGGGGGTAATACCGGTAACCAGGTGGAGCAGGGCGGCAATGGTGCCACCCGAGGTGAAGATAGCAACATGATCGCCGCTGCCGGCAGTATCCAGCACGCGTTGCAGCCCCCCTTGTACGCGGGATGTAAACGAATGCCAGGTTTCCAGGCCATCATCGGCATGCTCGCCATCGTGCCAGCGTTGCACCATCAAGGCGAACAGACGCTGAAACTCGCTGCGGTGCTGCGCAGCATTGCGCAGCACATGCAGGGCATCAGGCTCTTCCGGCAGCAGGTCGGGCAACAGGGTGCGGATCACTCCGTCGGCATCGAACTCATTGAAGGCGGCGTCGGTCTCAACCGCCGGCACCGGGCAGCCGTTGGCGTGCAGCGCCTGCAGCGCCAGCCGTGCGGTATCCTGCTGGCGGCGCAGGTCGCCAGCCACGCAGCGGTCCAGCCGCACGCCCAACTGGGCCAGGTGCTCACCCAGGGCCTGGCTCTGGCGCACGCCCACGGGCGAGAGGACGTCGTAGTCATCGGCACCGAAGGAGGCTTGGCCATGTCGAATCAGGTAGAGATTGCCCACGAAAGGTTCCGGCCTGTTGGAGGTTGCTGCGAGGTTAGGATGCGGCTCACGGGCTGTCAACGAAAAAACATACAAGCGTTTGAAAAGGTTGTTTGAAAGGTGTTGCCAGCGTTTACACCGGCTGGCAGCACCACAGACGCAACGGTATGCTTGCAACAGTGACGCGCCGCAGTGGCGCAGGCATTTAAGGAGTCAACGTGGAGTTTCTTGCCGAATACGCAAGCTTTCTCGCCAAAACCGCCACCCTGGTCATCGCCATATTGGTGGTGCTGTCGGCCATCGCCGGGCTGCGTGGCAAAGGTCGGCGCAAATCGGGCGGGCAATTACAGGTCACCCGCCTGAACGATTTTTACAAGGACCTGCGTGAGCGCCTGGAGTCCGGCCTGCTCGACAAGGCCCAGCTCAAGGCCTTGCGCAAGCAGCAGGCCAAGGCGGAAAAACAGCAGAAGAAGGGCAAGGCCGAGGACAAGAGCCGGGTATTCGTACTGGACTTCGATGGCGACATCAAAGCCTCGGCCACCGAAAGCCTGCGCAACGAGATCACCGCACTGCTGACGCTCGCCACCGCGCGTGACGAAGTGGTGCTGCGTCTGGAAAGCGGCGGTGGCCTGGTGCACAGCTACGGTTTGGCTGCATCGCAGCTGGCGCGTATTCGCCAGGCCGGCATCCCGCTGACCGTGTGCATCGACAAGGTGGCTGCCAGCGGTGGGTACATGATGGCCTGCATCGGCGAGAAGATCGTCAGTGCCCCATTCGCCGTACTGGGGTCTATTGGCGTGGTGGCGCAGTTGCCCAACGTCAACCGCCTGCTGAAAAAGCACGACATCGACTTCGAAGTGCTGACTGCTGGCGAATACAAGCGCACCCTGACCGTCTTTGGCGAAAACACCGAGAAGGGCCGGGAGAAGTTCCAGGAAGACCTGGACATCACTCACCAGTTGTTCAAGGATTTCGTCTCCCGCTATCGTCCGCAGTTGCACATCGACGAAGTGGCCACCGGCGAAGTCTGGCTGGGCGTGGCCGCCTTGAATCGCAAGCTGGTGGACGAGCTGCAGACCAGTGACGAATACCTGAGCGAGCGCGCGCGCAACGCCAACCTGTTCCACCTGCACTATGCCGAACGCAAGAGCCTGCAGGAGCGTATTGGCATGGCCGCCAGCGGTACAGTGGAGAACACGGTGGTGGGCTTGTGGAGTAAACTCAGCCGCCTGCGCTAACACCTTGAACCCGTTGAAATTTTTTTTCGTTCAGGGGGTTGCAAGGTTAAAGGAATGAAGACATAATGGCGCCCATCGAAACGCAGCAAACTTTGAAAAAGGTTCAGCGTTTCAAGGAGATAGCTAAGCGCAAGCAGCTAGATCCGACCTTTGAGGCCGAGTAGCAAAGTGGTTATGCTCCGGATTGCAAATCCGTCTACGCCGGTTCGATTCCGACCTCGGCCTCCACCATTCGAAAGCCCCGCAGATTAACGTCTGCGGGGTTTTTCTTTGTGGTCTAGAAACGCCGATCATTTCCGCATCATCGGGCATCGTTTCCGCATCTGCCCACTATTTGGTCGGGCTGACCACCTCGCCGACGCGGCGATAAACGCGTCTGGTAATCTCCTCTTTGGAATGTCCGAGCAGCCGGCTGGCGTGGCTGATGTCCTCAATCTCCGATGCCGCCTTCGGTCGGATATCGCGGAACTGGAACTGCCGAACTTTGGTGGCCAAGTCTGTGTTGTCATCGGCGATCAGTTTGCGTGCTGCCTTGTCACGCGCCTCGCTGAAGCGGTTCCTCAGCATTTCCCAGCTCATGCGCAGGCCTGAATCATTGGTGATGAGGCGTGAGTTGCGCACACCTTGCAGCTTGCGCCGCTCCAGGAGCTTCTCGATGAATAAGCCCAGACCAGTGAGTTCGCCGTTGACGTGCCGGCGGATGCGAAGTTTCTTGTCGGTCTTGTTCTGGTCGACCCACAGGTAGTCCTCGTCGAGGTCGACAGTGCTGAACTTCAATGTGTCGGCGGGGCGCTGGCCGGCTAGATAGGCCAAGTCCATGGCGTCCTTCAAGCCCTGGTCGGCCTCCGCATATACTGCGTCCCAGACTTCGTCGGCGGCGTAGAAGTCGCGTACCTTCTCCTTATTGCGACGAACCGCCAGGCACGGATTTCGATCTGCGAACCCCCACTCCATGGCCACGGTGAATACATGCGAGAGCAGGGCGATTTCCCGGTTTGCCCGAGTCTTCGCGGTGCGGGCGTCCCGGTACTGCGCGACGACCGGAGGAGTGATGGCCTCAATGGGAGCGTCGGCAAACGCCGTGCGCAGGCGCTCCAGTTCATATTTGTTGTCTTTCTGAGTGCGTGGCGCCTTTGCCGGGATGATGTCACGCTCGTACCGGTCAAACAGCTCGGCCATCGTTGACATCACCTTCGGTGCTGCCTTGTGCTCCAAGCGTGCCCACTCAAGCTTGGCCTCCGCGAGATCTGTCCCCAACGGAATTTCCTGCCGATTTCCGTCTGCATCCCGCCCGTTGTAGTAGTACCCGACCCACAATTTGCCGCTTTTCAGCTTGCGAACTCGCCGCAGCATCCGAGGCGGCAGGTCCTTGTTCGATGCCTTCCTGTTGCGCATCTGTTACCCCACGCGCGATAAGTCTAATGTCCAAGTTTCTGTTGCAGCATTCGTTGCGGTTGGCTTCACGCCGGCCATTTTGAGGCGGGCGTATACCCGCCCAACAACGGGCCGCCGGGCCCGAGTCAGCGTGTACTGCCAGCCGTTTTTGGCCAGCCAGGCGATTTGTTTGCTTGGGATCTGGTAGCCGGTGATTCGCATCACCTCTTCCTCATCAAGAAACTCGCTTGCATGTTCCATAGTGCGGGCTCCGCGCCTTCGATGGCGGCAGGTTGGGGTTCTCGTTCGGGAAATGATCTGCTCGTCCAACCTGGGTGGTGGTGAAGCCCGCGGCTTGGCGGATCTTGGCGCAGCGGCTGTGTTTGCCGCGTGTGCGCGGAACGCTGCAGACATCACACATAACGGACATGGCGGGGCGAACGAAGCTCTGTACCCCCTTTGCATCCCTGGTGTTCGGCTTGTAATTGGGCCTGGTCGTCACAGCGAGTACCTCTCATGGATTCGACGAGCGTTCGGGCTCACGGCCAAGTGCTCGAAGTTCTGGCGGCTGTTCACCGTGAATAGCGTCTCTGGCTGAGGGTGTCGGGCTTCGTTGAGGCGCTGGAATTCGACCCAAACGGCGATCAGCGCGGTGACAAGCACAAGGCTGATCAGCTGCCAAATGCGGACATGGTTAGCCATGCTGGCGACCCTGACTGGGTTGGTTGAGCACCTGCCTGCTCGCAAGCTCGAACAGCTCGTTGGCAGAGATTGGCGTAAGCGACTGCTCACAATTGCGCACGGCGTCAAAACGCGTGCGATACAGTCCGGCCTGGCCGAGCCACGCGACGGCGTGATGCTCAGCGTTCGAAACGGGGCAGGGTGTCGCTAGGCGTTCACCTTGAGAGCCAAGCTTGCATTTCTTGCAGATGTGATAACCCCCGTCATACGGGTCAACCGTTTCCCAGAGGTGCTTGTGTATGGTCATGCTGCACTCCCTGCGTTTGCGCGGCCGGCCGGAGTGTCGCGCAGCTGGATGTGAATTCGTTTAGCTAGACCTCCCAATTGGGTGGCTTGCAAGCCGGCGCGTGATGCCTGCTGAGTTGCGTTCATTGCAGTAAGCGTTCGCTCGGTCAGGTTCAGGGTTTCTATGGCGCTGATGAGCAGCTCGTAATCCGCCCTGGTCACCGCGAGCCCGGTGTAGGACATGATCCGGGCTTCGAGTTCGCGGATGCTGCCTTTGAGGTGTGCGATTGCCAGGTGATGCTTACGCTGGTCCGCCTCGGTCTGGACTCGGGCTTCGTCCAGGACGTCCTGAAGCCCTTGTATCTGCAATTTCAGATCGGCTTGCAGGCGCTGTTTTCCGATTTCCAAGCCTCTGTTGAAGGCGCGATACCGAGCTTTCGCGAACAGGAAAGGCAGGACGGCCAAAGTGGCTAGTAAGCAGATGCCCAGGGCCAGAACTTGTTGATGCGGTTGCATGTGCTGTGCTCCGTAGTGCCCAGCACCGGGCTGGTGATGTGGTGTAGCCTGGTGCTGGATGCGTTGCCCCTGTTGACCGGGGCCGTCTCAGTTACGCCGTCTTTTTCGCTTGGGTGTCGAGGTAGTCGGCGAGGTCGTGTAGATAGATCACGTACTGCGCTCTGGCTGAGTGGTGCAGCTTTGTAGGGTTCAACCCAATCTTTCCGGCGTTTATCAGCTCCTTGAACCGGCGATCTGTCTTGATGTGCGGGAAGTAGCGCTCCCGCACAGCTGTCAGCGTCGGGCAGGGAGTTGTCCACTCATTGCGCAGCTGGCGAAGCGTGTCGGTCATGGATGCTCCCCGTGCCCCTCTGTGGGGTGGCCGAGCTTGGTGCGCACCGCTTCGGCGAGCGTGTCCTTGCAACTGCCGTATGCTGTTGCGCGGATCTCGCCCTGGTCGTTGGTGACAACGGTTCCGAACGGGTGCTCTCGGTTGGTGGTGGGGGTGATATAGGCACGCAGGCCTTGCGGGAGCACACCGCTCACACAGTCCAACGCTTCCATCAAGGCAATGGCGCGTTGGGTCTGTTGACCAGCCTCGGTTCGGCCGTTGGCGACGTCCTGCAGGAAATCGCGCAGAGACATGTACTTGGTCGAGTCACCGCGGCGCAGGGTTATCGAACCCGTATACGGGCCGAAGCGCACATGTAGGTGGTGGTCTCGGCTGTCGTTCTCCACCTGAATGTGAGCGTCGACGGTAGTCTCGGGTCGGTGTAGTGGGCAGGTGGTGTTGCCGCCATTCTCCAGCGTACGCTCCAGCAGCAATACACGCCGTAGATTGATGGTGAATTCGTTCATGCCGCACCCCCGTTAGGGACGGCGCGGACATGCCCGGTCGGCGAGACGATCAGTTGCAGGCCGGTAGAACGTTGAAAAGCTTCAACGATGGCGGGGCGGGTGCAGGTGGTGGGGTGCAAGTAGACCTTGCACCGGCTCGAGTACTGTACGGTTGGCATTTCTGGACCTCAGTGGTGAGAGGGTAGCGGTCCAGACAATACTCAAGCGAATTGAGTCGGTCAATACCTATTCGTATTGATCGTATGATCGGTGCGTTTAGAAAATTTCCAGCTTGGAGACAACCACACCGCAGATTGAGGCGTCTTCGGGCAACTCGATGATGGGATCAGGCCAGGATGGGTTCAGTGGCTTGAGAAATCTGCGTGGACCCTCCAGCACCAACTGTTTAAACGTCGCTTCCTTGCTGTCTGCCAGTTTTGCAATAACGAGGGAGCCGTTCTCGTAATCCTTGTTCGGATCGACAAAGATTATGTCGCCGTCCATGAACGAGCGACGTTCATGTGGGTTGAACATTGATACGCCTCTGACTCTCAGCGCGAACGTTGCGTTGCTATGGGATACAGCACACGGCAGCCAGTTTTCTACATCCTGCAGTTCGAGTACGTCTTGCATTTCACACCACGATCCCGCCTGTACCCATGAGATCAGCGGTACGAATCCTCGAACACGTGGTCCTGGTTCGATGTTGGAGTTGGGACCAATCAAGAGCTCTGGCGCTTCCCCGCCTTTCCAAAGCCACTCGCTGGTTACGCCCAAGGCTTTTGCCAGCTTCTCGACATTGGTCTGACGTGGGCTTGCAGAAGTGCCGGTGAGAATCCGGTGGATGGTCGGCTGCGGTACCCCTGAGCGTCTCCCCAATTCCCCTTCAGACCACGCCAGTTCATGCATTCGCTGTGCTACTCGCTTTCCTATCACGGCCTTTGCTCTGATTCGTTTACGTATCGGAATTGTATTGCTCTGAATAATTCGTTTGGGTATTATCCTCCCAATTCGATAACGCATCGGTGGGTGCCATGACCATTCAAGAGATGCTTCAAAACCTGATTGATCTGGGGTTTTCGCAGCGTGCGATCGCAGATCGGGTTGGCGTTACGCAGCCAACGATCTATCGAGCAACCAAAGGCGCAGCCGTCCGCTATGAGGTCGGTAAGGCTATTGAGCTGTTCCTTGAAGAGCAAAAAGGTCGCTGAAAAGCAGCCTAAGTAAGGACTGCTGAGCTAGGGCCTCTCACCACAAGAATTCCTAGCTCAGCAAGCACGGCGCAAAGCGCCGTTGTACCCGCCATCCGGTTGCCTCTCACCACAAGATTCGCCGGATGACTAGAACCGCGTGAAATGCCCGCACAGCACGCAAAGCACAGCACATCGGTCGTATTCACAGGATAGGGCGTACTTACCTCTGTGACTACACCGTTAATCGAGGTTTAACGGTTTATGAGTCGTATCGACACTCTGCCGGAAGTAGGGCCGGCACTATCCCTCAAACAGGCGCTCTACCGCGCCGGTCGCGATTACAAGGGGGGGATCACCCGCCTGGCGTTTGAGATGGGTATGGATTTAGACGCTCTGCAGAAAAAGCTGAAGCACGACGAAGAGCGCCGCTGGCTCACCCCTGACGAGCTGGAAGAGGTGCTGCAGTGGACCGCAGACCGGCGTGTCCTCGACGCTTTAGGTCGTGCGGCCGGCGTAGTTTGGTACCGACCGTGCCCGATCCCTGCAACCAACGAGCAGTTGAAAGCGGTTGGCCTTTTGCTGAAGGAAGCAGCTGAGTTCGTGAGCAGTATGCACGAAGGTGCTGCTGACAACGTGTGGGAGCTGCACGAAGTGCAGAAGCTTGAGGCGTGTGGCCTGGATGTTATCCGCCAGGTGTTGGCGATTACGTCGGGTGCGCGTCAGGCTATGGAGGACCAGGTCAATGGCTGATGCAGTTGACTTCGCAAATGATCAGGCCGAGTACTTTCTTCAGCTGTCATTGCAGCGCCTTGCGCGTCTGCCTGGCAAGCCGAGTGCCCAGTTCTGCGACGATTGCGGCGAGCCGATTCCGTTGGCTCGACAGCAGACTGTCGAGGGCTGCGATACCTGCGTCGACTGCCAGGAGCTGCGGGAGCGCCGTCGATGAGTGAGCGCCCTGTAGCAACTACGGCCGGATGGGCGCGCCGTTACATCGAAACCTTTGGACTCGCCCTGGTGCCCATTGAGCCGGGCGAAAAAGGGCCAAAAGGTAAGGCTTGGAATACCCCTGGCGGCTATATCACCGATGCAGATGCTGCGGAGGCGTTCTGGTTGGAGCATCCCGACCACAACCTTGGTGTTGTGCTCGGCCCTAGTCGTGTCTGTTCGCTTGATGTGGATGATGTCGCGCTGTCCCGTATTGCTTTGCGCGATGCCTTTGGGCTGGATCTGGAAGCGCTCGCAGCTGCATATCCAACAACCGTGGGTAACCCGGCGCGTTTCCGTGTCATGTTTCGGGTACCGGATGGGGTTGAGCTGAGTCGGCGCTCTTTGGCGTGGCCAAACCAGGCCGACCCGGATGGCTCGATTTTGAAAGCGCTCACTGCTCAAATGGTGGCGGCAAAGGATGCTGGTGACGCGACACGCGAGGCGGCCCTTAAGATGGCCGCGGAGCCCTTTAAGAAAATCACCGTTTTCGAGCTACGTGGTGGCGCTGTGCAAGACGTTCTGCCGCCGTCCATTCACCCAGGCACCGGTCAGCCATACACATGGCGCATACCACCATCTGCCGACGGCCTTCCTGATCTGCCCGCCGATCTGTTGAACATCTGGCTGAATTGGGACCAGCTCAAGCCTCAGGCGCTCGCGGTTTGCCCGTGGGCTATTAAGTCGGCTCCGGCGGTCTCTCAACCAACCCCGCGCCCTCGTCCAGCCATTGCGCCATCAGGTAGTTCATTGCCTGAAGTCATTCCTGAGTTCAACCGAACCTACGATATCGCCACCTTGATTGAGGGGCACGGCTACAAGCGCATTGGTGGCAAGTGGCTCTGCCCTCACAGCAGCAGTGGTGACCCTGGGGTGTCGATCTCAGAGGGCAAGCTGTATTCGCACCACAGCTCTGATCCGCTGGCTAACGGTCACAAGAATGATGCCTTCGATGTGTACTGCATCCTTGTGCACGACGGCAACCAACGAGAGGCCACCAAAGCGGCGGCGCGAATGTTAGGGCTGGATGCGAAGTCGAGACCGCCGGCCCCTCCGCCCATTGGAGAGTTTCCCCAAGCCCCATCGGCTAATGAGGCAGTTGGTCACCTTGAAGATGGGCTGACAAGCGAGGATGAGCACTGCCACGCAAGGCCTGCGACAAGCGATCCAGGCGCGGCCGCTTCCTCGGTCAGCGGGGGGGAGGGGGAAAGGACTATGGACATTGCCACAGCAATGCGCCGCTTCGCCCTGGTCGAGGGGACCACAAACATCTGGGACATGGACAAGGCGAAGCCCATGAAGCGTGGCGGCTTCGAGGCTCTTATAGGCAAGCCGCTTGCAAAAGAGTGGATGGAGCGTACCGACAAGAAGTTGATCGCGCCCGAGCAGGCCCAGGAGCTTGATCAGGCTCGTCGGTTGTCAGCCAAGAAAGGTGGTGCTCTGAAACTCGACCCCATCGAGCGATACGTGTACATCGATGGTACCAAGGACGTTTGGGACAGAGAGAAGAAACGTCGTATCCCCGAAGGCGCTGTGAAAATGGCGATGGGGGAGGAATACAAGTGGTGGCTCAACAGTCAGGACCGCCGCGTGGTTGACGTCGACCATATCGTGTTCGATCCCACCATGACCAAGGATCCCAACATTTACATCAACACCTTCGAAGGGCTACCCCTGGAACCGGTGCGTGATGACGCGGCGTGCGAGAACCTGCGCTGGTTGATTTCGTTCCTATGCAACCATGACGAGGAAGCTCTGGGTTGGTTGACGAAGTGGTTGGCGTATCCACTGCAGAACATGGGGGCCAAGATGGATACAGCAGTGCTGATGCACTCCATCATGGAGGGCTCGGGCAAGAGTCTGCTGTTTGCAGATGTTTTCGGCCAGTTGTACGGCCAGTACTCTGCGACTGTTGGGCAGACGCAGTTGGAAGGTAGTTTCAACGCCTGGCAGAGCCGCAAGCTGTGGGCCGTATTCGAGGAGGTCGTCAGCCGCGACCAGCGTTACAACCAAGTGGGTAAGATCAAGCACATGATCACTGGCAAGACGGTGCGCATGGAGTCTAAGTTCATCAATGGCTGGGAAGAAGCCAACCACATGAATGCGGTCTTCCTGAGCAACGAAATCATGCCTTGGCCGATCAGCGATGATGATCGTCGTATGCTGGTAATGTGGCCGCTGCAAACGCTGCCGGTTGAGCGCCAAAAGGCCATTGGCCGGGAGATGGCCAACGGCGGTATAGCGGCGCTTTACGGTTGGCTGCTCGCGCTCGACCTCGGCGATTTCAATCAGCGTACTCGCCCTCCGAAGACGGAGGCGAGACAACGCTTGGTCGCGCTAAGCCGAACGGCATGGCAAACTTTCCTGAGTCTCTGGCAAACTGGAGAGCTTGGCAGAGGTCTTTGGGGTTGCTGCCTCGCGACAGATTTGTACGCGTTGTTCGTTGAGTGGTGTTCGCGTAACAAAGAGCACTCAATGAGTCAGACGAAGTTCTCACTGATGCTCAGCGCAACGGTGGAGAAGACGCGCTCGATTCCGTGGACGGACGGAAACAACCGTCGATTCGCCGCGTTCTTCTTCCCCTCTGATCCCGATGCTTCCCTGCCCCCATCATTCAATGCGGCCGAGCTGGGGCAAGCCGTTATCACCTGGCGCAGCAAGGCGAAACTTGCAGGGTGGAACGTAGATGCTTGGGAACACGTGAAGGGGGTGGCTGCATGAAGCCAAAAGCCCCTGTGTTGGGTGTGTTGGGTTTGTGTTGGGTAGGTTTGTGCAACCCAACACACGTTGAACCCCCGTATTTCAAGGCTTCCCGTACCTCTGTGTTGGGTGTGTTGGGTTTGCGCGCGCGCGCGCGTGCGCGTGAAATATTTCTCTCGGCGCAACGGCTCAATAAAAAACCCTATGCGAGGACTAAAAAACCCAACAAACCCAACACACTCAACACACATATTACTAAGGCATTGATTTTATTGATTTTTAACTGTGTTGGGTTTGTGTTGGGTTACGGTTTTTTGTGTTGGGTTGGGGATCTTGGGAGAGCAGACTCATGAATGACGAAGCCGAGCGCCTACAAATGGTTGAGGGGCTGATGCAGCATTGGGGGGAGCAGCGGGCACTCCTCGGGCATCAGGCCGGATTGGGTAGTCAGATGGGCAGCATCATGGAGTGGAAGGGCGCAGTTCCCCGTGGCGGAGGTGCCGGGGCGAGGGTACTTATCGGTGGAGCGGGTTTGGATCATTCGGCAGCGGAGATCGATGCAGCTGTTGCGGAGTTAGACCGGCGTGACGAGCGCGGGGCAATCCTGGCGAAACTGGCCACTTACAGGTATCTGCATGGGGCAACCATCCGCGAGCAAATGCGCGAGGTCGGCCTGGCGGAGGGGGCCGACAGGACCTACCGGAACTGGATCAAGTCACTGCACCTACAGGTGTTGGCCATCCTGATGGCTCGATCTGGGCCAAACAGACGACATACCGTTCGTCGGTTCACAATGCGCCGAGTGTGCGCCGAGGATGCGTCGAAGTAGCGCCAAGACGGAGTACCGAAAATGGCCTCTTTTCGGTTTTTCCGATGGCATGTAAAAAGGCGCCACGATATGAAAAGTGCGCTTAGGCGCTTCCCCCACAAGCACTGTGCTGTGCGACCCGCTCCGATATGTCGGCGCATTGAGAACCCTGCCATCTGGCGGGGTTTTCTTTTTCCGGCGCCGTGCTTTGCCTATGAGGCTTACATGAACAGCGAGCAACAAACGTTAGCCGAACTGCCAATCTGGATGGTGATCGTGCTGTCCCTGGTCGGGGGTGTTTCGGGAGAGATGTGGCGGGCGGACATGGCGGGCGCTCGCGGTTGGGGGCTGATTCGCCGGTTGGCGTTGCGCTCTGGTGCCTGCGTGACCTGCGGTCTTTCGACCAACATGCTGCTGTACGCCCTCGGCGTTTCGGTATGGGCGGCAGCAGCGGTTGGTTGCTTGGCTGCGATGGCCGGCGCCGATGTCGCTATCAATCTCTACATGCGCTGGGCCGCGAAGCGTCTGGGGCTGGAGCAGACGCCGCGCCAGGCCGGCGAGCCGGGGCAGTGACCCGGCCGACAGCCCCAGCGGGGCGGGGGACCCTGGTGAGATGGCCGGGGTACGGGGCAGGAAACCCGCGGTTCTTCGCTAGCGGACAGTTCACCAGCTTAGTGAACTGCGGTGAACTGGTTAACCCCCTTGAGTTCACTGGGTGAACTGGACTTTCCGACATGACTTATCTCACCAAATCGGAGTTCGCTGCCCGCCACGGATGGTCGAAATCCTACGTTTCAAAACTCGGCAAGCAGGACCGCCTGGTGCTTTGCTCGGACGGCAAGGTCGACGTCGAAGCCACCGAGGCGCTGCTGGCCGAATCGGCCGATCCGAGCAAGGCCGCTGTCGCGGCCCGGCATGAAGAAAACCGAGTCGAGCGGGATGTGCGTAGTCACCTCCAACCTGGCGGCGACACACCTGCGGTGCAGCAACCGGAACTGTCGCTTTCTGGTGGCCCTAACTTCCAGCGGTCGAAGGCTCATCGCGAGTTCTACCTTGCGGGTCTGGCGGAGACCGAGTTCTACAAGGTCCGAGGCAATCTGGTTGAACGGGGCGCAGTCGAAGGCGCTGCGTTCGCAGCGGGGAGGCTGCTTCGTGAGCAGTTTTTCGGCTTGGCCCCACAGCTAGCTGGCGAGCTGGTTGGGATGAGCGACTTGTGGGAAGTCGAGAGGCACCTCATTGACACTTTCCGTCGGGTCTTTACCGAAGCCGCCAACATGAACAGCGCCGACCTCGAACAGGCCATAGGCCTGAAAAGATCCACTAACCAGAGCTGAGCTTATGCCCACCGGATACGCAGACGGTGCAGAGGTGTACCGCGAAGCGTTTTGCCGAGGGCTTACGCCTGACCCTGATCTTTGGGTCGACGAGTGGGCAGATGAGTACATGCGAATCCCGCGTGGTACTGGTGCCGCAGAGCCTGGCAAATATCGCACCGCGCGTACTCCGTATGCCCGCGAACCTATGCGCTGTCTGTCACCTGCTCACCCGTGCAAGCGGGTGGTAACCAAAATCGCCTCGCAGCTGATGAAGACGCAGATCGCCCTGAACTGGATCGGAGCGCTGATCCACATGGCTCCGGCCAACATCTTGACGCTACTGCCCACCGGGAGCTTGGCGAAGCGAGTGTCTTCGCGGATCGGCAAGACCATCGATTCAGTCCCTGAGCTGAAAGCGCGGGTGGCGGCGGTCCGGTCCAGGGATTCCCGTAATACGTTGGACACCAAGGAATTCGATGGAGGCGCACTGTTTGCCACTACGGCAGGCTCGGCGGCCAACCTGTCTGAGCTTTCGGCTCGGTATGTGTATGGCGATGAGGTTGATCGATGGGAGGTGGACGTCAACCAGGAAGGTGACCCGATCAAGCTGGCCGAAGCTAGGGGTAGTACGTTTGGGCGTAACGCTAAGTTCTACTTTTCGAGCTCTCCGCTCATCAAGGGCATGTCACGAATTGATGACCTCTACATGATGGGGGATCAGCGGCACTACTACGTGCCTTGCCCGCATTGCGGGCACATGCAGGTGTTGGTCTGGGAGCGACTGTTGTATTCAGCTGATTTCAGCACCACGCACTACCAGTGCGCGGGACCTGAGTGCGATGTGCTCATTGAGGAGCACCACAAGGCAGATATGCTGACCAAAGGTGAGTGGCGCGCTCATGCGCAAGGTGATGGCGAGACGGTGAGCTTCCACCTAAGCGCGTTGTATGCCCCTTTAGGTTGGCAATCTTGGGCGACGCTGGCTCGGGAATATGAAGAGGCCAAGCTTGCTCAGAATCGCGGCAATCTGCACCCCATGCAGGTTTTTTACAACACCCGGTTGGCTGAGGTCTGGGATAGCGCAATTGAGCAGACCAAGGCCGAAGTGCTGCAGGCCCGCGCGCTGCAAGAGGACTATGTGCTGGGCACCCTGCCTGTGGGAGCGCTGGCGCTGACGGCCTCCGTTGACGTCCAGGCCAACCGCCTGGAGATGATGGTTATGGCCTGGGGCGCCGGCATGGAGCGCTGGGTGGTCGATCACCAGGTGATCCCTGGCGACCCGGCCGACGAACGTACTTGGGCTTTGCTGGATGACCGCTTGAAGCATCGGTACCGGCACCCTTGTGGGGTGTGTCTCGCGATCCTAGCCACTGGCATTGACTCCGGCGGTCATCATACGCATGAGGTTTACCAGTTCACCCGTGTGCGTCGATGGCGCAACGTGTTCGCGCTCAAGGGTGCGAGCAAGCCGGGTAAGGCTGTGATCGCCCAGCGTCCGTCACAGGTTGACGTCACCTGGAAAGGCCAGACCGAACGCAATGGTGCCGAGCTGTGGATTGTTGGTACCGACACGGCCAAAGACTGGATCTACAACCGCTACAACTTCGAAAAAGGGCCTGGCGCGTTGCATTTCGCCAAGGACCTACCCGACGAGTTCTTCCAGCAATGTGTCGCCGAACGCAAGGTCGTCCGGTACGTGAAGGGTCATGAGCGGTTCGAATGGATCAAGAGCAAAGCAGAGCGAAACGAGGCGCTTGACCTCATGGTGTACAACCTGGCCATGGCCTATTTCCTCGGCCTTCACCGCTACGTCGAGCACGACTGGGACAAGCTGCGGCAGGCGCTCGCGCAGGCGAGCCTCTTCGAGCAAGGCGAACCGCAGCCAGCCCGGCCCCAGGCTGCCGAGCCCGACGCCGACGATCAGGACGAAGGCGA
Organism: Pseudomonas sp. JR33AA; assembly: GCF_021378985.1. Classification (NCBI taxonomy): domain Bacteria; kingdom Pseudomonadati; phylum Pseudomonadota; class Gammaproteobacteria; order Pseudomonadales; family Pseudomonadaceae; genus Pseudomonas; species Pseudomonas sp. JR33AA. The sequence goes on from NZ_JAJSAW010000009.1 coordinate 131,598, forward strand.
TACACCGTTGAGGTCTGCAACTCCGCCGGCGCCGGTCAGGCGCAGCGATCCGCCGCCACCCCAGCAGGCCCCTCGGGCGGCGCCGCAACCCATGCAACGCCGCAGCTCCAGCAGCGGCTACCTAAAGAGACGCTGACATGGCATACACGAAAGCAGACCTCGCCACCGTCGAGCGTGCGATCGCGCGTGGTGAAAAGATCGTTCGGTACTCGGACCGCACCGTCGAGTATCGAACGGTTGACGAGTTGATCAAGGCCCGCGATCTGATCCAGTCCGAACTGGTCAAGGCAGCGGGGCCGCGCTCGCGCGTTACACGCCTCTACCACGGGGGCAAGGGACTATGAGCGGGCGTTACATGTCCATCGGCCGCTCGGGAATCTTGGTGCCCGAGCGGATCAAGGCCAGCTACGAAGGCGCCGCCGAGGGGCGGCGCTCGTCAGGGTGGGATGCGCCGGATACCGGTGTGAACAGCCTGATCATGCCGGCCTTGCGCAACCTGCGTTCTCGCTCGCGCAGTGCGGTGCGCAATGATCCATACGCTGCCAACGTCATCGATAAGCGTGTCAGCAACCTGATCGGCACTGGCATTACGCCGCATCCACAGCTCGCCGACAAAGAGGTGCGCAAGGCGATGCAGGTCCTGTGGGAGGACTGGGTAGATGAGGCTGATGCTGATCAGCTCACGGATTTCTACGGCCTGCAGGCCTTGGTGGCCCGAACGGTCGAGCAGTCGGGCGAATGCTTCGTTCGCTTGCGTCCGCGCCGGTTGGAGGATGGCTACGCCGTGCCGCTGCAGCTGCAATGCCTGGCCCCAGAATTCGTCCCGCACGACAAGTTCGAGGTGACCCGCTTCGGCAATGTCATCCGCGCAGGGATCGAGTTCAACGGCATGGGGCGGCGGGTGGCGTACTGGTGCTATCGCGTCCACCCCAGCGACAAGTCCTCGCTGAATGTCGGCTACAACCAGTTGGTACGTGTCCCCGCCGAGCAGATGCTCCACATCTTCGAGCCACTGGAGCCGGGGCAGCTGCGCGGTGTGCCGCGCCTCGCGCCCGTCCTGAAGCGCTTGCGCAGCCTGGACAACTTCGATGATGCGGTGTTGTTCCGGCAGGAAGTGGCCAACCTGTTCGCAGGTTTCGTGCGAAAGCCAGCGCCGGATGGTCGGCCACAGCTTGATCCTATAACCGGGGCGGCCGTCGACCTCGACCGGGATGGGTTCACGCCAATGGTGGGGCTGGAGCCCGGCACGGTGCAGGAGCTGGGGGCAGGCGAGGAGATCGAATTCTCCGATCCGCCGGACGCCGGCAACAACTACCGCGACTTCATGCGGCAGCAGTTGATGGCTGCTGCCGCCGGTACGGGCTTGCCCTACGAGCTGATGACCGGCGACATGCAAGGCGTGAATGACCGGGCGATTCGCGTGGTGCTGAACGAATTCCGGCGCCGGTTGGAGCAGCTCCAGTTCCAGGTCTACGTCCACCAGTTGTGCCGTCCTGTGCGTAAAGCCTGGTTAGACATGGCTGTGCTGGCCGGGGCGCTCGACCTTCCGGACTACTCGCAGCGGCGCCGCGAATACCAGCGAACCCGCTGGGTGCCACAAGGCTGGGCCTACATCCACCCCGTTCAAGACGTCCAGTCCCGGCAGATGGAAATCGCTGCCGGATTCACCACTCGCAGCGAGACCTGCTTGCGCAACGGTACGGATGCCGAAGTGGTGGACGAAGAGAACGCCGCCGATCTCGCCAGGGCGAAGGTCCTGGGTATCAAGTACAGCACTTTGTCGGCGGTCGATGACGATCCCGACGAAAAGGAGAAGACATGACCCCCTTGAAACCCCTCCGTATTTTCAACAAGGCGCCCACGCAGCAGCCCGAAAACGAACAGCACTGGTACCGAATCAGCGCTGCCACTAAAGTCGAGGGCGCTGCCGACGCTGAGCCAACCCCGATCGAGATCTACATCTATGGCGAGATCGGTGGCTGGGGCATCACCGCCAATCAGTTCCTCCGCGACCTGAAGGCAGTCGATGACGGTGTCTCACCGGTTCAGGTGGCCTTCAACACCAACGGTGGCGACCTGTTCGAAGGCGTGGCCATCCACAACGCGCTGCACCGGCTGGGCGAGCGCTGCACCGCCCGTATCGATGCGCTGGCTGCCAGTGCAGGTAGCGTAGCGGTATGCGGCGCCCACCGGGTGGTGATGGCGTCCAACGCGATCCTAATGATTCACAACCCCTACACCTGGATCGAAGGCGACGCCGAAGAGCTGCGGCGGGTAGCCGATGTGCTCGACCAAGCCTTCGAGGTGATCATTGCGGCTTACAAGGCAAAATCGCCTGACATCGACGAAGTCGAGCTGCGTCGCCTGGTCAACGCTGAAAGCTGGCTGACCGCTGAGGAGGCGCTCGCGCTCGGGCTTGTCGATGAGATCGGCTCCGGCGTGCAAGTCCGTGCTTGTCTGGGCAATGGCGCTGCCATGGCCCGCTATCAGAAAACCCCGCAGGCCTTGCTTGATCAGTTGGCCAGCAAGCCGCCGGCTGAAGACCCTGTAAAGCCGCCTGCGCCCACAAAACCTGAAGTTGCTGACGCAGCGACGCTGGCGCTCATGATCACTCAGGAGTGCGCCAAGGTTGGAATCGGCAACCTGGCTGAAACGCTTATAGCTTCGACCAAGCTGATTGACGCTAGCACGGTGCAGGCAGCGCTGAAGAAGGCCAAGGCCGTGCACGGTCTTTGTGTCGCGGCGCGGTTGCCCGAGCTCGCGAAAGAGTACGTCGCTGCCGGCCTGGACGCTGATGCGGTGCGGGCGCGGCTGTTCGAGAAGATTGTCAGCTCCGGTAAGGGCTTCGAGATCAACAACGCCTTGCCGCCGGCAGACGATGAGCAGGACAAGGTCAAGGCGCAGTTACCCAATCCATCCAGCATCTGGGCTGCCCGCCGGCAAGCCGCCAATAAAGGAGCACGACCATGAGTAACATCCGCCAGGAGCCGGTACACGCCGGTGAGTTCCTGCTTTCGGAGGGCGCAGGAAAGATTTCCCGCGAAGCCATCAACGTCGCTGCTGGTCCTGGTCTGGTCGCTGGCCAAGTGCTTGGTCTGGTAACGGCCAGCAGCGAATTCACTGCCTACGACCCCGCTGCAGAAGACGGCAGCGAAAAAGCCGTGTGCATTCTCTATGCCTCACTCGGCGAGTCCGAAACAGTTCGGCGTGGCCGCGCGGTAGTTCGGCTGGCCGAGGTCAGTGAGGCCCTGCTGACCGGCATCGACGCCGATGCGGAACAGGCATTGGCAGCGCATTTCATCATCCTGCGCTGACCCAACTCTCTCTCATCCCAACCCCGCCCTGAGCGGGGTTCTTACTTTTTGGAGTACCTCATGGCTGAAATTGCCATTTTCCAAGACGACGCGTTCGGCGTTGCAGCACTCACCGCTGCTATTAACGATCAGGAATACGTGCCAGGACGCCTCGCAGCTCTTGGCCTGTTCCAGGAAGAGGGTGTCGCCACCCTTACCGTGCAGATCGAGAAAGACGGCGACACGCTTGCCCTGGTGCCGGCGGGTGAGCGCGGTAACTCTGGTCTGGTGGTGGGTGGGAGCAAGCGCACGCTGATCCCGTTCAACACTGTTCACCTGCCGCAGCGCTTTGCGATCAAGGCAGATGAGATCCAGGGTATTCGTGCGTTCGGCACGCTGACGGAACTACAGGCCGTACAGGATGTGGTCAACAAGCGTCTGGCCAAGGCGAAACGCCAACTGGATGCCACTCACGAGTTTCATCGGATGGGGGCAATCAACGGCAAGGTGCTCGATGCAGACGGCTCGTCAGTGCTGTTGGACATCTACAAGGTCTTCGGGGTGTCGCAGCAGAAGCAGTCGATGGGGCTGAATGACCCGAATGCCAACATTCAGGTGCAGTGCGTGGATGCCCTGGACATGCAAGAAGATGCGCTCGGCAACGTGACCACTACCGGTGCCCGCGCTTTCTGCGGCAAGACGTTCTGGAAGAAACTTATCGCCCACTCTTCGGTTGTCGATACCTACAAGGGTAGCCAGCAGGCCGCATCGCTTCGTGGCGACGGGCGTGAAACGTTCGAGTTCGGTGGTATCAGCTGGGAGCGTTACCGGGGCAAGGTAGCGGGTGTTCCGTTCGTCCCTGACGATGAAGCGCGCCTGGTGCCGGAGGGTGTTTCCGAACTGTTCCTGTCTGTCTACGCGCCGGCAGACTACATGGAAACCGTCAACACCGAAGGCTTGCCGTATTACAGCAAGCTGGAGGAGATGCCCTTCGGTAAGGGTGTTGCAGGTGAGGCTCAGTCCAACCCGTTGCACATCTGCACGCGTCCCCGTGCAGTTATCCGCCTGACCGCCTGATCATGGGCTTCCGCGACCTGATCGACGACGTGGACGCGGTGGTGTTCGATGTTCTGGGCGATACCGCTTTAATCGAGGGGCGTGAAGTGCTGGGTATGTTCTCGGCGCCGTGGCTTCAGCCCAAGCTCGGCCAGATCAATACCGGCCTGCGCGAGCCGCACCTGGTCATCCGTGTTGGCGACAACGCAGGTGTCGATACGCGGCAGAGCGTGATGGTCGATCTGCCGACTGAGGACGGTGGTGGCAATTACATCATCACGCGCATAGAGCCAGGCGGCGACGGCCTGGTGACGCTCGTTCTGAGGAAAACGCCATGACTGTAGGCAGCTATCACAAGTTGTCAGCCAGTGCAGGGCTGCTGATCCTGCAGATGCGCCCGGAAGACGTCAAGGGATTCGAGGAGTTCGCCAAGCTAGTGCCCAAGGCGATAGTTGCAGCTCAGCGACGGGCAATCAACAAGACGCTTCGCTGGCTTCGCGGGCAGGTTGCGCGCGAGGTGGGGCGGCAAGAGCGAATCTCCATCGCGGCAGTGAGGCAGCGGATTAAGGCTTTCCCGATGGGTAGCAACGGGCAAGCAAAGCTGTGGTTCGGTATCCGACCCATCGAAGCCAGTCGCGCTGGTCGTCCTCGGCAAACCCGAACAGGTGTCTCGGTGGCTGGGCGCCGGTACCAGGGGGCGTTCTATCGGCAGGTATACGGGGGCAAACCGGATATCTGGATTCGCACAGCCAGCAAGCACTTCGATGCTGACGACTACCCGGATAGCGAAGTCTCCGGTGGCGGTGGACGGCGGTCCGGCTGGATTTCCGAGAACGACAGTCGCTTCCCGCTGGCGAAGGCGAAGATCTCGCTCGATGACGTTCGACCTCACTTCGAAGCCTGGACTAGCCGCGCTCACGAACGATTGAAGGTGGTCCTTACACAAGAGCTGAACTTTGAACTGCAGAAGTATTTGCGGAGAACAGGCAATGGTTGATGACCCGATACCTCTCGCTGGGATCTACGCGGCGATTGAACAACACATCAGTGCAGCCATCCCCGGGCTCGCCTATGTCGGCACCATGCCGGATGGGATCGAGGTCGTGCCGATGCCAGCAGTAGTGCTGGAGTTGGCTGGCCTTGAGAGTGCGGACAAGGATCCTGGCACAGGTGAAACTGCCGTCGATGCTCGCTTCGAGGCGCGTGTGATTGTTGGCGTAGAGGTGCCCAATTGCCTGCATGTGGCCGCTTTCGCTGCGGCACAGCTGGCGGTCCTGCTACGGATGCAGTCCTGGGGCTTAGCCGTTGAGTTTGCCCAGTTCGTAAGGGCAGAGCGGGACTGGAGCCGGCCCGAGCTGGATAGTTACGCGGTCTGGGTGGTTGAGTGGACCCAGGTCATCTATCTCGGAGAGGAAGAGTGGCCGTGGCCACGAGAGCCCGGCCCGCTGGTGGTTGCCTTCGATCCTGACAGTGGTCCAGGCAACGAGCATCACTACCAATCGCCGGAGGCCCTGGGGTGAGTTACGTGAGCGCCGAGCACGACCGGATGCTGGCCGGTGTCGTGATCAAGGGTTATGTCGTGGCGGTCGACCTGGATGCTGGCAAGCTGCGCATGTCGGACGGTACCGGCTGGAGCAGCGCCTGGGTGCGTTGGCATTCGCTGGCTGCCGGTAAGGCGCGACACTGGCGTGCACCAAGTCTGGGGGAGCAGGGCGCGCTGATCAGCCCTAGCGGTGACCCAGCTCAGGGCACTTTCATTCCCGGCCTGTACGGCAACGCCGGCGAGCGCCCGGACAACCGCGACCACGTCGAGGTGTGGCGCTTCGATGATGGCGGGTCCCTGATCTACGACTGGGCGGCCAATAGCTACACCATCAAGCTGCCCACCGGCACGGTCAACATCGAGGTCGGCAGCAGCAAGGCGGTACTGACCGACGACGCGATCACCGCCAAGTCGACCGCAATCAGTGCCGAGGCCGAGAGCATCACGGCCAAGGCAACCATGATCACCCTGCAGGGCGCCGTGCAGATCGATGGGCCGTTACAAGTATCGGGCGACATCTTCGGCCTCGGGAAGATCATCGATACCACCGGCAACACGCCGAACCACAAGCATTGAGGTTGATATGGCTGAACAGGACCCGCAGGCCCCGATTAATGGGACCGACCGCCACATGGTCGAAAAAATGGTTGGCTACGGCATCACCGGCTTTGCGGATCACTTCCGCATGCTGAGCTACTGGCGTCGGCTGCTGGCGGGTGAGAACGACCCGGAAGAAATCGCTCAAGGCCTGGCCATGGCGCTTATGTCTGGGCGCTACATCCCTACGCCGCGCCCGACCCGAGCCCCGTCCATCACCATCAACGTGTCGGGCAACCTCGACCCGGAGGCTCTGGCAAGTGCAATCAAATCGGCGGTTGGGCAGGCTTTTGCTGGCCATCGCTGATCCTGAAACTCAATCCATAAAGGCCCGCTTTTGCGGGTTTCGTCTTTTCTGGAGAGCCTTATGGCAGTCAAGAGAACAGCTGCGGATGACGCAGCTACGGACGCGGCCGCCTCCGCCGCTGAACCTGTCGCGCCGGCCTGCGTGTCCTTCACTGACAGCGCCTACACCTCGCGCTCGTTGTTCCTGCAGGCAGGTGACAACCTGCGCGAGTTCAAGGTGCTGGCCGGCCGCGTGACCGTCCAGGCCGACGACGACGAGGCGCTGGCGTACCTGGGTGGGCACGCTGACCTGCAGCGTCTGGACGGCTAACCATGATTGGCGTGGACCGTCGAACCGGCCAGCCACTCTCGGGCCTCGATCACCTGAAGCAGTCGATTGAGGACATTCTGACCACCCCCTTGGGTAGCCGGCGCATGCGGCCGGACTACGGCAGCAATCTGCGCCGCTTTGTCGACCTGCCGGTTAACGACGGATGGAAAAGCGCCGTGCAGGCCGAGGTGGCCCGCGCCCTGGGCCGCTGGGAGCCGCGTGTGCAGCTGGAGCGCGTCAAGGTGGTTTCCGTGCTCGATGGCCAGATCGGTCTGGAACTGACAGGCCAGTACCTGGGCAATTCGGCTGTCGTGGAGGTGAATGCATGATTGACCTGTCTTTGTTGCCCCCGCCCGATGTGGTGGAAACCCTGGACTTTGAAACGCTGTATCAGGAGGTACTAGGCATCTTCCGTGACCACATGGGCGATCAGTGGACGGCGTTGTTGGAGTCCGAGCCGGTCGTCAAGCTTATGGAGGTCATGGCTTACCGTGAGCTGCTGATGCGCGCACGGGTCAATGCAGCGGCCAAGGCCAGCTTGCTGGCCTATGCCAAGCGCGCCGACCTGGACAACCGCGCGGCCGATTACGGTGTGCAGCGGCTGACCATCCGCGCGGCCGATCCTGACGCGGTACCGCCAGTGGCGGCCGTGATGGAAGACGACGAGGCGCTGCGCTACCGCACGCGGCTGTCGCTGGAAGCACTGTCCGTTGCCGGCAGCCGTGGCGCGTATGAGTACCACGGCCTGACCGCCTCGGCCGAGCTGGCCAACGTCTCGGTCGACTCGCCGCGGTTTTCCGGGGTTGTGCTCGATGCCGCAGTTAGAGCGCTGTTACCGGATGGGGCCATTGTCGTGGTCTGTGACTACGACGCCGGTCTGGCCAACCCGCTGCCCGGCGACGTGTCGCTGGCCATACTGCCCAGGCTGGACAGCACCGCGCTGCCGGCGCAGCTGGTTACCACCGTGCAGGCGGCGCTTTCGGCCGAAACCGTGCGTCCGATCACCGACCGACCGCGCGTGCAAGCGGGTAAGCCGACCGACTTCAAGGTGCAGGCCGTCCTGCACGTTGAGGCTGGACCAGATCCGGCGGTCGTCCAGGCGACAGCCCGGAAAGGCCTAGACGCGGCCATTGCCGAGGCGCGGCGTCTGGAGGGGCAGCTGCCGCTGTCAGCGATCTACGCGGCGTTACACGTAACGGGCATTAGCCAGGTTGACCTGGTGCACCCGGCTGCAGGCATCGCGTGTGACAAGCGGCATTACCCCAACTGCACGTCAATCGCGCTGACCACGCAGGTGGCGACGTGAGCCTGTTGCCGCATAACGCCACCTTGCTGGAGCGCTCCCTGGAGGCGGCCAGCGAGCAGGGCATTGACCCGGAAATCATCCGGGGCATTGCCGACTCGACGCGCTGCCCGCCCGACTTCCTGCCGTGGCTCGGTTGGGCCTGGAAGGTCGAGGGCTGGGAGGCGGCCAACACCACCGCCCAGCGCCGCGAGCTGGTCCGTGAGGCGATCCCGGTCCACAAGACCAAGGGCACTGTCGGCGCAATCCGGCGGGTGCTCAAGGCGGTGCGGGTCAATGCGGATTTCAAGGAATGGCACCAGATCCCCAACGCGGCCCCGTACACGTTCCAGGTCACGGCCTGGGCGAACGAGAACCGCGAGGGGGAGGGCTCGATTATTTCGCCGCAGCTGGGGGCGCGTTTGCGCGCCCTGGTCGACGCGGCAAAGAACGAGCGCAGCCACTACGAGTTTCGCCTGGGCGCGCGCTTCGACGGCGGTCTGTTGTTCGCCAACGTTGCCCGAGGGCGCGGCCTGCAACGCCTGAGCATGAATGCCCAAGCGGTGCAGATCGACGTGGCGGTGCAGGGCCTGCAGTTCGCCAATGCCACCCGGTCGCTCGGCGTGTCTCGGCGTTCTGTCGAGGCCCTTAGCGTGCCGATCAATGCTGAATCGGGCTTTGTGGTCGCCAGTGCGACCCGTGCCCTAGTCGTCGTGCGCAGCACGATGGAGGCTGTTCTATGAGTACCCCGTTACAACCCGTGATCACCAAGGCGGGGCTGGCCGCGATCCTGCGTGCTGATAACACCGGCATTGCGGCGCAGATCACCCATATTGCCCTGGGCACCTCGGGCTACACGCCGTCGGCCGACCAGAAAAGCCTGGTTGCGCAAACGGCCAAGTACCCGATTGCCGGGGGCGAGCGCCTGAGCAGTACCTTGCTACACCTGACCGCCCTGGCTGATGGCGACCGCGCTTTCTGGGTGCGGGAAATCGGCTTTCTGCTGAGCGACGGCACCCTGTTGGCGGTGTGGTCCGATTCATCCACCCCGCTGACCTACAAGTCGGCGGACACCGACTTGCTGCTGGCCTATGACCTGTCGCTGGCTGCGCTGCCGGCCGACAGCGTGACGATCATCAGCAATGAGGCCGGGCTGAGTCTGAGCTTGGCCGGGCCTCTGGCTGCGCAGGCGCAGGCATTGATTGCCGAGCAGATGCGCGGCCTGCAGCGGCAAGACCAGTTAGACCAGCAAGGCGAATGGCAGCGCGTGGCGGGTGAGCAGCTTTCCCGCTTGCTGTCGCGCATGTCGGATGTGGAGCGGCGCCAGGATGCCGACCGCGAAGGCCTGGCCAGCGGGGTTATTGGCAACGCCGCCGCAGTGGTGGCCGACCAACTGCGCGGCCTGCAGCGGCAGGATCAGCTGGATGTGCTGGCCGAGGCCTTGCGACGTGCCGGCGTAGTGCTCGACAACCATACGCAGCGCTTGCAGGCCGCAGAGCTGCGCCAAGACACCGACCGGGAAAACCTGTTGAGCGTGTCAATTAGCAACGCAGCGGCCGTCATCGCGCTGCAAACCTTAGTAAGCCAAAACACCTTTGGAGCATAAGACCCCATGAGTCTCGAATCTGATGTAGCCAACCTGGTCACGCAAACCAACAAGCTGATCGACTATTTCGGCACCAAGAAAAGCGAAATCGACAAGGCTGTAGCAGCTGCCATCGCCGCCGCGCCGGAAACCTCGCGCTCCTGGTATGTCGATCCGGTCAATGGCCTGGACACCAACCCCGGTACCCAGCTGTTGCCTTTCAAGACCATCAACAAGGCTATCGCGGTCACCCCGCCCAGCGGCGTTTGTACTGCATACGTCATGGACGACTACGACATGCCAGCCGGTATCGGCTCGCTGAACTCGGTTCTAATCCTGTCGGGCGTGGCGAAAAACGGTGTACGCCCGAAGCTCAAGCCCAAATATGTCACCAGCACCGACGCCAACAACGTCACCACCACCAACATGACCGGCCTCAACATGTATCTGGCATCGAACCTGATTTCGATCCGAGACATGGATATCTACCTGCCGTCTCCGGCAGGTTTTAACCCGGCGCCGAACAACTCCCGTGCCGGTTCGTTCTTCCGTGGTTTCTCTAGCGTGAACGTTCCTACCGTGTTCAACGTGTCGCTGGAAAACGTCGCGGTCACCATGGCGCCGGACTGGTTCGGCAACTTCATCGGCGTTACTGCGAGCAGCGTGATTCTGGCCACCACTAACGTGCAGTTCCCGAGTGGCTTCGCTGGCCGCTACGTCAGCAACGTGGCCGCCGGTGCCCTGGTGAAAGACCTCGGCCACGTCATGTCCAACCTCGCTTCCCTGTAATTCGGAGACCAAGCCCCATGCAAACCCGTAACTTGAGCATCGACTTTGGCGGCGTGTTCTACGCCGGTTACAACTACGAAAACCTGCCGCTCGGGGCGGCCCTGCTGGTCGCAGTGAGCCAGATCGATCAGGCGGCCGATGTATCCCGTGCCACGGTTATCAATGATCCGTTGCGCGCCCTGGAGCATCAGCGTGCTGCCGATGAGGCTCGTGCATTCCAGCAGGCCGGTTATGTCGGCGAAACCCCGGCCTACGTCAAGGCTTGGGCCGATGCGGCAGGCCTGGAGCCGCAAGCCGCTGCAGAGAGCATTCTGGCCGAGGCCGAGGCCTGGAATCAGGCGCTGTTGAGCCTGCGCACCTTGCGCCTTAAAGGTAAGCAGGATGTGCTCAGGGCTGCCTCGCACGCGGAGGCCGAGAGCATCACCGATGCGGCCATTGCCGCCATCAAGGAAAGCGGGCAGGGCGTCGGCAACGCCGTCTGACCCTTTCGCCACCCCGTAACCCCAAGGGCCGCTAAGCGGCTTTTTTTGTGCCTGGAGGGCACGCATGAACCGAACCCACTTTGAGCACGTCCTTGCGGCGCTGCTGATCATGGTCGCCCTGTGGGGCGTCCTGGCTTGGCTGGGCGTCCCCGCTGGCCACTGGGCCGGCGCCGCTGCCGGCATCTTTTTCTTCGCCGGCCGCGAGTACACCCATGGCGAGCGCAACCTGGCGCACGTCGAGTCGGTGCACTTGGCCAATCTGCGCTGGTATGACGGCCTGCGCATCTGGCGATGGACCGTAGACGGTCGCCTCGACTTCTTCTGCCCACTTGTGGCCTGCCTGACCGTAGCGTTGCTGGTCCAGGTGCTGCAGATCCTGCAGCACTGACAGTTTCCTTTCTTCCAACCTCGGGCCGCGCACGACGCGGCCCTGTGCTTTCTGGAGTTTCAAATGGCTGGATTCTTTCACGGCGTTACCGTAACGAACGTCGACAGCGGTGCGCGCAACGTCTCGCTTCCGTCGTCCTCGATCATTGGTTTGGTCGACACTTTCACCGAGGGCGCCGGCGCCACGGCCAAGGCCGGCGACCTGGTGCTGATCACCAACGAGCGTGAGGCGGTCGCCGCGTTCGGCGCAGCCTCAGCTATCACCAAGGCCTGCCAGGCCATCTATGCCCGCTCCAAGGCGGTGATCGTCGCTACCGGCGTGGCCAAGGTGGTCGACGGTGCCGCGCAAACCTCCGGGATCATTGGCGGCGTGCAGGCCAGCGGAAAGCGTACCGGACTGCAGGCGCTGCTCGATGGCAAAAGCCGTTTCAATGCGCAGCCGCGCTTGATCGTCGCGCCCAAGCACAGTGCGACCCAGGCGGTGGCCACCGCCATGCAGTCGATTGCGGAAAAACTGCGCGCGGTCGCCATCATCGACGGCCCCGGCACCACTGACGAGGCGGCCACCACCTACGCCAAGTCGTTCGGCTCCAAGCGCCTGTACATGGTCGACCCCGGCGTGCAGCTGTGGGACACCACCACCAGCGCGACCATCGACGCACCGGCCTCGGCCTGGGCTGCAGGCGTGTTTGCCTACACCGACAGCGAATACGGCTTCTGGTCGTCGCCGTCCAACAAAGAGTTTGTCGGCATCACCGGCACTACCCGCGCGATCGAGTACCTGGACGGCGACGAGACGTGCCGGGCCAACCTGCTGAACAACGCCAACATCGCGACCATCATCCGTGACGACGGCTTCCGCCTGTGGGGCAACCGCACGCTGTCAAGCGATTCGAAATGGGCGTTCGTCACCCGTGTGCGGACCATGGACATGGTCATGGACGCGATTCTGTATGGCCACAAGTGGGCGGTTGACCGGGGCATTACCTCGACCTACATCCGCGATGTGACCGAGGGCCTGCAGGCTTTCATGCGCGACCTGAAAGCCCAGGGCGCAATCATCAACTTCGAGGTCTACGCCGACCCGGTGCTCAACACGGCCAGCCAGCTCGAGCAGGGCAAGGTGTACTGGAACATCCGCTTCACCGACGTTCCGCCGGCTGAAAACCCGAATTTCCGTATCGAAGTCACCAATCAGTGGCTGACCGAAGTCCTCGACCAAGTCGCGTAAGGAGCGCATCACATGGCAATGATTCCCGAAATTCTGGCCAACATGAACCTGTTTGTGGACGGTGTCAGCTTCCAGGGCGATGTGCCCAGCCTGACCTTGCCCAAGCTTACGCTGAAGATGGAAGAGCACCGCCCTGGTGGCATGGACATGCCTATCGAGATGGACGTGGGCATGGAGAAGATGGAGTCCAACTTCACTACCACCGGCGTGCGTAAAGAGTCGCTGAAGTTCTACGGGCTGGCTGATGGCAACGCGTTCAATGGCACTTTCCGTGGCTCGTTCAAGGGCCAGAAGGGGGAAACCAAGGCGGTCATCGTCACCCAGCGCGGCACCCTGAAAGAGCTGGATATGGGTGACTGGAAACCGGGCGACAAGGCCGAGCTCAAGCATGCTGTGGCTCTGACCTATTACAAGCTGGAGGTCGCGGGCGAAGTCATCTACGAGATCGACCCGGCCGGTATGAAGCGGGTCATCAATGGCGTCGACCAGTTGGCCAGCCAGCGCCGCGACCTCGGTCTGTAATCCCTCCTGCCTTTTCCGCATCCCTTTTCGAATCAAGGACCCAAATCCATGGCCAAGCCACTGCCGAAGTTCATCAAACTGGAAGCCGACCGCGTCACCGTAACGCTGACCAGCCCGGCCCAGCTCAACGGCGTTCAGCAAGACACCATCACTCTGCGGGCGCCAACTGTGCGCGATATCCGTAATTCGACCCAGACCTCGGACGGCGACGACGAGCAGCGCGAGCTGAACCTGTTTGCCTCTCTGGCCGACGTTCACGCCAAGGATCTGGAAGGCCTGACCTACAAGGACTACAACCGCCTGGCGACCGGTTACAACTTTTTGGTGCGAGACGACGAGCTTTAATCCCGCCACACAGAAGCAAGCAGCCAAGCGACTTGCGGCTGAGTTGAATTTCTCCGCCGCAGAGATCCTGACCATGTCTTACGCGGACATGGTCTGGTGGCTCACGGATTGAGCTTGCACAGGGGGCACCGATGGCAAGCAGGCTAGCGTTATCGCTGGTGATCGGGGGTGCTGTTGCCTCATCGGTAGGCGCAGCGTTCAAGACGGTCGAGAACGGCATCCAGAAGCTGGAAGCCAAAGGCAACAGGGCCAAGGTGCTGAAGAGCACCATTGGCGAAACCATCAAGCTGCGCGAAGAGTGGAAGCGTGCGCACGACAGCGGTACTGCGAGTGCTGACAAACTGCAGCGCAAGCTGGACAGCAATCTGGATGCCTTGCGCAAGCAGGGCATTGAGGTTGGTCGCCTCAGTCGTGAGTATCAGCGCCTGGGGCGTGAGGCGAAGAGCGCCGATCTGCAGCTCAAGGGGCACCAGCAGCTGCAGGCGGGCAAGGCCTCGCTGAAGTCGAACATCGGCCAGGCCGTAGTTGCCACGGGCATGGCCGCAGTGCCGACGATGATCAGCGCGAATTATCAAGCGGTCATCCGTGATATTGCGATCAAGGCCGACATCGTCAACAAGCCGGAGGAGCGGCAGCTCACCCGGACGGTGATCGATACCGCCCAAGACACAGGTATGTCACGCAACGATGTGGCTGACTTGGTCAACCAGCTGGTCGGCGCTGGCATGGAGCTGGACAAGGCGTTGTCGTATGCCCCGGTCGCGGCCAAGTTCGCGATTGGCCAAGGATCTTCGGGTGTCGACACTGCATCGATGATCCAGGCGCTGCAGCAAAATGCCAAGATCAGCGATCCGAAGGTGATGCAGCAGGCGCTGGAGGCGATCGCCTACCAAGGCCAGGCGGGTAGCTTCGAGGCCAGCGACATGGCCAAGTGGTTCCCGCAGTTGCTCGCCGGGATGGAGAAAAACGGGATCACCGGGTTGGATGCGGTGACCTCGCTCGGCTCGATGCTGCAGGTGCAGATGAAGACCGCCGGCAGTTCGGACGAAGCGGCGAACAACTTCAAGAACTGGATGGAGAAGATCGGTTCTGGCGAGGTGGTCAAGGCCTATAAGGACGCTGGCATTGACTATCAATCCTCGCTGAATACCGGCCTGCAGAAGGGCATGAACGTCATTGAGGCGTCCATGGCCCTGGCCATGAAGTACGTCGAGGCGACCGATCCGGCGAAGGCCAAACAGATCGAGGCGGCCAAGGCCAAGATCGACAAGGAAGTCGACCCTGAGAAAGCTAAAGCGGCGCTGGATGCCCTGGAAAAGACCCTGCGCACGGGCGATATCTTCGCCGACATGCAGGTCAAGGCGGCGCTGACTGCTTACGGGCAGAACAGAGGGTTGTATGAGGAACTCAAAGCCGACTCGCAAAAGGCTTCGGGCATCCTCGACAAGAACCTCGCCGAGCGCCGTGAAACATCGGCCCAGCAATGGGCTGAGACAGTCCAGGCGGCAGATGACGCAATGCGCAGCATTGGCGACGCGATCCGCCCGGCTACTGACATGGCGTCGAAGGGCTTGACCGCCGTCGCTCGCGGCATCACCGCGCTGTCTGACAGCTTCCCTGCTGTTGTGGCAGGAATTACCGGTACCGTGGCGGCCATCCTCGCACTCAAGACTGCATCCAGTGCGTTCAAGATCGGACGTGGTGTGTTGAACATCGCGCGCGGTCGAGGCCTGGAGAGGATGGCCGGCCGGCCGGGCCGTAGCGATCGTAAGCCTATTGAACTACCTAAGACGGGCAGCAAAGTAGTCGATACCGGCCTTGGCCTGCTGGGTAAGGTGTTTGGCGCAACGCCGAAGGATGCGGCGCTGGCAAACGATCCGCTGGCAGGCAGGGATGACACGCAGCGGGTGTTCGTGGTCAATGCCGATGCATTCAGCGGGATCGGCAGTAGCGTCACAAACAGCGCCCCTGCTGCACCTGCCCGGGGTAGTCGTAGAAGCCGGCGCCGGGCTCGCAGACGAGAGGCAAGGCAAGCGTCCCCAGCACGGCCCGGGGTGAAGGTTGAGGCGCCCAAGTCGCCACTGATGAAGCCCGCTATTCCAGTTGCTGCGCCGAAGATGGTAGCCGGCGTTGAAGAGTTGGGCAGGGTTGCCCGCTCGGTGCGGGGCGTTACGCGTCTTGCCAAGCGACTGCCTGGCGGGAATGTGATTGACGCCGGTGTTGCTGCGATTGATGTCGCGATGAACGCCAGCTCTCAAGACGAGAAGGCAGAGGGGTACGGTGGTGCAGCTGGCAGCCTTGCGGGAACGCTTGCCGGCGCAGCTGCTGGGGCGGCCATCGGTTCGGTGGTACCGGTCATAGGTACTGCAGTAGGCGGCGCAATCGGCGCTGTACTGGGTGGTATGGGTGGCGAGTCGCTCGGCGGGGGGCTGGGTAAGCGCTGGTTTGGCGATGAACAACCCGAGTTTGAGGCCACGGCGAAGCCGGAAAGTCCGCCGGCGCATGAGGAGGCGGTACAGGTAACCTTGGCACCGGCGCAGAAGGACAAGCCAGCTACCAAGGTTGATACCTCGGCCCCGTTGCCTGCAGCGCCGAAGGCTGCTCTTGTAGCGCAGGTAGTGATCGACAACCGTGAGCCTGTTACCCAGCCAGTGCCGGCGGCGCCGGTGCCGGCCCAGCCTGAGGTGTCGTATGACCGACTAGATCCGGCGTCCAAAGACCCGTACGTGGTGCTCGCGCCGACGGCCAACAAGGTGCGCTTCCCGGGGGCGGCTCTGGTGCGGCCGCCGGCGCAGCCAGAGTCTCAACCTGAGGCCGCGCCGATTGTGCAGGAGCCGCCGAAGTTGGGCGACACCTTGCGAGCCGCGGCCATCCTGGCCCCGACTGAGTCTGAGGTGTCGTATGACCCGCCGGACCCATCGACCAAAAAACCGTACGTGGTGCCCGTGCTGACGGCCAGCAAGGTGCGTTTCCCGGCTGCGCCACTGGTGCGGCCGTCGGTGCCGACCGAGCCTCAACCCGAGGCGGTGCCGATCCTGCAGGAGCCACCGGCGAAGCTAGGCGACACGCTCCGCGCGGTGACCGGTTCGGCGCCGGCGCAACCTGAACCAGTGGTCGAGCCTGCTCCAGCGCCGGTGCTGCAGGAGCTTCCGAGGTTGGGCAATACGGTGCGAGCCGTGCCCACCCCGACCCCGGCTGAGCCTGAAGTGTCGTATGACCCGGTTGACCCTGAGTCCAAGGACCCGTACCTGGTGCCGGCATTGACGGTCAACAAGGTGCGCTTCCCTAGGGCGCCGCTGGTGCGCCCGCCGGCGCAACCTGTCCCTGAACCAGTGCTGCAGGAAGCGCCCAAGTTGGACAGCTCAGTGCGAGCCGTGGCTACACCAGCGCCGACCGAGCCTGAGGTGTCGTATGACCCGCGTGACCCCGAGTCCAAGGACCCTTACCTGCTGCCGGCGTTGACGGCCAACAAGGTGCGCTTCCCGGGTGCAGGTCTGGTGCCACCGCAACCGGCACCGGCAACGCCGCTGGTGAAGCTGGGCGAAACGGTGCGGGAGGTGCCCGCTAAATCGGCACCGGTGCCTGTGATGATCGACAGCGGCGAGCGTAAGCCCGCCGCTGATGGTGCGTCACGGCCAGCTGTCCCCCAGTTGGCAACCTTGCCGGCCGGTTTCGGTGATGTGGTGCGTGACATGGTGGCCAGGTCGGCACCAGTGCCACCTCGGATGCCCGAAGTGGTTCAACCAGCCAAAGCGGCTGCGCCTGGGGCGGTATCGGTGCCGAAGGTGGATCAGGCGTTTTCGTTCTCGCCCAACATTAAAATCGATGTGCAGGGCGATGTGAAAGACCCGTCGCAGGTTGTCCGTGAAATCGAGTCGCCACTGCGTCAGCTGTTTGAGGCATGGCAGCGCGAAGCATCAGCGCGCATGACTTCGGCTCAACTGTTCGACCAACCGCATGTTTAAGGAGGGCCTATGGCCTACATGGAGCAGCTGGAGTCTTCCCTGTCCGGGCTGGTTTCAGCGGGTGAGGCCGGTCGCAAGGGGGTGGACGGCATGCTGTCCCCACTCAATAGCGCGGTCGGCAGCATCACAGGTGCCGCGTCGGAGCTGGAAAACATTCCATTCTTGGGGCCTGAGGCGGGTGCGAAGCTTGGCCGGATAGTGCGCAGTATTAACGTGGCACAGTCTCAGGTGGGGCAGGTGGCGTCGATGTATAGCCGAGCAGTCACCGGTGCCGCTCAGGTACAGGAGCGGCTCGGCACCTTCAAGCAGATGGCGGCCAAGGTCACGGCCCAGGCCGGCCGGGTGGCGGGGTTGGTCGGCCCGTCGCTATCCAACGTGTTGCCTTCCGGCGGCCTACTGCGCTCTGCCACGCCGCTACCTGAGGCGGTTGCGCCATACCCGCACCTACTAATTATCCAGCCACACGACCCTAAGAAGCAGCCGTATTACTTCAACCTGGGCACGGCCGCCTTTGACGAGTTGCAGCGTCAGACATCGTTCCGTTGGGCTGGCCAGGAGCGTCTGCGTCGAGGCGTGGCCCAGCAGGCAGTGGGTCTGGGTGAGGAAAAGATCACACTCAAGGGTGCGATCTTCCCGCACCACAAAGGCGGCATCAAGCAACTGAGCGTGCTGCGTAGCATCGGTCGCAACCTGCAAGCACTGAAACTGGTGACGGGTTATGGCGAGGTGCTGGGCGATTGGTGCCTACTCAATATTGAAGAAGAGCAAAGCCTCCTGCTGGCGGGTGGCATCCCCCGTAAACAGGGCTTCAACCTGGAGTTTGTGAGCTATGGCAACGACCTGCAGAACGTCTGACGGGGATCTGCTGGATGTGATCTGTCAGCGCCATTACGGAAATCTCAATGGCACGGTCGAGGCAGTACTCGATGCCAACCCGGATTTAGCCAGGGAGGCACAGCCATACCGCGCCGGCTTGTTGGTATTTCTGCCCGATCTGTCGGCGCCTGCGGTCGAGTTGCTGCAGCTGTTCGACTGACCCCGCGTTACGCGTAACGAAGCCCCGCTCTGTGCGGGGCTTCCTGTTTCTGGAGTAAGCATGAAACCAACGTATCGAATCATTGCGGACCGCAAGGACATCACCGCGCTGATCAATGACCGCTTGCTGCTGCTGCGGATCTCGGACAAGCCAGGCATGGAGTCGGACGAGTTTGAGCTGCGCATTGACGACCGCGATCAGGTCGTTGCGCTGCCAGCGCGGGGAGGGGTAGTGGAGGTTCTGCTGGGCTACGAGGGGCAACCGCTGAAGCGCATGGGCGCCTACACGGTCGACGAAGTGCAGTTATCCGGCCCGCCTGATGAGCTGACCATTCGCGGCAAGGCCAGCGATATGCGCGGCAGTGGTAAGACCATCCGTAGCGGCAGTTGGGAGAATGTGTCGCTGTCCGAGATCGTCGCTGAAATCGCCAATCGCAATGGGTGGGAGGTGGTCTGCCCGGTCACGACGAAGGTGGAGCGGATCGATCAGCGCAGCGAGTCGGACTTCAACTTTGTGACGCGCCTGGCGCGGCAGTACGACAGCACCGCCAAGGTTGCTCAGGGCAAGCTGCTGGTGATGCCCCGACAGGGTGGGAAGAGCACTTCGGGCAAGTCACTGCAGGTCATCACCGTCAACAAGACGGACGTGTCCCGCTATCAGTTCCGGCTAAGCGACCGCAGTACGCAAAAGGCAGTGAAAACCCAACATCAAGATCAGAAGACCGGCGCTTTGAAAGTGGTCCAGCTGGACAACGAAGAATCGCCAGACGGCCTGCCCCCAGTTCACACCGACCGCCATATCTACCCCAACGAGACTGCAGCCAGACAGGCCGCCAAGGCGCGGCTGGCCGCGTTCAACCGCAGCACAGCGGGTGTGCGCCTGGAGATGGCGGGCCGGCACGACCTGTTCGCTGAGTGCTCGGTGAATGCCCAGGGCTTCAAGGTCGGGCTCGATGGCGGGTACCTGGTGGAAAGAGTGGAGCAAGTGTTCACGGCCAGCGGGTGGACCACGACCGTGGAGTGCAACGGCGGCAAGAAGGGCAAGGCCAAGGCCTCGGGCAAGAAAAAGAAAGACGACAAGCCGCTCAAGGTAGAGCAGCTCTAATCCTCAAGGCCGCACACGGCCATCACTGGAGAAACCAATGGCTATCTCAGTTCAACAGCTGCAACAGATCCTCCCCAACGCCGGCCGCAAAGCCGGCGTTTTTGTTCCCGGCCTCAACGCGACAATGGGCAAGTACTCGATCGTCACCCCTCGGCGTATGGCTGCGTTCCTTGCGCAAGTCGGCCATGAGTCGGGCCAACTGCTGTATGTGCGCGAGCTCGGTAACGATGCCTACCTCGCCAAGTACGACACCGGGCGTCTGGCGGAGCGCCTCGGCAACACCTCGACGGCTGACGGCGATGGTCAGCGGTACCGTGGCCGTGGGCTTATTCAGATCACTGGCCGCGACAACTACGAGGCCTGCAGCGAAGCGCTGTTCGGTGACAGCCGCTTGCTCAACACCCCTGACCTGCTTGAGCAGCCCGTTTATGCGTCGCTGTCGGCCGGCTGGTACTGGCAGCGGGCAGGACTCAATAGCCTCGCGGACAAAGTGCTGCGGGCCGATGACTCGGTGTTCGAGCTGATCACCCGCCGTATCAATGGTGGCGTGAATGGTTTGAAGGATCGCCAGGCGCTCTACAAGCGGGCGCTCGAGGTGCTGCAGTAATGCCGCTGAACTGGCGTATCGCGCTTCTGGCTGTTGCGGTCGGGCTCTATGCCGGCGGGCGAGGGGCGTGGGTGTGGCAGGCCAGCGAGTACGGAAAGCAGCTGGCTGAACAGGCTGCAGGTTATGTCCAGCAACTGGCGGACAGTGATCGGGCTCACGGTCGAGAACGTGAGGAGGCTGCAGCTGCGGCCCTGAAACAGTTGGCGGAGCAGAAAACTCAGCGACAAGCCCTGGAAGATCGCCTGCAGGAACAGGGTAAAATTCACTGGAAGGAAATGAACGATGCACAACAGATTCAAGCTCGCCTGCGTGACAGGCTGGCTACTGCTGACTTGCGGCTGTCAGTCCTTGTCGACGCCGGAGCCTGGGCCGCCACGGGTGGTGACGGTGGGATGCGGGAAGCCGCCGGCACCGGAGGCGTGGTTCATGGCGCCTTACGCGCCCGACTTGACCCAGCGCATGCTCAACGAATTATCGGCATCACCGACACAGGTGATCGAGGACTGATCGCGCTGCAGGCCTGCCAAGCCTACGTCCGCGAAGTCACCAAATGAAAAGAGGCGAGCCGGGTAGATGCGTCAACATCCAGCCCGGCCCGCCGAACCCGCAGACCCTTCCTGCAAGTCCAGCCGTGGCCTCTGCCTTGTGCACAAAGCGCGGCGAGCCTAACACCTGTTTATCCATACAGTAAAGACTTGCATACCTATGACCTCTCCTATCATTCCTTGGATGGGTGGCAAACGCCGCCTGGCCGACCGCTTGATCCCCCTATTTCCCCCTCATGAATGCTATGTCGAAGTCTTCGCCGGCGGTGCTGCATTGTTCTTCATGCGTCCCCAGCCCGCACCGGTGGAGGTGCTGAACGACCTCAACGGTGACCTGGTCACCTTGTACCGCGTTGTGCAGAACCACCTAGAAGAGTTCGTGCGCCAGTTCAAATGGGCGCTCAGCTCCCGGCAGATCTTCGAGTGGCAGAAGATGACCCGCCCTGAAACCCTCACCGACATCCAGCGCGCCGCTCGGTTCTTCTACCTTCAGCAACACGCGTTCGGTGCCAAGCTCACCAGTCAGGCATTTGGCACTGGCACCACATCCCCACCAATCAACCTGCTGCGGATTGAAGAAAACCTCTCGGCGGCATGGCAGCGTCTCGCCGGGACGTACGTTGAACACTTGTCTTGGCTTGACTGTGCCGAGCGCTACGATCGAGCGCACACATTCTTCTACATGGACCCGCCGTACTGGCAGACCGCCGGCTATGGGGTGAGCTTCCCGCTCGAGGAGTACGAGCGGATGGCCGACTTCATGCGCCGATGCAAGGGCAGGGTGATGGTCAGTATCAATGACCACCCGGACATCCGTCGAGTCTTCGACGGCTTCCACTTTGAGTGCTTGGACATCCGCTACAGCACCACTAATCAGCGCCAGTGCAAAGCCGAGGTTACCGGTGAGCTAGTAATTATGAACTGGCAGCAGTCTTCGCTGGGTGGGTTGTTTTGATCACTTCGAAACCTCAGTGTTGCCATTGCCCACATAAGCATCTGGCGTGGGAAGGACTGACCATGCGTCCCGGCACAACGTTTGTGGCGCTGCTACCACTGGGGCGTATGGAGCAATTGTTGCGAAACCCCCCGTGCGGTAACAAATGCTTGAAAACCGCTTACACTCGGCCATTACCCGCTGCCAGCGGATAACCCCGAAAGCAAGGAGCAAGACCGATGCAAATGAGTGAAGCGGGACAAGTGGTGCAGATGTTCGGCACCGAGCGCGTGAATGAGCACCTGGCCCAGGGCTGGAAGCTGTTGGCCGTGGTGGCCAGCACCTATGGCGATGGCAAGGACAATACCCTGCGCCCCTGCTATGTGCTGGGCAAGCCGCGCGAGGTGAGCGGGGTCATGCGTGTGCTGTGATGGCGCAGCAGTGGCGCCCGTGCGCCTAATTTGACGCTATGTTAAATCGAGGCCCCCAGTTCGAAAGCGCTGGGGGCCTTTTTTCTGACCGCGTCACCCAAAAAGAACGATTTGGGCGACCAAAACCGCTAAAGTGATTTGTCCGTACCCCACCCCCTCATAGCAGGAAAGCCCCCATGCGTGCACACTTGTCCTATCGCGGCCCCGGATCGAGGTCGTGGTCAGCCAGCATGCCCCCACGGCGCCGGTCTCGGTGCTGGTCAACCGGCACCTGGGCGTCGACCTGCTCAAGCCAATGCTGAGCCGCGCGGCCGTCGCGCTGCCCGATGGCACCGTGCTGGCCGGCCGGGTGCTGGAAGTGTCCGCCTCCGGCGACTATTTCGAGATCGCCGCCGGCTCGCCTGCGACCCCGGGGAGCCAGGAGCCGCGTTATGCGTAACGACCACCCACTGCCGCCCGGGCTGGCCCTGCCCGTCGCCTATGAGGCAGCGCTGCGCCGGCGCCTGGTCGACATCGAGGACGCCGCCACCCCGGTCAACTGCCTGATCGCCCAGGCCCGCGCCGAGGGCATGGTGGAATGCCTGGAAACCGTCACCCACGGCATCCCGGCCGGGCACATCGAGCGCCTGTACCTGGTGATCGAGGACGCCACCAATCGCCGCCTAGCAGTGCTGGGGGGCCATGCAGTGATCGGCCAGGCGGTGGATGTGAACACCCTGCGCGTGCTGGCCAGCACCCACCAGGTGCGCGAGGCCGTGGCCGGCCGCTGGGAAGACGACCGCAGCCAGTGGACCCTGAGCATCCGCGTCGGCGGCCCCACGGCGCGGCTGATCCCGGTGCGCTCCAAGCGCGAGGCGGTGAAGACCTGGGCCAAGCTCGATACGTTGGTGAAGTTTGCCGAAGACGCCGGGCTGGACGGTCTGCGCGTCGAGCTGTGATGTGGGCGCCGTCAAGCTGTCGGACTGATAACCTATGCACGGCTGTAGCGTAACGCCAAGCGCCGTCGCCGGCCTAAGTGGTTCTGTGGAACAATTTTTGTGGAACAATTAGCTAAGGCAAAAAATGTTTTGCCTCAGCGGGTGCGCCCGGGGATAGGACAAATCCCCGGCCTAGAGAGATTTTGCCCGGCGCCCGGGCAGGGCGGTGCCTGGTTGGCTCGGCCTTGGGCTGCGCCCGGCGACGCCCAGCGGGGTATGCTCAGCGGGTGGCTGCCGTAGCGCGGCGCTGTAAAGCGACTTGACAGACCGAATCGCAGGCACAAAAAAACCGCCTTAGAGGGGGCGGTTTGATTGTCGCATCACCATTTAGAGAAGTGGTGGTGCAAAGCTCGTTGGAGCGACTGACGCAAGCAATATACCGCAGTGTAAGGATTGAACTCAACCAGCGGTGACATAGAAAACCGTGCATTTCCCGTCTTTAAAGATGTTTTTAAACTCTGAAGCATCCGAAAGAAGTTGACGGCGCGTTTTTACAGCTTATCTAATAAAAAAATAAATCCTTTAAAATCAATGATTTGGAATTCTCTAAATCAATATGTTGAATTTTAGACATAACTAGGAGTTCCAACCGCAAAACTTTCCGGTAATATTGCATCTGCCGGCAGCGACAACGGCCCCAAGTGACCGGTGGTAGCGCTGCAAGCTGGCCCCTTCGGTGGCGGACTAGAGACCCGCCCCGGACTTGCGAAGGGTAGAACGGCAAGAACCCTGGCTCGTTGGAGCGACTGACATTGCTTCCAACAGGCGTGCCCCATCACTCCGTTCGGGTGGGGCATGAGCCAGGCCGCCAAAGAAAGGAGGGCCACCATGGGTAAACACCATTGGTTTTGGCGTCTCGTGGACCTGGTGAGTACGGCGATGCGGCTTTGGGCCGTTTTCGACAAGCTCCGTGGTCCAGATGACCTGATGCAGTAAGCAACACGACCCCGCCACTGGCGGGGTTTTTTTGCCCAATTAAAAGCCCGCTGGCAGCACTTCGGCGCTCTCGGGTCATGCGGCCTGCACGATCCGAGCGGCTCCGGCACTTCATGTTTTGCCATGGTCCCGATCACCTTCGCGCCGCGCCGCTTGAAATCCTGCAGGCGTCAAGTGACTTGACGGACGGCGCGCTTCAATTCGTGCGCGCGGGCACTAGCTTTTGGTTTTTGCTTGATGGCTCGGGCTCGGGCTCGGGCTCGGGTTCGGGTTCGGGCTGAGGGTCAGATTCTCTGTATACAGATGATCCTCCTTGGCACACCCCGCCCCGGCGAGTGATATTCTCGGAACCGAATCGCAGGCACAAAAAAACCGCCTTGGGGGCAGTCTTCTCCGCCGGCGGGTTGGATGCCACGCCGGCGGCGGTACTGAAGTGCTTGGCGCAATGACGGTCCTGGTCCCGCTATCATTACTGCAGGCAGGGCGTTCTATCGTGGTGAACGTACTGGCGGACAAGGGCCGCAAGGTCGCGAACGTTTAGCGCTGAGGTTGCTTTCGGGGGTGATTGGGCCCATTGCATTCTGGGTCAATAGTCTAACTAGGAGCTAAGGGTGCTATGGATTCTGGGAATGTTTCAGCAGTGATATCGGCGGTGGCAGGTATTAGTGGTGTAGTGCTTGGTAACTTGCTTGTCGCAATCAAGGAATACGTGACCTCCAGAAGTAAGCGGAAAGAAAATATTGCTTATTTGTGTATTGTTGCAGTTTCCCATTTGGAAGGTTTTGCAGATGCTTGCGCTGGTGTCGCAAGCGATGACGGTACTGAATCTGGTAGGCCGGCGGGTGATGATGGCCAAGAGCATGCTGTAACTACTCGTGCCCCTGAGTTCAGGCCTTTTGAATTTGCAGTGGATTGGAAGCTGCTTCCAAAAAAACTAATGTTTCCAATTTTATGTCTGCCTGAAAAGCAGCGGCAGCTCCAGGATAAATTGTCGCAGATCAGCGAGTATGAATGGGATCCTCCGTGTCATACGGAGTACTTTTGGACGAGGAGACGCGGGTATGCGGAATTTGGCCTAATGGCTTCACGACTGGCGCGAGAGCTTCGTGATCATGCCGGAATGCCGCATGAGGGTAACCCTTCAAATCAATCGAGGAGAGACGATTATCTCAAAAACGTTGTTGAAACTATCGACTCTAAGCGCGAGGCACACCTGCAGCGTCAGAAAGTCACAGCAGAACTATAGTTGAAGTGCTGTTTGGTTGGCTCAGCTGCTCGTAATCAGGGGATAACTATTAGGCTTGTGTCTTTGGATTGTTCATCAGGCTTAAATTTTTATAATTGACGAAGTGGGAGTTGATATTGGACCGAATTACTTACATTATTGGCGCAGGATTTTCGGCACCTGCAGGGCTGCCTGTCATGAGCAATTTTCTTGCAAAATCTAAAGATCTTTATTATTCCGATATAGATCTGTACAGGGATTTTGGGAGGGTGTTTGAGCAGATTCGTAGTCTTTCATATGCGAAAAATTATTATAGTACTGATTTAATGAATATTGAGGAGATACTTTCGATTCAGGAAATGTCTGAATTTCTTGATGGTAGAAAGCTGTCGTCGGACTTCTCGGATTTTATAATTAAAACAATTGAGGCTTATACGCCTAAACTCAAAATTGAGAGTCGTGCTGCGAACTGGTATGACCATATATTCCGTGGTGGAAGGAATATCGAGGCGCTTGGGATTTTTGTTACCTCGCTTTTGGGGGTCCGGTTTGATGATTATCGGAATTCTTCGCCCAGAGGGCCGGTGTTACTAAAAGATGAGCATAAAGATTATGCGTACTCAGTGATTAGTTTAAACTATGACATGCTGCTGGAGAACTATGCTGACTATTTGGGGCGCTCTTTCACCACGTCAGGTATAGAGTCTCTGGGTTTCAAAACTGAGGGGTACGATCCTGAATGGTCAGTGCCTCATTTGGCGAAACTGCACGGCTCTGTGCATACCAATGAAATTGTGCCGCCTACATGGGCAAAAGGAACGCACCCATCAATTGTTACTACGTGGAAAACAGCTTATCAGATTCTAAAGGACTCAAACCATATTCGATTCGTAGGTTATTCACTTCCAGTAGCGGACTCGTATCTTAAATACCTGTTGAAATCTGCTGTCATTGAATCGCACCATTTGAAGTCACTGGATGTGATCTGCATGGATTGGAATGGTGATGTACGCACTAGGTATGAGGATTTTTTTGCGTTATCGAACTTCCGATTTAAAAACTCCTCTGTTGTCGATCTTGCGCGGGAGATCGCCGCTGCTACGGTTTCCGGTGGTGGCATTGGTACTGAAGTACGAACCTTTAGAGCTGCAGAGACAGCATACGAAACCTTCATGAGTAAATGATAACCCAAGGAAACAGATGCAAATCCATCATCGGTGGGCCGTCGCGCTGCATGTTGGCTCGGCCGCCAGATGAAGCAGAGGAGGCAGTAGGCCGCTTTGCTGATTTAAGCCTGCAGGCGCTCGATCCCGATCAAGATGGCTTCCGCGTGGGTGTCTAGCGTTCTCAGGGCTGCCATGATGTTGTCGTGGATCGAACCACGTTGACTAATCCAGCGGGACAAATCTTCCAGTGCTGGTCTGATGTCGGTTTGATTGAGTAGGGAAATTTCCAAGGTGTCTGCTGTGATTGAGGGTTTGTCGCCCGTCATGGTTTCCTAGTACCGTCGATATTCTTAGGGCAAATTTAGGGCAGAATCTGGAACGCTTCGGGCCTGAATAGGCCTGTTGGTCAGGAGAGGATAACCGTTTTTACTGGCCTATCGCGGCCTTTTGCGCATGTCGGGCGGGTTCAAATCCCTATCCCTTGTTTAGGCCGGGTCAGTGTCAGACCCGGTTCGTTCTCCATGGGCGCGCTCGGGTCTATCCTTGAGGCAAACTATTCGCCATTTAATGCCAATCTATGCCAACGCACATGTGGAAGCCAAGAAAAAAAGGCGCCTAAGACCTGATATTGTGGGTTTTGGGCGCCTTTTCCAGATCCTACTGCAGTACTATTGGTGTGTGCTTGCCTGGATGCTCTGGGCTTTGAGATGTTTTGACGGCAGACTGAAAGCGTTCTAGGCCTTGGAATACGGGCTTTACGGCATTGTTTCATAAGAACGGCTCTAAAAGCCGCGACAGAATAAAATTTTCAACAGCTTCAAGCACTGGCGATATAGGCAGATTTGGATGAGTTTGTTAATATGACGAAGGTTTAGTATTGAATTTCTCTTTCTGAAACAGAGGGATCAGGAATGGCGGTAAACTTCTTTACAAGTGATCCTCAAGCGCTGCTGGATAACTTCAATAAGCGAATTGATCAGGAGGATCCAAAGGGAAAAATCACAACTTGGGTTAGGGATGCTGATGGTGACTATACTCATGTTGCTAGTGACTGGGGCGGTAAAGCTTGGTTTCGTCCAAAGATTATTAGTGGTGCTCTTGTTTTCAATATTCTGGGGAGGAAGAAATTTTTTATGCCGTCGGTGGTTTATGGGTATTATCATGGCCATTTGACAGAAACTTTCTTAAATCATTTTGATACGATGTTTACCAGCAGCTCATCGACCGCCTTAGCTACAAAGGATGACACCCTAGGTGGCAGCGAGGCACAGCAGGTCGAATGATTATCGCGCTTCTTGTATATTAACTATTAAGCTGTATAGGTACGGGAGTTGGTGCCATGGTTGATGGTAAGGCTGAACCTGAAGAAGTCGCGATAAACGATGAGGCTTCAAAGGAGCAATTGGAGCCTGGTGGGCAGCAAAGCAGCAAGGGAGAGGTTGGGCAGGAGTACCAAGGGTTAAAGTTTCGCGCCGGTGAGTTTAAACTAAAAATTAAGGAGCAATGGCGTGGGAAATCTCAAGAAGAGTTGCGGCGAGAGATTCAAAGTCAACTAAAAGAGCAGGGTCTGTCTGATGCGCCAAAAGAATTTGTAGATCAACTAGCTAGGGGCGTCGCGAAGGAGCTCGGAAAGAAAACTCGGTCGCAAAATATCAAGAGTATTTTTAGATTTGGCGTTTTAGCTAGTGTGGCAATTACGGTGGCTTCATTTTCTGCTTTGATGTCACAAACCGCTGATAAATATGTTCCACGAGAGGAGCTACGCACGGCTTTAACTAATGCTATAGTGAAAAACAGTAATATTGATGATATAAAGCTGGTTTATCAGAGTGAGGTTAATATACCGGCTGAGACTATTTGGCCGCTTATTAAGCCGCATCTTTATTACGAGAAAGCTTCCTTGAGTCTTTTGGCTGTCTTGAATGATCTTAAGGTGTTAAGATTAAAAAGTGGGGAGGCTCTTGATTCAGAGGGTGTTAATTTCATTTCGCAAGTTAATATTCTTATTGCTGAGCATAATAAGGTTAATCCTTTTGATGGGCTTGATGAACAAAGTCTGCGTGACTTTCGGGGGATTTCATACAAGCTCAGTGAGGTTGAGTATGATAAAATTAAAGATGAGTTGTTAAACTTGAATTCTGCGATTAAAGAAAAAAACAACCTTATCGGGCAATACTTGAATAGTAGCAATTTGAGTCTATATGTCTCTGTCGCTGCTTTCATCTTCTCTATAATCGTGACCCTGTGGCAGTTTCTTCCAAATAGGAAAACCAGTCAGAAACAGCTCATTGCTGAAGCTATCAATGAGCATATGGATAAGAGGTAGGGCAGTAGGCAGCCCCCATACCCTGCGAGGCTGGTGCTACAACAATGGTACCGAAGCATATGATCATCACTGCAGCTCTTGAAATTTGAGGGTTATGTAGAGCGGTCTCCAATCATCGTGCGAGGACAGGTGTGGGTGGCGATAGGCTGGAAAACCGAAGGCAATCCTCAGATAGCGGTTGGGGGGGCAGTGCGCTGCAGATCACGCTGGGCAGCTGGGACTGCCTTTCGGGTTCAAGCTCGTAAGCGTTCGATCCCAGCCAAGATAGCTTCCGCATGCGTATCTAATGTCATTAGAGCAGCCATGACGTTGTCGTGTGTATGGATTGAGCCACGCTGACTAACCCAGAGCGAAAGCTCTTCTAAGGCTGCTCTGATAGCAGCTTGGTTCAGTATCAGCAGCTCCATAGTGTCTGCTGCGGTTGCGGCTTTCTCGTCCATGAAGGTCTCTTGGGTCAGTTGTAAGGCCTTAGGCGAGGATAGCCTGCTTTCGGGATTACAGCGGCTTGCCGAATCGCTTTTCCAGGCTGTCGCCGATTACCAGCTTCGTTTGATAGCCAAGGTTCGTGGTACCGAATTGCCGAAGCTCCATTAGGTAACCGGGGGCGCTTACTGATCCCAGGGGGCTGGAGGAGTTCGCCGGTTCTGTCGCCGGACAGCTGCTCGGGAAAGCAGATCCGTCCTGTTACTCGCGGGAGGCAGGCTACTTGGCCGCGCGCCAGAGGAGGGGGATTAGTAACGGTGGAAGTGGGAATATCTGGTGAAAAGTCAGTTCCGCAACTGGCTATAGTCCCCTTGATTTCAAAGGTCTTCAGAGCCACTGAAAGTGATTTTTTGCGGAACCGTATTTGTCTTAACCTATTGAAAATAAAGAGAATGTCTCTCGGATTGCAAATCCGTCTACGCCGGTTCGATTCCGACCTCGGCCTCCACCATTCGAAAGCCCCGCAGATTAACGTCTGCGGGGTTTTTCTTTATGGGTCGAAAAAAGGCAAGAGTTCCGAAACTTTCGGGGTGGAGTTCCGAAAGTTCAGCCTTTCGAGGGCTTTGCGATCGCGCCGACGCGGCGGTAAACACGCTCGGTAATCCCCTCTTTCGAGTGGCCCAGCAGCACGCTTGCCTCGCTCAGGTCGTTGATCTCCGATGCGGCCTTCGGTCGGATATCGCGGAACTGGAACTGTGCGATTCGATTGGCCAGGTCTGGCTTCTTTTCCAGTTCGGCTTTTACCTTGGCTGCCTCGCGGGCATCCGCCCACCGGTTCCGCAGCATCGGCCAGCTCATGCGCTTGCCGTGCTCGTTGACGATGAAGAACGGCGAAAGGTGCTGGCTGGTGTATCGCATGATCCGATCGAGCAGCAGGCCCAGGCTGTTCTTCACACCATTCGCTTCCAAGATGATCCTCAGTCGCTTCTCGGGCTTGCCTTGGCTGACCAGCAGTTAGATCCCCACCATTACGTCCTTTCGCACGGACAGCACGTCCGACGGCCGCTGGCCAGTCAGGTACGGCAGGTCCATCGCGCAAAACACTGAGAAATTAGTCAAAGCGATAGGCTTCTGGCCAGGGCTTACGATGCAGAAGTCATTTCAGAGTCTGCGCCCAGATGCGGGGTTGTGTATGCGGCTTCCCGTCCGCTCGTTTTTGCCTCAACGTTCGCCTTTACAAAGAAATTGGCCAAGGGACAGCAGACTAGGAAGTAGTGTGTTCCCAAAGCCGCTTGATCGAGTTGTTGTTCTACGCTTGGCACACCTGTTCTGTTGAAGTCGTTTTAGTCGTCTCTATGGTTAGGTTCGCTATGTTTTTTTTCACGACCTAGAACAGAACAGCTGGAACGGAGTAATTATGAGAATTCAAGGACCGGCATATTGGGGCTGGGCCGACCCAAAGCTTCACCATCGTACCTCATGACGAAATTCTGCTCCACATGAGTCGAACGGATTTGGAATTGCAATGTGCCCTGTTCGATTTGATGTCATAGTGAAGGCATAGGGACATCGGCACGTATTTTCGAGCCAGCCCTCCAGGACTCGTCCAAATGCTAAGCGACGATAATTTTTGCTATGTGGTTCGTCGGCCTCTCCTTGTTCTTGAAACCTGTAACTCAAGGCTTGCACCTAGATTCTGCGGGCGGTATCTAGGGCATCATCTGGGATGATGCTGTGTCCTACCAAGCGAAAACGCATGAAGCCTGGATCCATTTTTGAGCCAGAGACCTCAGCCTCCGCTACCAGTGTGATCCAGAATCTCAGATGGAACTGCGATTTTTAGCGGTAATTCTCCGCTCCTCCAGTATTTTGCGTTAAAGCGGGAGCGGCCACCTGTTGCACAGAAAGGCCATGGCCTGTGGGGCGCTCGCTTTGCACAACGGAATGCATGTCCTTTTGTCGAGGTGCTTCAGCCGTTCCTTAAGCCAGAGTCGTCGGATGACGATCACGGTTCCTGATCCTATAGCTATTTAATAGCTGGCTGGGAATTTTTTCATACCCCGTCCGTATACGCAGAGTGATGAAATCAAAAAATGACTGGGCGCTCAAGGAAAGAAGGCCTGTGTTGATATTTTCTTACCCAGAAAAATTGGAGGCTTCTATGTTTAACCGTAATCTTAAAAAAACTCTGCAAGAGCAGAGCGCGGAGCTGTTACTGCTACGTCAGCAGGTCGAGCAGATGGACAGAGGGATGCTCTCCATAAGACTTGATGCACAGTTTCGTATCTGCTCATTTAACCGACTTCTCTCAGTAACTTTGGGGTATTCCGACGAGAGCCTGTATGGTCGCCCGCTCTCTGAGATCGTTCCGCCTTACGTTAAAGAACTACCTTGCTTTCACGCCTTTAACCAGGCTGTAGCGCGATTTGAACCCGTAAATGACGAATATCGTTACCTTCGCGCTGACGGTACTCTTGCGTGGTTGAAAATCTATTGGCTCCCCATTCGAGATCAAGATGGAAGCCTCGCCTATGTCCAGGGTTACGGCAGTGAAATAACTCGCACCGTGGAGCAGGCGAAGGAAAATGAGGCTCTCATCCAGGCGCTGGTTCGGTCCACTGCCGTCATTGAATTTAACTTGGATGGAACTGTAATCACAGCTAACAAGCGGTTT
Source organism: Pseudomonas sp. JR33AA (assembly GCF_021378985.1). Classification (NCBI taxonomy): domain Bacteria; kingdom Pseudomonadati; phylum Pseudomonadota; class Gammaproteobacteria; order Pseudomonadales; family Pseudomonadaceae; genus Pseudomonas; species Pseudomonas sp. JR33AA. Next base: position 163,675 of record NZ_JAJSAW010000009.1, read on the forward strand.
CTCGAGGCCATGGGGTACTCATTAAGCCAGATTGTTGGAAGACATCATCGTTTATTTTGCCCCGCCGAAGAGGCTGCATCTCCCCAGTATGAAAATTTCTGGAAGACGCTCAATCGTGGCGAGTACGTCGCGGATCGTTTCAAACGGGTCGATGCCCGTGGTAGCGATATTTGGCTCGAGGCTACCTACAATCCTGTGCACGACACTGAGGGCAGGCTGTCTAAAGTTGTAAAGTTTGCGAGCGTTGTTACGGACCAGGTCGCAAGGGAGCAAGAAGTTAAGGATGCAGCTGGCGTTGCTTTTGATATATCCCAGCGAACTGATTCGAGCGCAGAGCGTGGTGCGGTGGTAGTGACGCGTACAGTCGACACCATGCGCAGTATTGCTGAACAAATGAAAGCGGCAACCGAGAGCATCGAGGCACTTGGCAAACAGTCTGCGTTGATTAGTTCTATTGTTCAGACCATTGGCGGTATTGCTTCACAAACGAATCTACTAGCACTAAATGCCGCTATTGAAGCTGCGCGTGCTGGGGAGCAAGGTCGAGGTTTCGCTGTGGTTGCTGATGAGGTGCGCAAATTGGCTGGTCACACCAGCTCGGCTACTGAGGAAATCGTGAGCGTTGTCCAACAGAACCAGGCGCTTGCTGATCAAGCTGTTAGCGAAATATTCAGCAGCCGAGCAAAAGCAGACCAAGGCCTCGTACTAGCTAATGAAGCTGGTACCGTGATCTTGGAAATTCAAAACGGCGCTAAACAAGTGGTCGGGGCGGTTGGCCGCTTTGCGAATGAGGTGAGGTAGTTGTTCCGTTAAAGGATTCGTGTCGAAAATAGCTCAAGCCAGCTAGTGTCTGTAGTCACGCTGGCTACTTGGTGCGCTCTGGATCGGTGTTCTGTGGGCATGGGGATCTCCTGCCGGCGGCGTCAGGCCGTCAGGCGCTGATAGCGTTCGATGAGGTCGGATGCGTTCGCTGCGACAAGGGCCCGGGCTTCGTACTCGCAGACGCCGTTGCCCAGAGGCTTTACCTGGTTGGCTCCTGAAATTTCTTTCGGTACAGCTGGCCTGTTCGAGGAACAGCCCGCGGTCGATGATGTAGTCGGCCCGAAATCCCTGAGCGCGCTTCGGCTCGTGCGGCTTGAGCATGCGAAGCGTGATGTCGATCATTACGTAATCGCCGACCATCACCACGTCGGCGTGCTCAGTGACGTGCTGCGGAAGGTATTTGCGCATGAACGCTGCACACTTTCGGGCGCTGGCCACCTGTTCTTCCGTCAAGGTATGGGTTTGCAGCTGCATGACCTGAACGACGGATAGCTGCTGCATGGATCGCACTGTCATCCGTCACCTCGGTGAAGAGGAGGTATCTGCTGAATAGCCGATTGTCCGATTCAGCTCACAGAAGAGTCAGACGAATTTGCGTAAAGCTGCACGTTCGCTATGGTGGCAATTAACCACCTGACTACAACTAAAGTCGTAGGAGCGCTTCATGAGAGTTCGCGGTGATGTTTTCTGGGCCTGGGCTGACCCGACGCTTCATCACCGAACTCACGACGAGACGCTCGACGATGGGACATACATTGATGTTCAGACGCGGCTGTCGCGGACAGGCAAAACCCAGATGTTCATCGGGGTGTACGCCCCGGGTGGCATGGCTATCCTTGAGGAGGCCTTCGATTCTCGCCCTGGCGAGTCGATGACCAGGGCGCTGGCGTGGGGCGTTGGCCGGGCCCGACGTGTCGCCACTGAAGGTGCGCCCGCTGCAGGCTTTCTGGCTGCCTCGAAATAGCGGCCAGGCGCGCAGCGCGGTGGTCAAGCGGCGACCAACTGTCATCAGCGAAGCCGGTTATCCTCGCTGGCCAGCGCCCTCTCTTTCGGGCTTTTTCATCAAGTGGTCGTTGACATAGCGCACCGTGTTTTCCAAGGCCTGCGTCATGTCGGGATGCGTAAACGCGTACTTGCGCTCCAATTGCCTGCTGTTACCCATGTCGAAGCGCTGTGTCTGAATGAAATTCAATGACTCGGCGCTGATCGCCAAGCGGGTCGCCAGCCCCGGAATTGTCAATATCGACTTGAGCAGCCCTATGGGTACATGGCGGCGGGGTGCCTTTATCTTCAGCGTGTCTGCGATCTGCACAAGCATCCCCTGTAGGTTGGGTGTTCGCTCATACAGCGCCAGAACTTGCCGGTTGGCCATGGCGGGGTCGAACGCCACGCAAGTCATCATGTTCACCAGATAATCGACGCTGACCAATGGCAACCAGTGACTGGCGGAACCGGGCACAGCTTTGAACCGGCCTTGTGACAGGTTGCGAATGAGTTCGGCAAGCGGTTGTCCGTCCAGGATATGCCCGTTCTCGCTGTGGCCACACACCGTAGCAGGATGAACAATCGTGTAATCCGCATCCGCGTCCTGCATATAGCGGATAACTGCAAAATGGGACTCGACTTTGCTGCCTTCGTAGCCACCTACACGGGCGTAGACTGCGGGCCAATTTGTGTTTTCAGGGCACTGTATATCAACCCCGATACGGGCAAGGTGGTTGAGGTTCTGCAGCATGAAGCCGCCTACCATGAGCAATCGGATGCGCTGGCTGGCCGCAAGCCTGGCCACGCGCAGAGCTCCTTGGACATTGACTGTGCGGGCGCGCTCCGGTGTGAGCCCCCAGGAAAACTCTGCCGCGAGATGGAAAAATACAGCGGCCGCAGTGACGCGTTCTTTGTCTGCTTCGCTGAGGCCAAGCCCCTCCCGGCTGATATCGCCTTCAACGGCATGGATATACTCAGGCTTACCCCCCAGTTGGCCTACCTGCTTCCTGAGACGTTCGATGTTGCCGGGACTGCGCATCAGCACCCAGGTCTTGTGCCCTTGCGCAGTAAGACGGGCCAGCAAATGTTGCCCCACAAAGCCGCTGCCGCCGGTGACGAAGCATTCCACACGCATGTTTGAACCCTTGTTTGTATGACAGGCGCAGGCTAAGGTGTAGAGCGTGCTCTACAGTCAAGGATTTTTTAGCGTGAATATTGGAGAGTTGGAGCGCCGGAGCGGGGTCAGCCGCCATGCATTGCGCTATTACGAACAGCTGGGGCTTATCGCGCCACACCGACAAGCCAACAATTACCGCAGTTACAGTGAACAGACCGTTGCCGACTTAGCCTTCATACAGAGTGCCCAGGGCGGGGGCTTTTCACTCGCTGAGATCGGGGACATTCTTGTGGCCAGGCGGGGTAACACGATCGATTGCGCGCAAGGCGCCGTCTTGGTCGCCGCCAAGATGGCCGAAATTCAAGCGAAGATCACCACGCTACAAGCCGCGTATGTTTTCCTGGACGCGGAGCGCGCCAAGCTCGAAGCCAGTGCTATTGCCAATGGGCAGATAATTCCCTGAAGTCCTGTCCATGACCCTTTTCGATTGAGCGTCAGCCTTCAGGTAAGGTGACACCGCAGATAAATTCCTGCGTCCCCAAGCGGTGCGAGCCGAATTCAACCACGTAGCCGTCTCCTCTGCGTTCCGCCTCTGCCTTGGCCGTTTTCTGGTCGGCATAAACGTCGACAAAATGCCATGGATGTCGGTCTCTCAGGACTCCCCATCCGATGACCCAGCCTTCCCGCGAAGGGTCCGGCGGCAGATGCTTCGCCAAGCTTCGAATGGACATACCTATTTCCTCATATTCACAGGCTCGCCTTTGCAGGTTGAGCACTTTTCTGGAACCACACCGCGCGGGGGGCAGTCTTCAGCATGAAGGATGAGTGATATTTCCAGGTTTCCACACCAACTATTGAAATGTTCACAGTCTATGGTCGGGCTCAAACCAATTCCACCATCGAGGGCGTCAGGAAATGGATTATTCCAGCATGGTTGAATCGTTGGACAAGATGCTGAACGCAAAGGCTGCAGCCAAGGCCGGCCTCCAGCCGCCAGATACAGCGCTTCAGCCATACCTCCGTAGCCATTCGTCCGCAACGTCACCCATGGTTGATGGGGTGCCACTCTTGATCCAAAGCATGAATACACGGTCGAACCTGAATGCCGCGCCGCACTCACTGAGCAGAAACTGACGAACCTTCTGCGTGTTACGGTAATGCTTGTCCAGGGGAGTCGTACGGGTAATCGGCCCGGCGTGCCAGTCTACGGTCATGGTCTGTTCCTTTGACTTTAAGAAAGCAAAAAGCCCGTAGGTGGTCATCTACGGGCTTTGCTGTGGTTCCAGATGATCTAGCTCGGCCTGTCAGCCTTCGAACTGTATCACCATCCGACCTTTGATCTTGCCCTCCAGCATCTCGTCAAATATCTGGTTGATATCCTCGATCGGTCGCAGCGTCACCTTGGGCACCACTTTACCCTCAGCGGCAAACTGGAAGGCTTCCTGCAGGTCTTGGCGCGTCCCTACCAGCGAGCCCACCACTTCGATCCCATCAAGCACCAGGCGGGGAATATTCAGGTCCATCGACTCTGACGGAAGCCCGACGGCCACCAGTCGCCCGCCAGCGCGCAAGGCATCGACGGCTGAGTTGAACGCGCCTTTGGCCACGGCAGTAACGACGGCAGCATGTGCGCCACCGGTCTTGGCCTGGATGACCTTCGCGGCGTCTTCGTTGAGCGGGTTGACGACCAGATCCGCGCCCATCTCGCTGGCGAAGCGCAGTTGCTCTTCGTTGACGTCAATGGCGATGACTTTGGCGTTGAACACATTCTTGGCATATTGCAGGGCCAGGTTGCCCAGGCCGCCGAGGCCGTAGATGGCGATCCATTGGCCGGGGCGGACGTTGGAGATTTTCACTGCCTTGTAGGTCGTGACGCCGGCGCAAGTGATGCTGCTGGCGGCAGCAGAGTCGAGGCCGTCGGGTACTTTAACCGAGTAGTCGGCCTTGACGATGCAGGCCTCGGCCATGCCGCCGTCCACGGTGTAACCGGAATTCTTCACGTCGCGGCACAGGGTCTCGTTGCCGCTGTTGCAGTATTCGCAATGTCCGCAGCCTTGGTAGAACCAGGCAACGCTGGCACGGTCGCCTGGCTTGAGCGAGGTGACGCCCGGGCCAACTTCCTGGACCACGCCAATACCTTCGTGGCCCAGTACTACGCCGGTCTTGTCACCAAAGTCGCCGTTTTTCACGTGCAGGTCGGTGTGGCACACACCGCAGCACTGCATCTTCAGCAGCGCTTCGCCGTGTTCGAGAGGGCGCAGGGTTTTCTCTACCACGTCCACGCGACGGCCTGGTGCAACGACAGCAGCTTTCATGAGAGCCTCCGTGTCTATCTGATATGAGCTTGGGTTATCGCTGGGACAGCATAGACCTTGCCTGGCCTGGCAAAACTGCTTCAGGTCATGGTCATGGTGGACGCTTGCGCAAAATACCGACGGTTGCCTGACTGGCATTTGCGGAAAAAAGAAAAGCCCGCGGCAATGATGCGGCGGGCTGCAAGAACGTACGGAGCAGTGTTAGTTTGCCCGCCCGGATGTCGGCATTTCGTGAAGGTCAGGTCATGGGGCTGTCATCATCTGCAATGAAGTGCGCAGGACCATAAAAAAGCCCGCCATAAAAGGCGGGCAAAAGACGTTTGAAGGGAGAGCCTGCAGGTTGCGCCGTGCCGGTTAACCCAGGATTAAGCGACAACGCATTGACCCAGCATCCTGATCAGCCTATATAGGCCTGCCATTTTCCCAGGAGCCAGCATGCGCGACGAAGACGACCTGCACGAACCCGAGCACGATCACCTGCTTGACCACGAATTTCTCTACCACGACGTGGAGCCCGAGGCGGATGCCCAAGGCGCCGAGGATGACGTGGAGGAAGACGAGGAGACGCTGGACGACCTCGATGATGAAGCGCGCGATCACCCAGCCTGGTTCGACGACTGCGACGACTGACTCAGCGACCATCCACCGAGAACCTTCCGGGCCCGCTTACCGACAGCAACAGCAGGCCGCCCATGATGCTGAGGTTTTTCAGAAACTGAGTCATGTTGGCGCTGCGTTCGGGGTCGACCATGTTCCAGAACGGGTGGCCCAGCAGCGCCGTGCCCAGCACGAACAGCGCGAAAAGAAAGGCCAACGGCCGGGTGTAGAAACCGAGGATCAACAGGATTGCGACGACGAACTCCATGATGACGGCAATACCTGCTGCCAGCATCGGGGCAGGGGCGCCGAGCGAGGTCATGTAGCCTACCGTGCCATCGAAGCCGGTCAGCTTGGCCCAGCCAGACAAGATGAACAGAACCATCAGCAATACGCGGGCGAACAGGATAATGATGTCGCGTTGACCATCGAACAGGGAGTAGCGCATGGCGGCGTTCCAGTGGACGGGGACAAGCTCCACTTTAGCAGCTACGCCGGACATTGCTGTCAGGCAGCAAAAAGGCGCCGCAGGGGCGCCTTTTCAACGAAGTTTGGTGCGAGTGGCGGGACTCGAACCCGCAAGGCTCACGCCGACAGATTTTAAGTCTGCTGTGTATACCAATTCCACCACACTCGCACGCTTGAAGGGGTCGCAACGACCGGCTCGCTTCTAAGCTGAAGGGCTTCGCAATCAAGCGCGCTTTATAACCCATTGTTATAGTTGAGTCAACTCCAGCAACTATGATCAACAGAGAGAAGGGGCGCTCGGGCGGGCAATTGACACCTTGCTGTCATTACGCCACTGTTGCCCGTGATTGGATCCAGGCGTGTTCCGTAAGGATGCCGGGCACTCAAAGCGCCAGCATATGTTGGCCTTGGCCGGCGGTGGTATGATCATGCTGCTCGGCCTGTAGTCGTTCAGCGGTCTACTGGCAGGCACTCCAGGCTACGTTCATTTCCTCCTTCCCGCTGTGCCAGTGGAGTTTGCATGGTTTCAGCTGACTGCCTCGACGCTTCCGTGATGCCCGCCCATCGTTATGAACAGCTGGTTCAGTCGGTGGTGGATTATGCCATCTACATGCTCGACCCTTCCGGCCACGTGGTGTCGTGGAATGCAGGCGCGCAACGGATCAAGGGTTACCGTAGGGATGAAGTGGTCGGCAAGCACTTTTCGTTGTTCTTCACCCCACAGGATTGCGCGCAGGGCCGTCCCGAGTGCCTGCTGCGTCAGGCGCTGGAGCAGGGTGTGGCGCAGGATGAAGGGTGGCGGGTGCGCAAGGACGGTTCGCAGTTCTGGGCGCTGGCTGCATTGGATGTGATCCGTGATGAAAATGGCCAGATCATTGGCCTGGCCAAAGTGACACGCGATATCACTGACCGTCGCGAGTCGGCGCTGCAGCTCGACGCCGTGCGCGCCCAGCTGTTCCAGGCGCAGAAGCTTGAAGCCCTCGGCCAGTTGACCGGTGGTCTGGCGCACGACTTCAACAACATGCTGACCATCATCATCAGCTCGGCGCGTCTGGCGCTGGCCACCCAGGACCCGGCACGCACCCAGCGCATGTTGCAGCACATCCTCGATGCCAGCCAGCGTGGCACCGAACTGACCCAGCAACTGCTCAGTTTTGCCCGTCACCGCAAGTTCGATGTGGCCAGTGTTGCCCCGGCAGACGTGGTCAACGCTACGCGTGGCCTGCTTGAACATGCATTGCCAGGCTCGATTGACTTGAAGGTGTTGCTGCAACCGGACCTGCCGCTGATCGAGGTGGATGCCGGGCAACTGCAGATGGTGTTGCTCAACCTGTTGTTCAATGCCCGTGATGCCATCGACGGGCATGGCCGCATCAGCCTGACTGTCGATGTGGTCGAACTGTTCGGCGAAGTTGAAGGGCTGAAGGGCAGCTTCGTGCGCTTCGAGGTACAAGACAGCGGCGAAGGCATACCCACAGAGATACTGCCGCGGATCTTCGAGCCGTTTTTCACCACCAAGCCTTTCGGCAAGGGTACCGGCCTGGGGCTGAGCCAGGTCTATGGTTTCGCCCGGCAAAGTGGTGGTGCCATTTGTGTCGACAGCGAGCCTGGCCGGGGAACTTGCATGCGACTGTACTTGCCAATGTATCAGGACCAGACCGATAGCCCACTCGACAGGTAGACAACATGGCACAGGCACTGAAGCGGCTGGTAACGGGGATCGATGGGCTCGACGCGTTGCTCAAGGGTGGCCTGATAGCTGGCGCCTCCTACATTATCCAGGGGCCGCCGGGGGCCGGTAAGACCATCCTCGCCAATCAGCTGGCCTGCGGCCATGTGCGTGGCGGTGGTCGGGTGCTGGTGGCCACCTTGCTGAGCGAGTCGCATGAACGTTTGTTCCAGTACCTGTCCACGCTGGACTTCTTCGACCCGGCACTGGTCGGTGACAAAATCCAGTTCGTCAGCGCCTTTGATACCCTTGAGCAGGACGGGCTAGATGCAGTGGTGCGGTTGCTGCGCCAGGAAATTGCCCGGCAACAGGCCAGCCTGCTGATCGTCGACGGTGTGCTCAATGCCCGGGTGCGCGCGGAAACCGCGCTGGACACCAAGAAGTTCGTCTCTGAACTGCAGGGGCATGCGGCCTTCGCCGGTTGCACCGTACTGTTGCTGACCAGTGCCCGGCTCGACGAGGGCAGCCCGGAACACACCATGGTCGATGGCGTGATCGAACTGGGTGAGCAACTGGTGGGCAGCCGCGCCGTGCGCCATGTTCAGTTGCGCAAGACCCGCGGCAGTGGCGCGTTGTCGGGGCGTCACGAATGCCTGATCAATGAGTCCGGCATGCACGTCTATCCTCGCCTGGAAGCGTTGTTCGGCTACCCCAGCCAGTTGGGCAGCGGCACCTTGGCGCGTATCAGCAGCGGTGTGCCAACCTTCGATGAAATGCTTGGCGGTGGCTTGACCACTGGGTCAGCCAGCCTGTTGATGGGGCCTTCGGGGATTGGCAAGACATCATTGGGCCTGGCCTTTCTGGGGGCCAGCACGCCGCAGGCGCCGGGGTTGCATTTCGGTTTTTACGAAACGCCCGAACGCCTGCGCAGCAAGGCCGCTTCGCTCGGTTACGATTTTGCCGCGATGGAGCAGGCCGGTAGCTTGCAGCTGTGCTGGCAGCCGACCACCGAGGGCTTGCTGGACCAGGTGGGCGCGCGGCTACTGGAGCGTGTGGAGGCGCAGGGCAGCAAGCGCGTGGTGATCGACAGCCTTGGCGCATTCAGTCGCCTGGCTATCGATTCGACGCGGCTAAATGCGTTTTTCCGCGCGCTGGCGGGTGAGTTGCGCGCGCGCGATGTCAGCGTGGTGCTGACCTGGGAGATGCGCGACATCTTCGGCGCGGAAATCAGCGCCCCCGCGCCGGACCTGTCGAGTATCGTCGACAACCTGATGCTGATGCGCTTTGTCGAACTGGACTCGCAACTACGGCGCATGCTGTCGGTCCTCAAGGTGCGTGACAGTCACCATGACCCGGCCTTGCACGAGCTGGTGATCGGGCCGCAAGGTATTACCTTGCGCAAGGCGTTCGAAGGCGCCTGCGGTGTGCTCTCGGGAACGCCGACGCCGCAGGGGAGCGGGTGACGGACGAGCCGATGAACACCATCCTGATTGTCGATGACGAATACCTGATCGCCGATATCCTTGGTTTTGCCCTGGAGGACGAAGGTTTCCTGGTGGAAAAGGCGAGCAACGGCTGCAAAGCACTGGAGGCGTTGAAGGAAAAGCGCGTCCAGCTGGTGATTACCGACTACATGATGCCACTCCTCAACGGCGAGGAGTTGGCGCGTGCCATACGCGAAGACCCGGCGTTAAGCGCGTTACCGGTCATCCTCATGAGCGGCGCACAGGCCAGCCAAGGATGCCCGGCCCTGTTTGCCGCAATATTCGACAAACCGTTCGACATGGATGAGATGATCGCCACGGTGCGTCAGTTACTGGGCACCTGAGGCTGGCGGTCGAGCGCATCCATGCCCTCGGTTGGCGCTCAGTGTGAGTCTTCGTGTTTCTCCGGAGCCGGGCTGCCGGCCTGGATGCGTTTGAAGATCTCTTCTCGATGGACCTGAACATCTTTCGGTGCATCGATACCGATTCTCACCTGCATCCCTTTGACGCCCAGAATGGTGACTTTGATGTCATCGTTGATGACGATGCTTTCGCCAACCTTACGGGTGAGTATCAGCATGTAGTTCTCCTTGGTAATGTAAAAGTCCGCAGGGCTAGTTGCCGCGGCGGCGGGAGCTTGTCCCTCTTCCTTCTCATTAAAGACGCTTTCGGCGGATAGTAATTCCCCGACAGACAAATTCTGTTGCGTGTCTTCAGTTGCAGGTGCCAAAGCAAACCGTCAACGGTTTGTCGGCCAAGGTGCTCGCTGGCAAGAATAGGGGGCTTGGCGGCTAATGGGAAATTTCTTCGCATCATGGCCTAAATAGACAAGCTCAATGGTCCCCCTGTTCCTCGAGTGCCTGAAGAAACAACAGCAAGGCCACTTCCTCCGGGTCCAGGCCTTTGCGCACACGGTTTTTCGGCAAGTTGGCCAGGCGCCCCAAGGCATAGTGCTCCAGGACTGCCGGGTGGATATAGCAGCGCCGGCACACTGCCGGTGTATTGCCCAGGCGCGTGGCGACCTGGCGAACGATCGCGGCAACCTGGCGTTTGGCTTCACTTTCCGGCTCCCAGGCCAAAGGCTTCAGCAGGTTCAATGCCAGGCTGCTGCCGGCCCAGGTGCGATAATCCTTGGCGGTGAAGTCGGCGCCGGTCAACTGCTGCAGAAACTGATTGACCTCGCTGGAGCCGACACTGTGGCGCTTGCCGTCTTCGTCCAGGTATTGAAACAGCGCCTGCCCAGGCAGTTCCATGCAGCGCTTGAGCAGGTTGGCCAAACGCCGGTCGTTGAGGGTGACGTTGTGCTCGACGCCGCGCTTGCCGCGGAACTGGAAGCGGATGGTGCTACCTTTGACCTGCACATGGCGATTGCGCAGGGTGGTCAATCCGTACGACCGGTTATCGCGCAGGTAGCGCTGGTTGCCAATGCGGATCAGGGTGTGGTCCAGCAGGCTCACCACCAGTGCCATGACCTTTTCCCGGTCCAGCCCTGGCCGCGCCAGGTGGGCTTCCAGCTGTGTGCGCAGCTTTGGCAGGGCCTTGGCGAACGCAAGCATGCGCCCATACTTGTGCTGGTCGCGCAGTTCGCGCCACTGCGCGTGGTAGCGGTACTGCTTGCGGCCCCGGGCATCGCGGCCGGTGGCTTGCAGGTGGCCTTGCGGATCGGCGCAGATCCACACATCGGTGTAGGCCGGGGGAATTACCAGGGCGGCGATGCGCGAGAGGGTCTCGCTGTCACGTACCCGTTGGCCATCGGCATCCAGATAAATGAAGCGGTCGCGCCAGCGCCGACGGGTCAGGCCCGGCTGACTGTCGTCAACGTAGTGCAGGGTGCGCGGCAGGGTGCAGTCGAGCATGGGCAGCAGGCCTCGATCGGATCACTGATCAATGGACACTGCGTGCGCCAAGGATACTCAACCCAAAAGGGCCACCGACTTGATCTGGGCGAACAGTATCTGCCCTGTGTGCAGGCCCAGCTGGTCTGCCGAGAAGCGGGTGATGCGTGCAAGCAGGGCATTGCCCCCAGCATCCAGGCTGACCAGCACATGCGCCGGGTTGGCCGCCGGGCGGCTCTCGCGCACACGCACCGGCAGGCGGTTGAGGATGCTCGATGCGCTGTCCGCCGCCAGCGCCAGGCTGACATCCCGGGCCTGAACCTTGACGCGCAGGGTGCTGCCCATCACCTGTGCCGCGTGGGTGATGCGCAGCAGCGGCCCGCTGCTGCCGGGCAAGCGCAGGTCAAGCAGGCCGTAGTGCGGGTCGTGCCCTACCACCCTACCTTCGAACACGACGCCGGCGTCGTCGCCCTGAGCCAGCGACAGGTCAAGGCGGGCCAGGGTTTCGCCGATCGGGCCGCTGGCGATCGCCCGGCCTTGTTCCAGCAATACCAGGTGGTCGGCCAGCCGCGCTACTTCGTCCTGGGCGTGGCTGACATAGATCAGGGGGATGTCCAGTTCGTCGTGCAGGCGCTCCAGAAAGGGCAGTATCTCGCGCTTGCGCGGGCCGTCGAGGGCTGCCAGCGGCTCGTCCATCAACAACAGCCGCGGGCTGCTGAGCAGCGCGCGGGCAATACCTACCCGCTGCGCCTCGCCACCCGACAGGGTTGCCGGGCGGCGGTCCAGCAAGTGGCCGATACCCAGCAATTGGCACGCCTGGTCGAGGCTGACCTTGCGTTCAGCGGGCGCTACCCGGCGCCAGCCGAACGTCAGGTTGCCGCGCACCGACAGGTGCGGGAACAGGCTGGCCTCCTGGAACACATAGCCCACCGGGCGCAGGTGCGGTGCCTGGACATAGCCACGGGTGCTGTCTTCCCAGACTTCGCCGTTGACTTCGATATAGGCGCTGGCGGCCCGCTCCAGCCCGGCCAGGCAGCGCAGGCAGCTGGTCTTGCCGGAGCCTGAGTGGCCGAACAGCGCGCTGATGCCGCGCCCGGGCAGGTGCAGGTTGACGTCCAGGGTAAAGTCGTCGCGCGCCAGTTGCAGGCGCGCCACAATGGATGCGGTCATTTCAGCTCCAGCCAGCTTTGTCGCGGCGTCCAGCGTACAGCAGGAGCAGCACCAGGAAAGAGAACACCAGCATGGCACCGGCCAGCCAGTGGGCTTGCGAATACTCCATGGCTTCGACGTGATCGAAAATCTGCACCGAAACCACGCGGGTCTTGTCGGGAATGTTGCCACCGATCATCAGCACGACGCCAAACTCGCCCACCGTGTGGGCAAAGCCGAGGATGCTGGCGGTGATGAAGCCAGGGCGGGCCAGCGGCAGCACTACATGGACGAAGGTGTCCCATGGGCTGGCGCGCAGGGTGGCGGCGACTTCCAGGGGCCGCTGGCCGATTGCGCCAAAGGCATTTTGCAGGGGTTGCACCACGAACGGCATGGAGTACACCGTCGAGCCAATCACCAGGCCTGTGAAGCTGAACACCACACTGCCCAGGCCTAGCGCCTGGGTGGCCTGACCAAGCCAGCCGTGCGGGCCCAGGGCGATCAACAGGTAAAAGCCGATCACCGTCGGTGGCAGTACCAGCGGCAGTGCCACCACCGCACCCACCGGCCCGCGCAGCCACGAGCGCGTGCGCACCAGCCACCAGGCGACCGGAGTGCCGATGACCAGCAGGATCAGGGTGGTCAGGCTGGCCAGTTTTACGGTCAGCCAGATGGCGCCCAGGTCACTGGCATCGAGCGGCATCAGCGTTCATAACCATAGGATTTTATCACCGCTGCGGCCTTCGGGCCCTTGAGGTATTCGACCAGCGCCTTGGCGGCCGCATTGTCCTTGCCTTTGTTGAGGATGACGGCGTCCTGGCGGATCGGGTCGTGCAGGTTGGACGGCACGATCCAGGCCGAACCATGGGTCACCTTGCCGTTCCTGTAGATCTGCGAAAGGGCGACAAAGCCCAGTTTGGCGTTGCCGGTGGAGACGAACTGGAAGGCCTGGGTGATGCTCTGGCCTTCGACGATCTTGCCTTTGGTGGCTTCGCTGAGCTTCAGCCTGTCCAGTACCTGGGTGGCGGCCAGGCCGTAAGGTGCCGCTTTCGGGTTGGCGATGGACAGGTGCTTATAGTCGTTCTTTTTCAGCACTTCACCCTTGCCATCCACGTAGCCTTCCTTCGCAGACCACAGGGCCAGGGTGCCGATGGCGTAGGTAAAGCGCGAGCCGGGTACGGTTTCCTTTTCGGCTTCAAGCTTCTTGGGGGTGGTGTCGTCAGCGGCGAGGAACACTTCGAACGGCGCACCGTTCCTGATCTGCGCGTAGAACTGCCCGGTGGCGCCGTAGGCCGCGACCAGTTTGTGGCCGGTGTCTTTTTCGAAGTCCTTGGCGATGGCCTGGATCGGGGCTGTGAAGTTGGCTGCAACCGCGACCCGGACTTCGTCGGCCCACGCAGTGTTGAAGGCGAGCAGGCTGGCCAGGGCAGTGACGATCAGCTGGGGCGAGCGGATACGCATGAAGACAGCTCCTTGAGATTATCGTTATAGCCTTAACTATATAGCGATACGCCATTGGCCGGGAAGAGGCCAGGCCTGCCTGTCAGAATGCCTGGTGATTGATCACTGCCAGTGCCTTACCTGCAATCTCCCGGGTCAGCTCACCCGCCGGCATGTGCCGGCCCAGCCGCAACGCCTGCCCCGCCCACAGATTGCTGAAATCACTATTACCCTGCGGATCGGTGATTGCCCGTAAAGGCATCAATGCCCCGCCCGCCAGCGGGAAGCGCGGTGCAAGCTCGCTCATCGGCCCCAACTCGCGCATGATGCGGTTGTTGATGCCGCGCGCCGGGCGGCCGGTGAACAGGTTGGTCAGCGCGGTATCGCTGGCAGGCGCGGTGCCCAGCGCCCGGCGATGCGCTGGCGACACCTTGGCCTCGGGGCAGAACAGGTAGGCCGTGCCGATCTGCACTGCCGAGGCACCCAGGGCCAGTGCCGCCAATAGCCCGCGGTGGTCGCCGATACCACCGGCGGCAATCACCGGCACGCTGACGGCATCGGCCACCTGCGGTACGAGCGCGAAGGTGCCTATCTGGCTGGTGATGTTATCGCTGAGGAACATGCCGCGATGGCCACCGGCTTCATAACCCATGGCAATGATTGCATCGCAGCCATTGCGCTCCAGCCAGGCCGCTTCTTCCACGGTCGTGGCGCTGGACAGTACCTTGGCCCCGGTGGCCTTTACCCGCTGCAGCAGTTCGGCCTGCGGCAGGCCGAAGTGGAAGCTCACCACCTCCGGGCGCAACGCCTCGACCAATAAGCAGCTCTGCTCGTCGAAAGGCGCGCGGTTGGACACCGGCGTGGGGGCCGCGAAATCGGCGCCCACTTCGCTGTAATAAGGCTCAAGTGCCTGCTTCCAGCGCGCATCGCGCTCGGCATCGGGCGCTGGCGGCTGGTGGCAGAAGAAATTCAGGTTCAGCGGGCGCCCCGGGCAGCCGGCGCGGAATGCGGCGATCTCGGCGCGCACCTGTTCGCCGCTGAGCATGGCGCAGGGCAGGGCGCCCAAGCCACCTGCCAGGCCCACGGCAATGGCCATGGCCGAGCCTGTCGCCCCCGCCATGGGTGCCTGCAGAATGGGCAGCTCGATGCCCAGCAGGTCGAGGATACGGCGGTCGGGCCAATGGCTCATGCGATTCTCCTGGCGTGGGGCAGCGATGCGGCAGGGGCTTGCGGCAAGTCTTACAGGGCCTTGCTGACCTGGATGTCGCTGATTTTCTCGGCGTCTTCGCCGTGGATCTTGCGCAGGGCCTCGAGGGCTTGCGCTTGCGAGGCATCGGGCATCAGCGCGAAATCCCAGCGACGCTGGCCGTCGAGCTTGTATTTGATGACGTACTTGGTGGTCTGGGTCATGGTGGCCTTATCTGAGTTTCGACGACGAGCGACGGATGATCTTGATCTTGTGGGTCAGGGTTGGCTTGCGGGTGACCGAGATCGGGCGCGTGGTGACGGTATCGATGGTGATGTTCCAGAAGCCGGTGCTGGGTACGGTGATCTTCGCCGGAAACTTCTCGAAATGGCCGCCGTGGTAAGTATGACGGCCGCCGTTCTTGAAGCTGCGGAAGTTGGCGTCGTTCATCAGGCGGATATTGCAGCGCTGGGAGCACTCGATGACGACAATATCGTCCTCGTTGAGGTGCTCGCGCTGGTGTACGAATTTCATGTGATGCTCCGCAAGGTTTGGATCTGCAAAAGCAAAAGATACCACGATGTGCCGTTACACTGCCGCGTTGATCACCGGGCGTAGATAATTCTGCCAAAGCAGGGAGCAAAACCGCCTGGATGTGGTCCAAGCGAATTCTTGAAGGCAGAGGTGCTGCAAATGAAGTGGATGGTGGCGGCGTTGTCGGTGACGCTCGGTGGCTGCGTGAGCGTTGCGGAGCTTGAGCAATCGCGTGAAACGATGGATGTGATCTCTGGCAAGAGCCCGCGCGCCTATGCCGATTGCGTAAAGGAAAAGCTGGCCGATACGCGTGACCCGCTGACCGAAGAGCAGCGTGGCGACGGCCTGCGGCTGATCGTACCGCAGAAAATCACCTCAGGTGCCGGCCCGGCGGCGCTCGTGGATATCGACAAGCGCGGCAGCGGCAGCAGCATCAAACTGCACGAGCGGCTGAACAACTTCCCGCTGCGCCTGGGGGATGTGCGCACTGCCGCAACGCAGTGCATCTCTGGAGATTGATCTGAAGCAACGGGTCCTCCTTTCTCTGCTTATATGTTTTAAGCCTAAACATATAACAAAAGAAAAGGAGATTCGTGATGACACCCTTGAAACGCGCGATGATCGGCAGCTTGCTGATCCTGGTCTGGCCCACGGCACAGGCCGCTGATGGTCAGAAAATCTTCACACAGGGTGGGGCCAACCCCGCCGCCATGGCCTGCCTGGGTTGCCATGGCCCTGACGGCAACGGCATTGCGGCTGCCGGCTTTCCACGTTTGGCCGGGCTACCGGCTGGTTACCTTGCCAAGCAGTTGCAGGACTGGCGCAGCGGCAGCCGCAAGCAGCCAGTGATGGAACCTTTGGCCAAGGCCTTGAGTGATGATGAAATCAAGGCCGTCAGTACCTACCTGGCCAGCCTGCCGGCAGCGCCCGCTGGCGACCTGCACCGCCAGCAGATTGCCGATGACCCGACCACCCGCATGGCCCTGTACGGCGACTGGAGCCGGCAGATTCCTGGTTGCGTGCAATGCCACGGGCCGGGTGGCGGCGGAGTGGGCGAACACTTCCCGCCCTTGGCCGGTCAGCCCGCCAGTTACCTGGTGGCACAGCTCAATGCCTGGCGCGACGGCAGCCGCAGCAATGACCCCAACCAGCTGATGGTCGGCGTGGCCAAGGCCATGACCGATGACGAGATCAAGGCCGTTGCCGAGTTCTTTGCCCGCCCCGCCCGCCAGGAGGTCACGCCATGAAAACCCTGATTCCCGTCCTGTTGCTGTTGGCCGTGGGCAGCGCCCAGGCCACGCCGATCGCCATGGAAGACCAGTCGCAGTTGAAGGTTCCCGGTGTGCAGGCTGCACCGCAGTTCGTGCCGCCCGCTGAGCATGAGTTGCCCGATAATGCCTTTGGCAAAATGGTGCGTGAAGGCCACGCCTTGTTCGTCGACACCCGCCGATTGATGCCCGAGGCTGTGGGCAACGGCATGAACTGCAGTAACTGCCACCTCGATCAGGGGCGGTTGGCGCATTCTGCGCCGCTGTGGGGTGCCTATCCGATGTACCCGGCCTATCGCAAGAAAAATGACAAGGTCAACACCTTCGCCGAGCGTATCCAAGGGTGTTTTCAGTTCAGCATGAACGGCAAGCCGCCGGCCGCTGACAGCCCTCAGATGACGGCGTTGGCGGTGTATTCATACTGGCTGTCGACCAAGGCGCCGACCGGTGTGGAGATTGCCGGGCGTGGTTATCCGGAGGTGGCACAACCCAAGGGCGGTTATGACTTCAAGCGCGGCCAGCAGGTTTACCGTGAACAATGCGCGATTTGCCATGGCGATAACGGTGAAGGGCAGAAGGTCGCCGGCGAGTACGTCATGCCGCCACTGTGGGGTAAGGACTCCTACAACTGGGGGGCCGGCATGCACCGCATCAATACCGCTGCGTCATTCATCAAATACAACATGCCGCTGGGCAAGCCGGGCAGCCTCAGCGATCAGCAGGCCTGGGACGTGGCGGCGTGGATCAACCGCCACGAGCGGCCACAGGACCCGCGGTTGGTCGAGGGATCCATCGAGAAAACGCGGGTGAAATTTCATGCCAATGATGGGGTGAACCTGTATGGTCAGCAGGTTGATGGGGTGTTGATCGGACAAGGGACCGGTAGCTGAGGTAAGCCAGTGGCGGCCTCTTGGCGGGTGAGCCCGTCGAAGACGCCGCCACTGGCACGCTGATTGTCCTGTCATCCAGCGGTCATGTATGACAGCAATATTTACGATCCCCCGGAACTATCTACACTGGGATATCTCTATGATGGCAACGGTCGTTATCGGGGGGCATTGTAAGGTGACTGCCGCCTGATTAGACTGCGCCGAATTCCACAGGCCTAGCCTTTTGTAAGGACGTATATGATCAAAAAATGCTTGTTCCCGGCAGCCGGCTACGGCACGCGCTTCCTGCCTGCTACCAAAGCCATGCCCAAGGAAATGCTGCCGGTGGTCAACAAGCCACTGATCCAGTATGGCGTCGAAGAAGCATTGGATGCTGGTCTGAACGAGATCTCCATCGTTACCGGGCGCGGCAAGCGTGCTCTGGAAGACCACTTCGACATCAGCTACGAGCTGGAAAACCAGATCAAGGGCACCGACAAGGAAAAATACCTGGTCGGTATTCGTCGTTTGCTCGACGAGTGCTCGTTCTCGTACACGCGCCAGACCGAAATGAAAGGTCTCGGCCACGCCATTCTCACTGGCCGCCCATTGATCGGCGACGAGCCGTTCGCGGTGGTGCTGGCGGACGACCTGTGCGTCAACCCGGAAGGTGACGGCGTGCTGACGCAGATGGTCAAGCTGTACAAGCAGTACCGCTGCTCGATCGTCGCCATCCAGGAAGTCGACCCGCAGGAAACCAACAAGTATGGTGTGATCGCCGGTGAGATGATCCGCGACGACATCTTCCGTGTCACCAACATGGTCGAAAAACCGGCTCCGGAAGACGCGCCTTCGAACCTGGCGATCATTGGCCGTTACATCCTGACCCCGGATATCTTCGACATCATCGCCAATACCCAGCCAGGCAAAGGCGGTGAAATCCAGATCACCGATGCCCTGCTGCAGCAGGCGAAGGATGGCTGCGTCATTGCCTATAAGTTCAAGGGCAAGCGTTTCGACTGCGGTGGCGCCGAAGGCTACATCGACGCGACCAACTTCTGCTTCGAGAACTACTACAAGACTGGCAAGGCTTACTGATAAGCCCTGCTGGCCGCAAAGCCATCCTTCGGGATGGCTTTTTTGTTTGCTGCGGCCAACGGCGGTATGCTGGACGCCTGCCTGGGAGAGTGAATACATGGCCTTCGATTTTGATCTGTTCGTGATTGGCGCCGGGTCCGGTGGTGTGCGCGCAGCGCGTTTTGCTGCCGGTTTTGGCGCAAAAGTGGCAGTGGCTGAAAGCCGCTACCTTGGGGGGACCTGCGTCAACGTCGGTTGTGTGCCGAAAAAACTGCTGGTATACGGCGCGCACGTTGCCGACGAGCTGGAGCAAGCCGCAGGTTTCGGCTGGACGTTGGAAGAGGGGCATTTCGACTGGGGCACCCTGATTGCCAACAAGAATCGGGAAATCGAGCGCCTTAACGGCATCTACCGTAACCTGCTGGTCAACAGCGGGGTGACCCTGCTGCAGGGCCACGCGCGTCTGACGGGTGCCAATGAAGTGGAAGTGGACGGTCAGCACTACACCGCCGAGCATATCCTCATCGCTACCGGTGGCTGGCCGCAGGTACCGGACATCCCCGGCAAGGAACTGGCGATCACCTCCAACGAAGCCTTCTACCTCAAGGACTTGCCGCGTCGCGTGCTGGTGGTGGGTGGGGGGTATATCGCCGTCGAATTCGCCGGCATCTTCCAGGGCCTGGGGGCAGACACCACACTGCTGCACCGTGGCGATCTGTTCTTGCGCGGCTTCGATGGCTCGGTACGCACCCACCTGAAGGAAGAGCTGGAAAAGCGCGGCCTCGACCTGCAGTTCAACGCCGACATCCAGCGCATCGACAAGCTTGAAGATGGCCGCCTGAAAGCCACGCTCAAGGACGGCCGCGAGCTGGTAGCCGATTGTGTGTTCTATGCCACTGGCAGGCGCCCGATGCTGGACAATCTGGGCCTTGAGAACACCGGCGTCGAACTGGATGCGCGCGGCTACATCCGGGTTGATGATCAGTACCAGACCACCGCACCCTCGATTCTCGCCATTGGTGATGTGATCGGCCGTGTGCAGTTGACCCCCGTGGCCTTGGCTGAAGGCATGGCCGTGGCGCGGCGCCTGTTCAAACCCGAGCAATATCGCCCGGTGGATTACCAGAACATCCCCACCGCGGTGTTCAGCCAGCCACCCATCGGTACCGTAGGCTTGACCGAAGAGCAGGCGCTGGAGGCCGGGCACAAGGTGCAGGTATTCGAAAGCCGCTTCCGCGCCATGAAGCTGACCCTGACCGACATTCAGGAAAAGACCCTGATGAAGTTGGTGGTCGATGCCCAGACCGACAAAGTGCTGGGTTGCCACATGGTCGGTCCTGACGCTGGCGAAATCATTCAGGGCCTGGGCATTGCGCTTAAAGCCGGTGCGACCAAGCAGCAGTTCGACGAAACCATCGGCGTGCACCCGACGGCGGCTGAAGAGTTCGTGACCATGCGCACCGTCACCCGCTGATGATCAATACACCCACACCTCGACCCGCCGGTTGCGCAGCCGGCCTTGTTCCAGTTCATTCCCGGCCACTGGCAATTGATCGCCCATCCCGGTCACCTGCAGCACCTCCACGCCACCGCGCGCCAGTTCGCGGCGCACCGCTTGTGCGCGCAGGCGGGAGAGCAGCGCTGCGCGCCCGGGGGTTTCCTTGGGGTCGCCGAACCCCACCAGCACTGCCTTGCCCTTCAGCTTCCCGGCCTGGCGCAGGTACTCTGCCACCCGCTGAACATCGCGCAAGGCCTTGTTGTCCAGCCTGGCGCTTCCTTCCTGGAACCGGAAGTTCACACTCAGCCGCTGCGCCTGCTGGGCCAGGGTGCGATAGCGCGGTGGCATGTCGCTTTGGGGCGCGACAGACAGGGCCTTGATCTGCTGCGAAACGAAACCGTGCTGGGCGATGATCGCCTGGCCGGCCGGGCTCTGAGCGAAATCGACCAGGGCCTTGGCCAGGAGTTTGGGGTTGGCGGGGAGGTAAAAGTACAGGCGCCGCGAGAGCGGGTAGTCCTCGCTGGCCACCCGTGCGCGCTCCGGCAGCACGGCCGGCGCGTCGCCCTCGGCCACCGCCAGCACCTTTGCCCCGTGTACGGCGGCCAGGCTGCTGAAACCGATGGCCTGGCGGTCGGTACCCACGCCTGCCGCCAGTTCGTCACTGGACTCGAAGCGCCGGGCCTTGGCCGAAAGTTCGCCGTGCTCAGGTTCCAGCACCAGCGCCTTGAAGGTCTCGAACGTGCCGGAACGGTCGTCACGGGCATACAGATGAATGGCCCCGCCAGGTATGCCCAGTTGTTCCCAGCGCTGGATCTGCCCGGAGAAAATGTGCGCCAGTTGCCGGGTGTTCAGTTGGGGTATTGGGTTGTCGGGGTGGACGATGACCGCGACGCCGTCGAGGCCGATCACGTGTTCTGCGCCGGCTGCGCGCAGGTTGCCCAGCGCCTGCAACTGGCGCACTTCACGGTCGTTGATCGGCCGCGAGGCGGCGGCCAGGTCAGCCTCGCCACGGCCCAGCGCGACAAAGCCGGTGCTAGAACCGTGGGCGGCAATGTCGATGCGCAAGGGCTGGCCGTGCACGTCGCGGGCGGTAATCACCCACTCGTTGGCGACCTTGCCTGGCTGTTGTTCGATGGCTGTGGCCTGCTGTGCGCGCAATTGCCCCTGTACCAGCGCCGGCATCAAGGCCGCGCCGATGGTGTTGGAACCTTGGACACGCAGGTGCAGGGGCTCAGACCAGGTCGCGAGTGGAAGCAGGGTGAGCAGCAAGACAAGCAGGCGGAGCATGCCGGGTGGCCTATGGCACAGTGTTGGCCGGCAGATTACGACAGTGGCGTGATGATAATGTGACGGGGGCGCACGCCTTCAAGCATGCAACGCCTGCCAGATTGAGCGCCGCGCGGGCAGTGCTCGATCCGGCAGGCGTTGCAACGCTGAAAAGGTTAATGCGCCCCGGCCGACTTGCTCAGGTCGCTCTCGGCCCATTCGGTATAAATGCAAGCGTCTGCCACTGCCCAACGTACCTTCACGCTGTCGCCCGGCTGCATCGGCATGCCCGCCGCCGACAGTGCCTTCACGGTCAGCTCGGTCCCCCCTGCAGTCACCACATGGCAGGTCTGGCTTTCACCCAGGAACAGCACTTCACCCACCTTGGCACTGACTTCGTTCCAACCCGCCGGCAGCGGTTCACGCGTGGCCTGTTCGGCGGTCAGGGCCACAGCCTTCTCCGGGCGCACCATGATCAGTGCGTCCTGCGCGGCGGCCAGCCCTGGGGTCAAGCGAATGGCCACTGGCTGGCCCTCGAAGCTGCCCGCACCGTTGCTGCTGGCCTTGATCCGCAGGAAGTTGGAGTTGCCCAGGAACGATGCGACAAAGGCATTCGGTGGGTTCTGGTACAGGTCGTAACCGGTGCCCAGGCCGACGATCTTGCCGTGGCTGAAAATGGCGATGCGCTGGGACAGGCGCATGGCTTCTTCCTGGTCGTGGGTGACGTAGACAATGGTGATGCCCAGGCGGCGGTGCAACTGGCGCAGTTCGTCCTGCAGGTCTTCACGCAGCTTCTTGTCCAGCGCGCCGAGCGGCTCGTCCATCAGCAGGATGCGCGGCTCGTACACCAGCGCCCGGGCGATCGCCACGCGCTGCTGCTGGCCGCCTGACATTTGCGAGGGTTTGCGGTGGGCGAACGGCTCCAGTTGCACCAGCTTGAGCATGGCGTCGACGCGCTTGGCGGTTTCGGCAGCGCCGAGTTTGCGAATGGCCAGTGGGAAGGCAATGTTGTCACGCACATTCAGGTGCGGGAACAGCGAATACCGCTGGAACACCATGCCGATGTCACGCTTGTGCGGCGGCACGTTGACCAGCGACTGGCCGTCGACCAGGATTTCGCCGCTGCTCGGTGTTTCGAAGCCGGCCAGCATCGACAGGGTGGTGGATTTGCCCGACCCGCTGGAACCCAGGAAGGTCAGGAACTCGCCGTCCTGGATCTCCAGGTCGAGGTTGTCCACGGCGGTGAAGTCGCCGTAGTGCTTGTTCAGGCCGCGCAGGCTGACCAGGGCCTTGCCGTGCGCGTTGTCTTTGATCACTGCACTCATTGTTGTTATCTCCGCGCACTCAGGCGTTGGTTTCGGTGCGCCGGCGCAAGGCGGCGGCAATGAACATGACAAGCAGCGACAGGCCGATCAGCAGGGTCGAGGCCACGGCGATCACCGGGCTGAGGTCCTGGCGCAGGGTGGTCCACATCTTCACTGGCAGGGTCTGCAGGTCGGGGCTGGCCATCATCACGCTCAGCACCACTTCATCCCACGACACCAGGAACGCGAACAGGCCACCGGCGATCATGCCGGGGCGGATGGCCGGGAAAGTGACCTTGAAAATGGCCTGCAGGCGTGAGGCTCCGCAGATCACCGCGGCATCTTCGATCGACTGGTCGAACAGTTTCAGCGAGTTGATGATCGAGATGATGGTGAAGGGCAGGGCGACGATCACGTGGCTGACCACGAAGGCGAACAGCGTGCCGGTGTAGCCGAGCTTGAGGAACAGCGCGTACACCGCCACGGCGATGATCACCAGCGGCACGATCATCGGCATGGTGAACAGCCCGTACAGCAGCTCGCGGCCGGGGAAGCGCCCACGCACCAGCGCGAAGGCGCTGGGCAGGCCCAGCAGCACGGCGGCGATGGTGGTCAGCACGGCCACCTTCAGGCTGGCCAGTGCGGCGTCCATCCACTCCGGGTTGGAGAAGAACTGGCCGTACCACTTGAAGGTCCAGCCCGGTGGCGGGAACACCAGCCACTGTGACGAGCCGAATGACAGCAACACAATGAACACCACCGGCAGCAGCAGGAAGGCCGCAATGACCCCGGTGGTCAGGTACAGGCCCGTACGCAGCGGGCGGCCCATGGCATTGGGAGACAGGAGCATGGCGGTTTACCTCGCGTTGCCAACCGGGGATTCCGGCTGCAGCTTCAGGTACAGGTAGAAGAGCACCAGGGTGATCGCGACCAGCAGTGCGGCAGCGGCGCTGGCCAGGCCCCAGTTGAGGAAGGACTGCACCTGCTGGATGATGAACTCAGGCAGCATCATGTTCTGCGCACCTCCCAGCAGCGCCGGGGTCACGTAGTAACCGAGCGACATCACGAACACCATCAGCGCCCCGGAGAACAGCCCCGAGCGGCACAGCGGCAGGAACACCTTCCAGAAATTGGTCCACGGGCTGGCACCACAGATCGAACCTGCCTGCAGCACCATCGGGTCGATGGCGTGCATGGTCGCCTGCAGTGGCAGCACGATGAACGGGATCATGATGTAGCTCATGCCGATTACCACGCCGGTAAGGTTGTGCACCATTTCCAGCGGGGCATCGATGATGCCCATGGCCATCAACGCCTTGTTGATCACGCCCGAGCTCTGCAGCAGCACCAGCCACGAGTAGGTGCGCGCCAGCAGGCTGGTCCACATCGACAGCAGCACGATGTTCAGCAGCCAGCGGCCCCAGCCTTTGGGCACCAGGGTGATCGCCCAGGCCAGCGGGAAGCCCAGCAGCACGCTGATCAGGGTCACCACGCCGGCCACCGAAAAGGTGTTGAACAGCACACGTGCATAGGCCGAGTTGGCAAACAGCTGCTCGTAATTACCCAGCCCCGGGGTGGGTTCCAGTACCCCGCGCAGCAGCAGGCCGACCAGCGGCGCGAAGAAGAACACGCCAAGGAACAGCAGGGCGGGCAGCAGGTTGCGGCTGCCTTTCCAGCGCTGGCTCAGGCTTGCGCGGCGCGGGGCGGTGCCCGGGGCGCCGGCACCCGTGGGGGTGCCTTGCGCATTGTGCAGGGCGTTGATGGCGACTTTCATTTGACCAACCACTCATTCCAACGGGCCGCGATTGCTTGACCGTTCTTGGCCCAGTAGGCGAAGTCGAGGGTAACCTGGTCCTGGGCGTAGGCAGTTGGCAGGTTGGGCGCGAGGTCTTTGTCCAGTTTGGCCACGCTGTCGACGTTGACCGGCGCGTAGGCGGTCTTGTTGGCGAACTCTGCCTGGCCCTCGGCGCTGCTGGCGTTGGCCAGGAATTTCATGGCCGCTTCCTTGTTCTTGGCGCCTTTGGGGATGACCAGGAAGTCGGCCATGACCAGGTTCTGCTTCCAGCTCACGCCCACCGGTGCACCGTCTTGCTGCAGGGCATAGACACGGCCATTCCAGAACTGGCCGAGCGAGGCTTCACCTGAGGCCAGCAATTGCTGTGATTGGGCGCCACCGCCCCACCAGACGATGTCTTTCTTGATGGTGTCGAGCTTCTTGAAGGCGCGGTCCAGGTCCAGCGGGTACAGCTTGTCGGGGGCTACGCCGTCGGCCAGCAGGGCCAGTTCCAGCACGCCGGGGCTCGGCCATTTGTACAGGGCGCGTTTGCCCGGGTAGGTCTTGGTGTCGAACAGTGCGGTCCAGTCCACCGGCTTGTTGGCGCCGAGCTTGCCTTCGTTGTAGCCGAGCACGAAGGAGAAGAAGAACGAGCCGACGCCATGGTCGGACACGAAGCGAGGGTCGATCTTGTCGCGCTTGATCTGGTTGAAGTCGAGGGGTTCGAGCAGGCCTTCGCTGGCGGCACGTAGGGCAAAGTCGGCTTCGACGTCGACCACGTCCCACTGCACGTTACCGCTCTCGACCATGGCCTTGAGCTTGCCGTAGTCGGTGGGACCGTCCTGCACGACCTTGATGTCGGTGGCTTTGGTGAAGGGTACGGCCCACGCTTCTTTCTGGGCGTCCTGGGTGGTACCGCCCCAGCTGACGAAGTTGAGGCTGTCGGCGGCCTGGGCGGCCTGACATGCCAAGGTCAGCAGGCTGGCGGACAGCACTGCGGTTACACGTTTGCTCAACAGCATGGTTACGCCCTCGTTGCTTTTGTTATTCGAGGCGGGGCTTTGGTGCGCCCGCCAACTGTGTTCGGGGAGCAGCTAAAACAAAGTGTCTGGGGCCGTTTTTAATTGTAGGTGCCGGCCTGCAGAATCAAGGTCTACGGGATATCATATTATGGTATTCCAAAATTTTGGCAAGAGGTATGGGGCGACCGGCCATCACTCCGCCCTGTCAAAAGCACCAAGGGCCCTGTAGGAGCGGGTTTACCCGCGAATGCGATGGTGACGCCACCGACGCATTCGCGGGTGAACCCGCTCCTACAATCAGTTGCTGATGTTGCTTTTAGCTTGCAATCCCGGGTTCGAACGGGATGCTTTGCACCACCTCCAGCTCATAGCCCGCCAGCCCCGCGTATTTCAGCGGAGGCCCCAGGTGGCGCAGCTTGCCCACGCCAAGGTCCTGCAGAATTTGCGCCCCGGTACCCACTTCGGAATACACCTTGGACTGGCCACGTTGATAGGGCCGCACAGGGTGGGTCAGTTGTGGCACGCGCTCAAGCAAGGCCTGGGAGGATTCGTGGTTGGCCAGGATCACCACCACGCCAGTACCTTCCTCAGCCACCTTCTGCAGCGCCGCCCACAGCGTCCAGTTGGCGGGGCCTGCGTATTCGGCACCCACCAGGTCGCGCAGCGGGTCAATCACATGCACCCGCACCAGGGTCGGCTGTTCGCGGCGAATGTCGCCCATGACCATGGCCATGTGCACACCACCTTCGATGCGGTCTTCATAAGTGACCAGGCGGAAGGTGCCATGCACGGTCGGTAGCTCGCGCTCGCCGATGCGCTTGACGGTCTGCTCGGTGCTCAGGCGGTAGTGGATCAGGTCGGCGATGGTGCCGATCTTGATGCCATGCCGGGCGGCGAACACTTCCAGGTCGGGGCGGCGGGCCATGGTGCCGTCGTCGTTCAGCACTTCAACAATGACAGAGGCGGGGCTGAAGCCGGCCAGGCGTGCCAGGTCGCAGCCGGCTTCGGTGTGGCCGGCACGGGTCAGCACCCCGCCTTCGCGTGCCCGCAGGGGGAAGATGTGGCCAGGTTGTACCAAGTCTTCGGGGCGGGCGTTGGGGGCCATGGCCGCTGCCACGGTGCGTGCCCGGTCAGCGGCGGAAATGCCGGTGGTGACCCCGGTGGCCGCCTCGATCGACACGGTGAACGCGGTGCTGAACACGCTACCGTTGGCCGGAACCATCTGCTCCAGGCCCAGGCGCTGGCAGTGATCGTCGGTCAAGGTCAGGCAGATCAGCCCGCGCGCCTCGCGGGCCATGAAGTTGATGGCCTGGGCGTCGCAACGCTCGGCGGCGATCAGCAGGTCGCCTTCGTTTTCCCGGTCCTCGTCATCCACCAGCAGGACCATCTTGCCTTGCCGGTAGTCCTCGAGAAGTTCCTCGATGGTGTTGAAAGCCATGGTGCACACTCTCTGTGGTGGGGTGATTTTTATGGTATACCATCATACACAAATATCGCCTGAGCAGGAGAGCAGCGCATGAAGGCCTATTGGATCGCGCATGTGGACGTGACCGACCCCGAGCAATACCAGCAGTACACTCAGCGGGCGCCGGCGGCCTTCCAGGCATTCGGCGGCCGCTTTTTGGCCCGTGGCGGGCGCAGTGAGGCAATGGAAGGGCGGCCTACCCCTCAGCGTAGCGTGGTGATCGAGTTCGACTCGTACGCGCAGGCCGTCGCCTGTTACCGCTCCGCGCTGTACCAAGAGGCATGCAGCCATCGCCAAGGGGTGGCGAAGGCTGAGGTGATCATTGTGGAAGGGTTTGAGCCCTGAGCAGGATTTGCCGGCCCTTTCGCGGGTAAACCCGCTCCTACACAGGTCACCACAGAATTGACGTTTGTGTGGCCGGTGTAGGAGCGGGTTTACCCGCGAAAGGGCCGGACCTGCCGCACCGATGGCAGATTCATTGAAGCCTGCGAGCCGTTTCCGCAAATAGAAGCAAAAGACCCGCCCAGGCGGGTCCATTGCTCATCGACTCACTGCAGATGAACGTTAAGTTCGCCGGCCGCCTGCCGCAGCGCCGCCTTTACTGCCGGCACTTGGCTCAACGGGTTGAGCAGCCCATAGTCATGAATCATCCCGTTATAGCGCACCGAGGTTACTGTCACGCCGGCTGCATTCAACTGGCGGGCATACGCCTCACCTTCATCCCGAAGCACATCGAACTCAGCCGTTTGCACCAGGGCCGGCGGCAAGCCCTTCAGCTGTTCGGCGGTGGCCCGCAGCGGCGAGGCGTAGATCTGTTCCCGCGCCTTGGCATCCGTGGTGTAGTTGTTCCAGAACCACTTCATCATCCCGGTGGTCAGGAAGTGTCCTTCGGCAAACTGCTTGTAGGATGCAGTCTCGAAGCTGGCATCGGTCACCGGCCACAGCAGCAGCTGGAAGCGCAGGGTAGGGGTGCCGGCCTCTTTGGCCTTGAGCGCAACCACCGCCGCCATGTTGCCGCCAACGCTGTTGCCGGCTACAGCCAGGCGCTTGCCATCCACGCCGATCTCCTTGCCATGCTCGGCCACCCAGCGAGTCGCGGCGTAGGCCTGGTTGATCGCTGTCGGGTAGTGCGCTTCCGGTGACGGGGTGTAGTCCACATAGACCGCCACTGCACCCGAGCCGATCACCAGGTCGCGGATCAGTCGCTGGTGGGTCGGGAAGTCGCCCAGCACCCAGCCGCCGCCGTGGAAGAACATGAACACCGGCAGATCACCTTTGACATTAGTCGGGCGCACCACTTGCAGCTTGATCGACTGGCCGTTGGCCTGAATGGTACGTTCCTTCACTTCGATCCCCGAGAGGTCGACCTTGACCGAAGCCTGGGCACCGGTCAGTACTGCGCGGGCGTCCTTCGGGCTGAGCTGTTCCAGCGGCTTGCCACCCCCTTTCTCCAGGGCTTCGAGGAAGGCCTGGGTGTGTTGTTCGACACCTGGGCTGCCTGCGGCAAAGGCAGTGGAAACAGACAGGGCCAAGAGGGAGGTGGTGAGGGCTTTGTGGACAATGTTCATGAGCGGATCCTTTTCTGTGCAAGTGTTGGGAGTGGGCGTCTTGTGTGGCCTGTGGGGCCATCGCTGCGACTTGTGCGTAGATTAGGCAGATGCATGGGTGGGAAAAAGCCGCTATAAAGTGTTTGACTGTCAGCAAGAGCGAGACAATGAACCCTTACGAAGACATGCGGATCTTTGCCCAAGTGATGGAGGCCGGCAGTTTCACCGCTGCCGCCGACCGTCTGGGCATGTCCAAGCAATCGGTCAGCCGGCGTCTGATGCAGCTTGAAGAGCGCCTGGGCGTGCGCCTGCTCAACCGCTCCACCCGGCGCCTCGATGCCACACCACTGGGGCAGCACTACTATCAGTCGGCCCTGCGCCTGCTGGGGGAAGTGCAGCAGGTCGAACACGACATCAGCGGCCAGGCCCAAGTCCTGCGCGGCACCTTGCGCCTCAGCGCGCCGCTATCGTTTGCCATGGCGCACCTGGGCTGCCTGCTGACCGAGTTTCTGCAGTTGCACCCCCAGGTTGATGTGGAGGTAGACCTGAGCGACCGCGCCGTGGACCTGATCGGTGAAGGCTATGACCTGGCGCTACGCATTGGTGCACTGGAGGACTCCAGCCTGATCGCCCGGCGTATCGCCGGTGTCGAACGGGTCTACTGTGCAAGCCCCGCGTATTTGCAGGCACGGGGCGTGCCGGGGAAACCGGATGAGCTCGCCGCGCATGAATGCCTGCCCTATGGGCATTCGCGGCAGGTGCAGTGGCAATTCCACAAAGGTGGCAAAACCCACGCCATTCAGGTGACCGGGCGCATGCGGGCGAACAATGGCGAGTTGCTGCGGGGTGCTGCGATTGCCGGGATGGGGGTCACTTACCTGCCGACCTTTATCGTTGGGCAAGCGTTGGCGCAGGGGCAGTTGGTGACGGTTCTGGATGAGTGGCGCCCGCCCGCGCTGCAGCTGTCGGCGGTGTATCCGCAGCACCGGCAGGTGGCGCGGCCGGTGCAGGGTTTTGTCAGTTTCCTGCGCGCGCGGCTGGCGCAGCTCTGACCGTCGGTACAGGCTATGCTTGCCCTATGACCACACCCGTTCCTTTACGCCAACCGTGCCCCCCTGGTGCCTGCGTCTGCGGCCGCGAGCAACTGGCCGACTATCCGCAGGCCGCCCAGCGCATCCTCTTGCTGACCCGGCAGGAAGAAAAACGCCTGCTCGAACGGCTGGAAAATCTGAAAGACCTGGAAGACCTCCAACGTCTGCAGCGGCGCCTGTACGAAAACCTCGGCATCCGCGTGCACATCGCCCCCGGTTACAACGAGGTACGGACCATGCGCGGCATCGTCATCGAACTGGATGACCAGCCCGGGCTGTGCCGCAAGACCCGGCAGTCTATCCCGGCGGCGATCCGGCGCGGGCTGGAGCGTAATCCGCAGGTTGCGTTCCGGTTGCTCGATACGCACGACTTGTTGTGTGATACCTGAACGTTGATACCTGCACCGGCCGCGCCCAGATGGGGCGCGTCAGTTCCTTTAATTTTTTCAACGCTTGCTACGTCTACTTGGAAGCCACCCTGCGCCAGGCGCGCAGCGGCATCATCACTTAAGGAGACAGGCAATGACTTCCGTTTTCGACCGCGACGATATCCAGTTCCAGGTAGTGGTCAACCACGAAGAGCAATACTCGATCTGGCCGGACTACAAAGCCATCCCCAACGGCTGGCGAGCTGTGGGCAAAAGCGGCCTGAAGAAGGACTGCCTGGCCTACATCGATGAAGTCTGGACCGACATGCGCCCGCTGAGCCTGCGCCAGAAAATGGCCGAAGCTGCCGCCCAGTGACCGTGCTGAACCTGCTGTGCCTGCCGTACTCCGGGGCCAGCGCCATGGTCTACAGCCGCTGGCGTCGCAAGCTGCCGGCATGGTTGCAGGTGCGCCCGGTAGAATTGCCTGGGCGGGGCGCGCGCATGGGCGAGTCGCTGCACACCGACATGCAAGTGCTGGCCCGGCAACTGGCCAGCGAGCAGCGCCTGACGGCAAGCGCGCCTTATGCGCTGCTCGGTCACAGCCTGGGTGCACTGCTGGCCTTCGAGCTGGCCCATGAGCTGCAGGCATTGGGTTGCCCGGCGCCGCTGGCCTTGTTCGCCTGCGGCACCGCGGCACCTACCCGGCGTGAAGACTACGACGGCAACAACTGGCGCGAGCCCAAGAGTGACGCCGAGCTGATCAGCGAGTTGCGTGAGCTGCAGGGCACGCCTGAGGAAGTGCTGGCCAACGCTGAGTTGATGAGCCTGACCTTGCCGACCTTGCGCGCCGATTTTCTGTTGTGCGGCACTTACACCTACCGGCAGCGACCGCCGTTGCAGTGCCCACTGCATGTGCTGGGTGGCGTGGATGACCGGGCCAGTGATGAGCAACTGCGGGCATGGCGCAGTGAAACCCTAGGCACGTTCTCGCTGCAGATGTTCCCAGGTGGCCATTTCTTCATCCATGAGCAGGAAGGCCGGGTGCTCGCTGCGCTGACCGCGTCGCTGCAGCCGCTTCGGCTGTCCGCCTGATTGACGTCACCGCTTGCCTGGGGGAGGCTAGGGTTTTTCCCAGGCAAGAGGCAGACAATGCTGATCGATCCACTCCAGGCCACGCTACTGGTCGTCGACATCCAGGAAAAACTGATCGGTGCCATGAGCGACCCCGAAGGCACTCGGGCACGGGCCCGCTGGTTGCTGGCGGCGACCGCCGAGCTAGCGCTGCCGACGGTGATTTCCGAGCAGTACCCCAAAGGCCTGGGCCATACCCTGGCCGAACTGCTGGCTGCAGCACCGGCAGCCGAAGTGGTGGAAAAAAATCACTTTTCCTGCGTGGCTGCCGAGTGCCTGCCAGCCAGTTTGATGGCGCGCGAGCAGGTGATCGTCTGCGGCATGGAAACCCATGTTTGCGTGCTGCAGACCGTGCTCGGCCTGCTGGCCCTGGGCAAGCAAGTGTTCGTGGTCGAGGATGCCTGCGACAGCCGCACCCCGGCCAGCAAGGCCGCAGGCCTGGCGCGCATGCGTGCCGCCGGTGCGCAGGTGGTGACCCGCGAGATGGTGCTGTTCGAATTGATGGGCAGTGCCGGGCACCCGCAGTTTCGCCACATCAGCAAAACCTATCTGGTCGGTGAACAGCCCTGAACCGCCGATTACTGGCCATTTCGGTGATGGCCCTGGCGCTGTTGCAAGGCTGTGCCGGGCGCCGCGAAGAAGCGCCCGAAGCGGACCCGGCCAAAATCCGTGCGCAGCTGCTGCGGCTGTTACCCGCCCAGGCCAAGGACCGCGAGGGTTGGGCCAAAGATATCCAGGCAGCCTTCGAAGCCCAGCGCATAGCGCCCAGTAAAAGTAACCTGTGCGCAGTGCTGGCGGTGACCGAGCAGGAGTCGACCTTCACTGCGGACCCGCAGGTGCCCAACCTTGGGCGTATCGCCCGCCAGGAGATCGACCGCCGCGCTGCGCGCCTGCACATTCCCAAACTGCTGGTCGACGGTGCGCTTAAGACGCCGTCGGGCAACGGCCAGAGCTACCAGCAGCGGTTGCAGACGGTGCGCAGCGAAAAGCAGTTGAGCGAACTCTACGACGAAGTCGTTGCGCGCGTGCCGCTGGGCAAGACCTTGCTGGGCGGGCTGAATCCGGTGCACACCGGCGGGCCGATGCAGGTCAGCATCGACTTCGCCGAAAAGCATGCAAGGGATTACCCCTACAGCCATGAAGGCACGATTCGCCAGGAAGTGTTCAGCCGGCGCGGCGGCATGTACTTCGGTATTGCCCACCTGTTGGGCTACCCGGCCCACTACGAGCGCCAGCTTTACCGTTTCGCCGATTTCAACGCGGGCTGGTACGCCAGCCGCAATGCGGCATTCCAGGCGGCATTGAGCAAGGTCACGGGGGTGAAGTTGGCACTGGACGGCGACCTGGTGGCGCCGGGGGCGATCATGCCGGGGGCGACTGAAATGGCCGCGCGCAAGCTGGGGGTGAAGCTGGGACTGCGCAACCCGCAGATCCGAAGCCAGCTGGAGGAGGCTGACAGCCTGGCGTTCGAAGACAGCAAGCTGTACGGCGGGGTGTTTGCCCTGGCGGATGCCAAGGCCGGCAAACCGGTACCCCGCGCCGTGCTTCCGGGCATCGAGCTGAAGAGCCCGAAGATTACCCGCAAGCTGACCACGGCCTGGTTTGCCGGGCGGGTGGATGAGCGCTATCAGCGGTGCATGAAGCGTTAGTCTGGCAGCTACCGCGATCCAGAAGCAGGTGACGCGTTGCGTGGCACCGGCTTTGCCGGTGTTCGCGGGTGAACCCGCTCCTACACACGGTGGTTCGGCACTGGCCGTCGTAGGAGCGGGTTCACCCGCGAACACGGGCGAAGCCCGTGCTATCCACCGCGCGGGCCTGCCCGATCAGCGCTCGCCCAATGCCGCAACCACCTGCTCAACGCTGGCTTTGAGCCCCGCAATCGCATCTTCAGGGTCACTGTCCACCACCACCAGCTTAGCCCCGGACGCCTTGATCACCTCGGCCACTGCCGCGTCCGGCTGACGATGGTCAAGCACCAGCGCCACGTCTTGCGCCTTCAGGTGCTCCCCCAGCGCCTTGAGGGCGGCTGCATCCCATTCGGCCGGCAGTGGCTGCTCAACCGCATCCAGGTTCAACCCGTTGACCAGATAGCCCAGCTTCTCCGACAGGTTCACCACCGTCAGGTTGTCGACGTTGGCCAGGCGCGTCTGGCTGTTGGCCGAAAGTTCCAGCAATTGGCGCTTGAGCCCTGCCAGGTTGCCCTGGATCTTTGCCTTGTCGTCCGGCGCCAGGCGCTCCAGGTCGTTGGCCACCACGTCGGCCATGCGCCCGAGGTTGGTGGGGTTGAGCCAGGGGTAAGCGCCATAGGCATCGTCACCGTTCACCGCAATGCCCGGCAGTGCGCCATCCACCGGCCGCGCAGCATCGATCTCGACAATGCGGATATTGCTGCGTCGGGCCATCGGGTACAGCGGGTCGTCGCGCCAGATCGAACGCACGCCGATCACCGCATCTGCCTGCTGGGCAGCCTTGTGCAGGCCTGCGCCACCCCGCCCGCTGAAATACGACGGTTGGCGGCTGGCAGGCACGTTGGCCGGTGCTGCCCGCTGGAGCTGTACCGCAGTGCCGTCGAGCAGGGCGCTGGCCAGGCTGTGGGTGACGGGCAGGGTCGTCAGCACTTGCGTGGCGAAAGACAGGGACGGCAGGCCGGCCATTGCCAGCGCCAGGGTCAGGTGTTTGAAGTTCATGCCGGGTTTCCTTGCAGGCGGGGAACGAGGGCGCGGGCCAGGGCGGCCAGGGCAAAGCAGATGCCGGCGACCAGGATGATCGCGGCCCCTGACGGCACCGGCAGGTCGAAAACGATGGGCAGCAGAATACCGAGCAGGGTGCTGAGGGTGGCAATCAGCACCGACAGGAAGAAAAAGCCCTTGAGCGACTGGCTGACCAGGCGAGCGGCGGCGGCCGGGATGACCAGCAGCGCACCGACCAGGATGGCCCCGATCACCTTCACCGCAGCCACGGTCACCAACGTCACCAGCACCACGAACAGGTAGTCCAGGGTCTTCACCGCTACCCCGCGCACCGCCGCCAGCTGCGGATTGAAACTGGCCAGCATGATGCGGTTGTACAGCGGCAGCGCCAAGGCCAGCACCAGCACCGCAACGATGCCCAGCACGAGCAAGTCCTGGGCGCTAACGGTCAGTACCGAGCCGAACAGCACGTTTTCGAGGATGTGCACGTTGATCTTGCCCGCCAGCATCAACAGCAGGCTGGCGCCCAGCGCCAGCGACACCGACAGGAACACGCCAATCAGCGTGTCCGGCGACAGCCCGGTACGGTTGCGCAGGAAGTTGAGCAGGATGCCGAACAGCAGGCAGTAGCCGAACAGGCTGCCGTAAGGCCCGGTATAGGGCTCACCCAGCAGGATACCGATGGCCACGCCGGTCAGCGCCGCATGGCCGACCGCTTCGGAGAAGAAGGCAAAACGCTTGACCACCACCAAGGTGCCCAGGCCGCCCAACACCGGGCCGATCATCAGGCCGGCCAACAGGGCGTTGACCACGAAGCCGTAGGCCAGCGCCTCGGGCAGGTAGCCGGCAGTGGCCCAGTCCTGGACCATTTGGCGAAAGGTTTCAAAACTCATCAGGCAAGGCTCTCGCTACGCGGGTGAACGGAGAACAGGCCGAGCAGACGCTCAGGGGTCAGGGCCTGGGCAGGCGGCGCATCGAACAGCACCTGGCGGCTCAAGCCCGTCACCCGGTCCGCCAGGCGCAACACGGCTTCCAGGTCATGCTCGATCCACAGCACGGTAGTGCCGGCCTGACGCCAGCCCTGCAATAACTGTTCGAACACCTGGATTCCGGCTTCATCGAGGGCCGACATCGGTTCATCCAGCACCAGCAACTGCGGCTCGGGGATCAGGCCCTGGGCCAGTAGCACGCGCTGGCGCTCCCCGCCGGACAGCGCACCCATGCGCCGCGTGCGCTTGTCGAGCATGCCAACCTGAACCAAGGCTGCATCAATGGCCGGCTTCACGCGCCGCGACAGGCCGAGGAAGGCCGGGCGGCGCTGGCACATGGCGGCCATGAAGTCGTCCACGGTCATTGGCAGGCCGCGGTCGAACTCCAGTGCCTGCGGCACATAGCCAATCACTTCGCGCTCACCAGGCCAATGCAACGTCAGCTGGCCCTGGTGGGGCATCTGCCCGAGCAGGGTCTTGATCAACGAGCTCTTGCCGCCACCGTTGGGGCCGACAATGGCGTGCACGCTGCCTGCTGCCACGCTGAAACTGACCTGCTCAAGGATGCGCGTACGCCCCAAGGTCAGGTCGATGCCAGTGAATTCGATGCGCGGCCCGCAGGCGGTCACCAGGTTGGCGGCGGCGGTCATGCGCGGTTCTCCTGGATGGCGCGGACCACTGTGTCCAGGTTGCGCTTCATTTCGACCTCGTATTTGTCCTTGGTGTAATCGCCGTAGGAAATATGCGTCAACGGATACAGGCGCACGCCGGACTCACGCTGAATGGTTTCGACATAGGCCGACGGGAAGTCCATTTCCGAGAAGATCACCCGCACGTCCAGGGCCTTGAGCTGGTCGATGGTCTTTTTCAGCTGCGCCGGGCTGGGTTCGATGCCATGGGCCGGCTCGACCACGGCGGTCACCTCCAGGCCGAAGTCGCGCACCAGGTAGTCATAGGCAGCATGGATGGTGGCGACCCGGAACGTGGCGTCAGGGGCTTCGGTAACCTTGGCCAGGGCCTCGGCACGCAGCGCGCGCAAGCGTTTGGCGTAGGCACGGGCGTTTTGCGTGTACAGCTTGGCGTTGTCCGGGTCGAGCTTGCCCAGTTCACGGGCGATGTTGTTCACCTGGGCGATGGTGGTGCTGATCGACAGAAAGGTGTGCGGGTTGACCACCTTGCCGGCACCACGGGCGGCAATGCCAGTGGCCGCCAGCAGCGGCACGTTCTGATTGGCTTCGATAGTGGCGATGTCGGGTTTTTCGCTGGTGGCGATCATGCGGTCTGCGAAATCGTCATGGCCAACACCGTTGAGCACCACCACGTCCAGTGTGCCGATGCGCTTGATGTCCTCGGCCCGCGGCTCGTAGGCGTGCGGGTTGAAGCCCGCCGGAATCAGGGGAACCACCTCGGCCTTGTCGCCGACAATATTGCTCACGTAGCTGTAGTAGGGGTGCAGGGTGATGCCGATTCGCAGCGGCTTGTTGTTATCGGCCAGGGCCAGTGCCGGCAAGGCAAGGGCCAGGAGCAGGGCGAGGGCGGAGCGGAACATGGGCGAGTCCTTGGGTTCAGTGACGGTGTTCGCGGGTGACCCCGGCGTCGTAATGGCTGACCACTTGCTGCCAGCCAGCGGCGATCAGGGCGGCCTGGCCGAGGTCGTCCGGGACCACGTCGGCGCGGTCGCGGCGCAGCCAGACATCGGCTTGGCCTGTACTGTCGGGTGGCAGGATCAGCAGCAGGCTGCCGGCAACTTCGGGGGCTTGGCTGCGGCCCAGGTAGGCGCCGGGTTCCAGCCAAGACCATTGGTGGCCGCCACGGCTCTGGCTGCCGGCGTCGACCACGAACGGCGGCAGGCCTTCCTCGGCCAGGGCCCTTACGCTGGGCGTGACGGCGTTTTCTTCGCGCAGGAGCTGGATCTCGTCGAAGGCTACCCGCAGGTCGGTGTACAGGCCTTGCTCGGCGGCGGTGAGGTCGCGGCGGGCGTCGATCTGGTGGCTGGCGATGGCCTGTTCATCCTCTCGCTCACCGCGCAGCAGCACCACGCAGGCGGCGAGCGCCACGATCAGCAGGCTTGCCAGCAGCACGTACAGGGTTTCGTGCCCGGCACCGGCCGGGCGAATGACGTGGGCGCGGCTCATGGCTGGGCGATATCGGCGTAGTCCACTTCCACCACGTGCCCGGGGCCAGCGTCGAACAGCACGTAGAATTCACCGTCCGGGCGCTTGAAGGTGAGTGTCGAGTCGTTGCCAAGCTTGCCGCCGACCAGCACCTGTTCGTCATAACCGATCACGTCGAGGGTCACCCCGGGGGCGCCGCTGCCGTCCGAGAAACCGCCGGTGCACTTGACCTGGCCGCTGGCCAGCTCTTCGCACTCGCACATCGGGTTGTGCGCCAGCGCGGGGTCGGCGGCCAGTACCAGCAAGGGCAGCGCCAGGGTGCGCATCAGGTAATTCATTTGTTTTCTCCTTGTTTCTCGAGCCATGCCACAGTGGCTGGCGATGCCTTGGCCAGGGGGATCGACGCCTGGTGCATACTGCCGTCCCAGCCTTCCAGGGTGATCCAGATGTGCGCGTCGGGTTTGGTGCGCGGCGGAATCGGCAACGAGGTGCCCATGTTGTACGGTGCACCGAAGAAAATGGTGCCGGCGGCGCGCAGGCTGCGTGGCTTGCCGATGCGCAGGTAGGCGGCCTTGACGTTTTTCATGCAGGCCTTGCACAGCGATGCATTGAACGATTTGAAGTAGCCGGCGGGGCCGTCGGCGCGTGGCGCCTCGTCACGCAGTTCGGCAAGGTCGAGGCTGTAGGGGCCGACCTGGATATCACTGATCACGTTTGCGCCAAGGCCGGCGTCGCCACGGAACAGCCTGGCGTCTGCGAAGTACTTGGGCATGAAGCCCAGCGGGATCAGGATCAGCAGGATGTTCAGGTGAAAACGCCACTTCAGCCAAAACTGCTTCAGCGGGCTGGCGGGCAGGGCCGGGGCCTGGCTCATGAGTGGATCTCCACGGTGGTTTCACTGCGTACCGCTCGCGGCGCGCGCTCGCTGCGCTTGAGGGCCGCGGCGGTGGCCTGGGCGGTGCGCTTGGTCCAGATCAGCAGGCCGCTGAGCACCATCAGGGTGAGGATCAGGCCGAAGAAGAACCACACCAGCTTGATCGGCAAACCGCCAAAGTCGCCGGTGTGCAGCGGGCGCATGGATTCGGTGACGAACTCCAGGGCCGAACGGTCGCTGATCAGGAACTGGCTGTCGACATTGCGTGTGTA
This sequence comes from Pseudomonas sp. JR33AA, assembly GCF_021378985.1. Taxonomy (NCBI): domain Bacteria; kingdom Pseudomonadati; phylum Pseudomonadota; class Gammaproteobacteria; order Pseudomonadales; family Pseudomonadaceae; genus Pseudomonas; species Pseudomonas sp. JR33AA. Next base: position 201,894 of record NZ_JAJSAW010000009.1, read on the forward strand.
CGGATTCACCGAAACACTCTGCAACATCAACGGGTACCAGCCCGGGCCCGACAGCGTAATGTGGCTGTAGGCAGTGGCGGGGAGCGAGATGGCACTCACTTCCAGACCCGGGATCGCCAGGCCGGCAAGGCGTGCTGCCTCATCCAGGTTGATGCGCGAGGCGGGGCTGCCATCTGGCGTTTGTGGCACTTCGTCCCGGGCGATCACCGGCACAATGGGCTGGCTGGAAAGGGTGATGTGGTTGTCGAACAGGATCGCCTGGATCAGGAACCAGGTACCGGTGACGGAAATGACCGCAATGAACCAGATTGACCACACCCCGGACAGACGGTGCAGGTCACCCCAGAAGATTCGCGAACCATGGCCGGTCCGCACGGGTTTGAAAAAGCCTTTCCAGAATTTCTTGTAAACCACCAGGCCGGTGACCAGCGAGGCCAGCATCGGCAGGCCGAGCAGCGATACCAGGTACCAGCCCCAGCTGAAGCCGTTGGTGAACGGCACCAGCCACCAGCCGTGCAGGGCGCGGGTGAAGGCTTCGAAGTTGAAGTCCGGGGTCTTGCCCTGAATGGTTCCGGTGTAGGGGTTTACATACAGCGTCGGGCTGGTGCCGTCAGGCAGGGTGACATTGGCCTTTACCGCGAAGTGCGAACCATCCGGTTGGCTCAGGCGCTCCACCACCATGTCCGGCTCGGCTTTGTTCAAGGCCTCCAGCACCTGCTGAAAGCTCATGCGCTCGGTGTCCGCGTCTGGCTTGTTGGCGCGCACGGCCGGGTCGGCGAGCCAGACGATTTCCTGGCTGACCACGGCGAGCATGCCGGTGAAGCAGACGATCAGGACAAAGAACCAGATCGGCAAGGCGAGCCAGCTGTGGACCAGGAACCACAGCCTGGATTTGGATTTCTTCGGTGATTTGGCCATCAGACGGTCTTCTGCTATGGGTGGTCGAGCGCGAGCCCAACCAAAGAGAGCTGTACTGATAAGGACGAATGAGAATTGAAAACCTGCAGGTTAAAATGAAAGCAAATGTTTCAAAGCACAAATACCGGACTGCGCGCGAGGCATCAGTCCGGCCTTGATGGCGGGTTGCAGAGGAGTCAGGCGCGGGTCAGTGCCACTGCTGCCTGGGGCTTTTCGTGCAACTGCTCCAGGTCCTGGTACAGCGCCCGGCCAATTTCCGCAGCGCGTGCCGGCAGGACCGAAAGCAGGGTGTCACTCAGGCCGTGGCTGTTTTCGCAGAAGCCCTGCAGGTACACCGAGGCTTGCAGGTCCGGGCTGGCCAGTACGCGGTAGTTGCGGTCGACGCTGAAGTCCTCCAGGTAATCGGCCAGCGGCGCCAGCAATTCACGGTGCGAGCGGCGCTCGTAACCGGTGGCGAGGATGACGGCATCGTAGCGGTGGGTTTGCTGCTGGCCGGTGGCGAGGTCGCGCAGGGTCAGTTCCAGGCCTTCGCGGGTGGCCACCACCGCTTCCACGTGGCGCCGGCACAGCACGTTGTGGCGGTACTGATGGGCAACCTTCTGCCGGTAGAGGATGCCGTAAATGCGTTCGATCAGGTTGAGGTCGACCACCGAGTAGTTGGTGTTGTGGTATTCGCCCAGCAGTTTGCTGCGCTGTTCGGCCGGTTCGTTGTAGACCAGGTCGGTATAGTCGGGCGAGAAGATCTCGTTGACGAAGGGGCTGTCATCGGCGGGCTTGAGGGCCGAGCCGCGCAGAATCATGTCGACCTTGACTGACGGGTAGCTGTCGTTGAGGTCGATGAATGCCTCGGCGGCGCTCTGGCCTGAGCCGATCACGGCAATGCGCATGGGTTTGCCAGCCGTGCACGGCAGTTTGGTCAGGCTGCTCAGGTACTGCGAGTGGTGGAAGACTCGCGGGTCGTCCTTGAAGGCGCCGAAGTTGTCCGGGATTTTCGGCGTGCCACCGCTGCCCACCACCACCGAGCGGGTGGGGCGGCTGTATTCGCGGCCTTGTTTGTCACGCGTGATCACGCACAGGTGTTGGACCCGGCCTGCATGCACGTGCGGTTCGATGCGCAACACTTCCTGCCCATACACCGCCTGGGAGGCGAAATGCTCGGCGGCCCAGCGCAGGTAGTCGTTGTACTCCAGGCGGCAGGGGTAAAAGGTGCCGAGGTTGATGAAGTCGGCCAGGCGCTGCTTCTGGTGCAGGTAGTTGACGAAGCTGTAAGGGCTGGTCGGGGTGCGCAGCGACACCAGGTCCTTGAGGAACGAGATCTGCAACTCGCTTTGGGTAGCCAGGGTCTCGCCGTGCCAGTGGTAGTCTTGCTGCTTGTCGATGAACAGTGCGTCGAGCGCATGGCCCCGGGATTCGGCGAGTTCTTCCAGGGCGATGGCCAAGGCCAGGTTGGAGGGGCCAAAGCCCACGCCGATCATGTCTTTGATGGTTTCCTGCTGTGAGGACTGGCTCATGGCTGCGATTCCCTGAATGGTCGAATATGGACGCCCGCCGGGGCTCCGGCTCCTGCGCAAGTACATGAGTTGGAACGAGCCAGCCGAGGGGGAATTTAAGCGGGCTAAAGAACAGCGTGAGGCGGCCGATGTGTTGGTTACGGCAAGGACCAATCTTTCAGGCAGGGAATCGACATGAGTGGTATCACGGCAAGCAACCTGATGATCAATGGTGTTTCAGCGCAGACGCTTAGCGCGACTGCAGCAACCGAGCGTGAACAGGCGAAACAGGCCGGTGAGGCGGTGGGGCCGTTGAGCATCAGCAGTGACAGCATGAAGGTGTCAGCAGGTAGCCAGGCGCAATCCACTGACACTGAAGGCAGTGGCGAGTCGGAGGCTGTGAGCGAGCTGCGTCAACTGATCAAGGATCTGCAGAAGCAATTGGCAGAGGAACAGAAACAGTTGGCTGCATTGCAGAACAGCAAGATGGACGAGGCTGCGAAAGCGGCAGCGGTCGGTGCCAAGCAGGCGAGCATTGCCACCCTCAACGGGCAGATCATGGCGGCCACGGCGCAGTTGCTGGAACTGTTGCAGCAGGAGGGCGGCAGCAGTGCGGGCGGAATGGTCAGCGCTACGGCCTGACAGTGGTCTTGCTCTGGGCAGTCGCCTGTAGGCGCGGGTTCACCCGCGAACGGGCCGGGCCTGCGGGCCAATTTCCCCCCGTCGTTCACCGTTGCCGCTGCTGCCGTATTCGCGGGTAAACCCGCTCCTACCACGCGGTAGACACACATCGGTGGTTGGACACAGGCCGTCGTAGGAGCGGGTTCACCCGCGAAAGGGCCGGCCCTGCTT